>CAIKOJ010000035.1 GCA_903829015.1 uncultured Bacteroidota bacterium
AACTGAATTTTCTGTTGCTGAATTAGCATCCTTCAAAATACAAAAAAGGGAGCAGAAAACTAAATTTTCCACTCCCTTTCTTTCTGTCGTACAAAAAGGACTTTTTCAGTGCCCTCCCAAAACCGGGGGCGTTTTTATTGATTCGTTTTTTTGATTAACCTTCCACTCCTTTGCCGTGGCACGACTTGTATTTTTTGCCGCTACCGCATGGGCAAGGATCGTTGCGGCCTATTTTTGGTCCGGACTGGATAGGAGCCCGTTTTACAGGCATCGGATCCGGTGCTTCGGTATAGTAATCTTCTTCATCGGCAGCATATGATTGTCCGCGAGCATCGATCTCAGCTTTGTTCACCCGCATGTGGCTCATATCGGTATGCTGTTCGGGCACCCTTCTTGTTTCCTGCGGTGCTTCCTGTATAGGTATACCGGCGCGGAGCAGGAAGGAGATGATATTGCGGTTGGTTTCAACGAGCATCTGCTTGAAGAGGTTGAACGCCTCGAACTTATAGATCAGCAGCGGATCTTTCTGCTCGTATGATGCCATACGTACTGAAGTACGCAGATCATCCATTGCGCGCAGGTGATTTTTCCATGCTTCGTCGATCATGCTCAGTGTGATATTCTTCTCCAGTACCTGTACTATAGGCATGCCAGATTGTTCAACCGATTCTTTAAGCGGTGCATACACCTGCAAGCCGCGAATACCGTCTGTAAACGGTATTGAAATGCTGTCGATACGATCGCCGTTCTGCTCCAGTATTTGCTGTAACTGAGGATGCATATGCTCACGCAAAGCAGACATCTTGCGGTGATAAAAATCTTTTACCTGATGGTACAAAGCTTCGCCTATAACATTAGGGTCTGCCTTGGTGTAGTCTTCTTCTTTTATTTCAGCCTCAATCACCAGGTGTTTCATTACCTCGAGTTTGAAGGCTTCTTTGTCTTTATTGTCAGCATACTGTTCGGCCAGTCCTACGCAAACAGAATACATAGCGTTGTCGAGGTCGATAGCCAGACGCTCGCCAAACAAAGCATGCCTGCGGCGCTTGTAAATAACATCGCGCTGAGAGTTCATTACATCATCGTACTCCAGCAGGTTTTTACGCATACCGAAGTTGTTCTCTTCCACTTTTCTCTGTGCACGTTCTATAGACTTGGAGATCATGCCGTGCTGCAGTACCTCGCCGTCTTTATGGCCCATTTTATCCATGAGGCCGGCAATACGGTCTGAACCGAAGAGGCGCATCAAATCGTCTTCAAGTGATACGAAAAATTGTGAACTACCCGGATCGCCCTGGCGGCCTGCACGGCCACGCAACTGACGATCTACACGACGGCTTTCGTGCCGCTCTGTGCCAATGATAGCAAGTCCGCCTGCTTCTTTTACTCCAGGTCCGAGCTTGATATCGGTACCACGCCCCGCCATGTTGGTAGCGATCGTAACAGCACCCGGCAAGCCTGCTTCAGCAACTATCTGCGCCTCACGAGCGTGCTGCTTGGCATTCAGTACATTATGGGGTATTTTCTTTTGCTGTAGCATACGGCTCAGCAGTTCTGATACTTCCACCGATGTTGTACCCACCAGAGAAGGACGACCGATAGCACGCAAAGCTTCGATCTCGTCGATGGTTGCTTTGTATTTTTCGCGCTTGGTTTTATAAACGAGGTCCTGCTGATCTTTACGGATAACAGGAAGGTTTGTTGGTGTGGTTACAACATCCAGTTTGTAGATGGTCCAGAACTCACCTGCTTCTGTTTCGGCAGTACCGGTCATCCCTGCCAGCTTGTGGAACATACGGAAGTAGTTCTGCAAAGTAACTGTGGCAAACGTTTGTGTGGCCGCCTCAACTGTTACATTTTCCTTAGCTTCAATAGCCTGGTGGAGACCATCGCTGTAGCGGCGGCCATCAAGGATACGGCCGGTTTGCTCATCAACTATTTTTACCTTACCATCCATCACCACATATTCAATGTCTTTATCGAACAGGGTGTAAGCTTTAAGTAACTGCTGAATAGAATGTATGCGGTCGGCCTTAATTGCATAATCCTGCAATAAGGCATCTTTACGCTGCACTTTCTCTTCTGGTGAAGCGGAGGTTTTTTCGATCTCGGCAAGTTCGGTGCCTATATCCGGCAGAACGAAGAAGTTTGCGTCTTCTGAAACGCCCGTGATCAGTGCTATACCTTTATTGGTGAGGTCTACACTATTGTTTTTCTCGTCAATAGCAAAGTACAGTTCCTCATCTACTACAGGCATGTTTTTCTGATGCTCAGCGATATAGTAGTTTTCGGTTTTCTGTAAGATCTGTTTATTGCCTTCTTCGCTCAGGAACTTGATCAGCGCAGTGTTCTTTGGCAGACCACGATTGGCGCGAAACAGAAACAAACCACCGGTGTCTTTATCTGTCTTGCCTTCTGCAATCAGTTTCTTAGCCTCTATAAGGCTTTGATTGGTGATCTTGCGCTGTGCTTCCAGCAGGCGCTCTATACGTGGCTTAAGTGCATGGAACTGCTGTTCGTCGCCTTTGGGTATAGGACCTGAAATGATAAGCGGCGTACGCGCGTCATCGATCAATACACTATCCACCTCATCCACCATTGCAAAGTGGTGCTTACGCTGCACCATTTCCTCGGGGTGATGAACCATGTTATCGCGCAGGTAGTCGAAACCGAACTCATTGTTGGTGCCGTAGGTAATATCGGCCATGTAGGCGTTGCGGCGCTCCGGTGAGTTAGGTTCGTGCTTATCAATACAGTCTGTTCTTAAACCCAGCCATTCGAACATCGGGCCGTTCCACTCCTGGTCACGACGAGCCAGGTAATCGTTCACGGTTACGATATGCACACCTTCTCCGGCAAGTGCGTTGAGGTAAGCAGGCAGGGTAGATACCAGTGTTTTACCCTCACCTGTAGCCATCTCTGCGATTTTACCTTCGTGGAGTACCATACCACCTATCAACTGCACGTCGTAGTGCAGCATGTTCCATGTAACGGTTATGCCCGCAGCGTCCCAGGTGTTCTGGTAAATAGATTTATCGCCATCAATAGTGATGTGCTTTCTGCTGGTAGCAAGGAATCTGTCGAGCTCGGTAGCAGTTGCTACCATCTGTGTGTTTTCCTTGAAGCGGCGTGCCGTTTCCTTTACTACAGCGAATGCCTCAGGAAGGATGATCTTCAATATCTCTTCGATCTGCTCATCGCGCTGTTTTACCAGTTTATCTACTTCATTGTAAATTGATTCCCGCAGATGTATATCATCTGAAGCTACAGAGTCGGATTCGCTTTTTTTATCTGCGATCTGTTGGTCAATAGCAGTCAGGTGTTCTTTAATACGCTGGCGGAATTCCTGCGTTTTTCCGCGCAACTGGTCATTTGACAGTGACTGGTACTGAGCGAAAAATTTATTGGTTTCTGTAACCATGGGCTGCAATCTTTTCACGTCTTTATCAGACTTGCTGCCGCCAAATATTTTAGAAAGAAATCCTATCATTTTATATATCGAATGTTTAAGGGAAGCCTGAGGCTGCACCCAAATGCCAAAAAATTTTAAAATCTATAATTACGTATCAAAAACCGTGCAACTACCCAATTAACTGCCAGCTTGGCAAACTATGTTTGCGCAGTCCGGCAAAAGGGTTGCGAAGTTACGGCAAAGGGTGGATTTAGAAAAATATGCCTTGTGATTGTACTGTGATTAACTTATAGCTATATCGGACGGCGTTACAACCGTGTAAATGGATGTAGGAAAAGAAGGTAGGAAGCTATTTGCCGGTGTTAGTGGTTATTTTGGTATGTTTGCAAGTACGATAGGTATTCGGGCATTTGTGACAGGTTGATTTTGTGTGTATGGAGACGAATGCGGATTTTAACTGAAATGAGCCTTTTACAGCGAAACATATCAATATTATGGTATCGTTAATAAATAGGCGTAGTACGGGCAAAACCTTTACCAATCAAGGGTTTTAGGCGAATTGGTGCGGAGGATTTGAGATAATAAAAAAAAAATTTAGCATAATAATTTGCAAGGCAACGAAATTTTTATGTATTTTGGGTGCAATTTTGAAAATGAGACTAAACATGAAAAGAACCATTATTGTAGTTTTTACAGTATTTGCAGCATTACTATTCGGTAACAGGAGCTTTGCTCAGGAAGATCTGGTGAGGGTTTTTCGTTGGTACATTCCTGAAGATCAGCAATATTGCACTGTAGCCGATGGCGAATACCAGGACGGACAATTGATTAATTGGGGCTGGAGTGATAAAACGCTTATGTTTTGGGCGTATCGCACACCTGGACCAGGAAGAGTAGCAGTAAATGGCTGGTACAATCCGGTTAGCCGTGCGCACATTAGTGTTTGCGAAGATGAATTTTCAGATGACGCAATGCTGAAAAACGGATATACTCAGAAACATCTGCAGTTTTATGCGCTTACACGCAGGGGATCAAATACGCTTTGTGTATACCGCTGGTTGCTGAGCAAGCGCCACGCTTGGATCACTATCCCTGAGGATACAGATACAGATGTGTATATTAAGAAAGGATATCACCACAAATCATACCAGTACTATGGTATTTCAAGAAATGTGGATGCTCCAATCTACGATCAGTTATAATTGGCAATATATTTCAATATTTAAAAGCTCCTGCGTGCAGGGGCTTTTTTTATAGTTCCCCTTATCGGCGTTAGTTTTTGCAAACGGCATTTAAATTATGTTTGTTTCCTTAAAATAAGATCATGAATAAAAAAGTTTCCTTGCTGCTCATTGCTGCTCTGTGCTTAACAACTGCGGCAGACGCACAAAAAAAGCAATTCACAATTGCTGAAGCTACAAACGGTATGGGCACAACACTGGCGCCTAAGAGCATAAAAAGTGGTTCGTGGCAATTTGGTACAGATAATTTCTGGCAGGTGGAAAAAATAAATGGCGCAGATGCCTGGACGGTTACAGAATATGCCAATAATGCAAAAAAAGTAACAGTACCTGCCATAGAAACAGACGGACCAAAGGGTAAGGAGTCTAAAACGCCGGCATTGAAGTGGCTGGACAAAAGCCATGCATGGTACCTGAACGAAAAAGATGTTGTGGAGGCGACCCTGAGTGAGGGCTATAAGGGCTGGACAACGAACAAAATGGCACAACTGCCTGCAACGGCTGAACACATTACTGTAGACAAAAGCAGGAAGATTGCCTACACTATCGACAACAACTTATGGTTGTGGGACAAAGCAACCGGCAGCCTGAAAGTTACCAACGAATCGAATGCAAATATTGTGTGTGGTCAGTCGGTGCATAGGGATGAGTTTGGTATAGACGGGGGCATATTCTTTTCGCCCAAAGGCAATTACCTGGCTTACTACCGGATGGACCAAACTATGGTAAATGATTACCCGATCGTGAAATGGGATGCGACACCTGCAAAAGCTGAGATCATTAAATACCCAATGGCAGGCGGAACATCGCACGAAGTGGCGCTGTGTGTGTACGACCCGGTAAGTAAAAAGTCGGTGATAATGAATACCGGTGCTAAGAATAAAGATCATTACCTCACTTCAGTAACATGGAGCCCTGATGAAAAATACATTTACATAGCGATACTGAACAGGGGGCAGAACCATTTGTGGCTGAACAAATATGACGCCAGAACGGGAGCAAAAGTGAGTACTCTGTTTGAGGAGACGGACAACAAATATGTGCACCCAACGCATCCACTGGTTTTTCTGCCGAAACAAAAAGACATGTTCATCTGGTGGAGCGAGCGCGACGGATACCAGCATCTGTACCTGTATAGCACAGATGGTAAAATGGTGCGCCAGCTAACACATGGCAGTTGGGTGGTAAATGAAATTGTGGGTTTGGATATGGTGAACATGCGTGTTATTGTGACCGCATCGAAAGAGTCTCCGCTCGAAAAACACATTTATTCGGTGAGCCTTGATAACGGCAAAATGAAGCGGATAGACAAAGACGCAGGTATGCACAGTGCCAGTTGCAGTGAGGATGGCAGGTATGTATACGATGTTTATAACGGTGCTGGGATACCAAAGAATTGTGTGGTGAGAAGTACCGATGGTGCTTATGAAAACGTGCTCAGTAAGGCTGATGATCCATTGATTGGGTACGACCGACCAGACATAAAAGATGTAAAGATCAAAGCTGCAGACGGCAAGACTGATCTGTACGGCAAGCTGATCTTACCTACTCATTTCGACAAGAGTAAAAAGTACCCCGTTATAGTATATCTGTACAACGGGCCCAATGTGCAATTGATACACAACTCATTTCCGGAGAGTGGAAACCTGTGGTACGAATACATGGCACAGCATGGCTATATAGTATTTACTATGGACGGAAGAGGCAGCTGGAACAGGGGTATGGAATTTGAGCAGGCAACATTCAGGAAACTGGGAGAGGTGGAAATGCAGGACCAGCTGAAGGGTGTGGAATACCTGAAGTCACTGCCTTATGTAGATGCAGGCAGAATGGGTGTGCATGGCTGGAGCTACGGAGGATTTATGACCACATCGCTGATGCTGAAATATCCTGAAGTATTTAAGTGTGCGGTAGCAGGCGGCCCTGTGATGGACTGGAAAATGTATGAGGTAATGTACACAGAGCGATACATGGATATGCCACAGGAAAACGCTGATGGATACGCCAATTCCAATTTGCTGGATAAGACAAAAAACCTGAAAGATAAGCTGTTGCTGATACACGGAACTAATGACAATGTTGTGGTTTGGCAGCACAGCATCGACTTCCTGAAAAAGTGTGTTGATGAAAATGTACAGGTGGATTACTTTGTGTATCCCGGTTATGAGCACAATGTAAGAGGCAAAGACCGCGTACACCTGATGCAGAAGATCAGTGATTACTTTGATCTGTATTTGAAGCCGTAAACCCAAACCCCTGCCTGCGCAGATGCTTCGGCAGGCAGGCCTAAAGGGGCTTCACTTATGGTTAAGACATTGGACTTTAGTGGATGAGGCGACAGTTGTCTGGTGTTTTTTGATATTATTTTCTTGTCCTGCTGATGAAAAAAATCACTGTAGTCACTGCTGTATTATGTTTGATGCCATTGCTGTGCAATGCTGACCCGCTCGATGGTTTACATTACCTGCCGTTGATAATTGCGATTGTCGGTTTTTTGCTGGTAGTAGCGTTTATGAATGTGGTGGGTTGGATGATGGCGTTAACAGCTGAAAATCTAAAGTTATTGTTGCGAACGTTGTGGATTAATACGCTACTGGATATACCGGTGTTGTTTTATATCGGGTACTTGGCCATATACAATTACCAGACCATGAGGAATGAGATTGCACACTATGGTCCATCAGATGGTATGTGGGATAAATATGGCTCTAGCATGATGAAGTGGATTGTATTGGTGATAATGGTTTTGGGTGCGCTTGTAGCGAATATTTTGCTTATCCGCAGCACCAGGAAAAAGATCAAGGCTAATCGCTAGTGCCCAACCATCTTTCTCTTTTGCAGAAAGGATGCTATGGAAAAATTGATAGCTCTATTTCTTTCCAAAGGGCTTTCATTTGCTTTCTGGAAATAGGTTTGGACGTATTATAGTCGAACACAAATATTATATCAAAGTTCCTGCATTGCCGTGGTGTTATGGCATTAATGGTGTCAATCTTTCTTGTGTCATTTGGGTTGCTTTGCCCGAATGAGGTAAGAGATAAACACATTGATAAGCATGCTGAGACAGCTAACTTAGGTAAGTACATTTCTAATTCGGGAAAACTACTTTTTTCAACCCTTCAAAATCGATTGGGGTTTTAATGCCATCAGCGGGAGTATCAGAGGTGTTGTTGATGTCTTTGGTAAGTATCAGGTTGCCTTTCTGCAGATAGTTGTCTTTGCCGTAAATGCGTAGAATCATTTTGCCCAGTTCTTCTGCTTTCTTATTTTTTTCTTCGGCAGTAGCCGAATAGAATTTTACGTCCGCTACTACCACGGTCATCTCTGAGCGGTCTTCGCCCAGATTGATATGCACTGCGCTGTAGTTGGGAAGAATATTGATAAGGCTGTCGCGCACAATGGTAGATTTGCCATCGTTTGCAGTGCGGTCGCCGCAGGCGTATAACAACGAAATAACGGTGAAGAAAACGGAAATTGAAAATAGCTTTTTCATAAATAGATCGTTGTTTGGTAAATGATGGTTATTGAATGCCCAGTACATCCTTCATAGTAAAGATACCTTTCTTTTTATAAATGTACTCAGCGGCAAGCACAGCTCCAAGCGCAAAACCATCGCGGTTGTGAGCGGTATGTATAATTTCAATATCGTCGATAGGAGAGGAATAAGTAATCTTGTGAGTGCCCGGCACATTCTCAATTCTGTGGGCGATTATTGGTAATGCACCTGCATCGCCGGTATCATTCAATGTCCATTTGGTAGCATTGTCCAGATTTTGAATGATCTGTTCGGCAAGGGTAATTGCTGTACCGCTCGGTGCATCTTTCTTCTGCGTATGGTGGGTCTCTTCGATTGTCGGTTTGTACTCGGCATGACCGTTCATGAGCCGGGCAAGCAGTTTATTCACCTCAAAAAAGATATTAACGCCTATACTGAAATTAGAAGCGTGCAGAAAGGCTGCATTATTTTCTACTGCGGCTTTATTAGCTACAGGTAACGAGTCGTTCCATCCGGTAGTGCCGCACACTACGTTAAGTCCTGTTTCCAGGCAGCGCAGAACATTTTCTTTGCCGGATTCGGGATGGGTGAACTCTATAGCCACATCGGCAAGCTGCAGGTGGGCGGCATCCATTTCATGCTTATTAGCCGACGTTATGCGAAGCACTATATTATGCCCCCGCTTAACAGCAATTTGCTCTATTGCATGCCCCATTTTTCCGTAACCAATCAATGCTATATTCATAATCTCACCAAAAGTAAAAATTCAAAAATCAACCAACAACTCATTTTTGATCGTGGGAAGACAATATGTTTTGTGCCGCTATCCACCCACTACTCCATGCATGCTGGAAATTGTATCCACCCGTTACGCCGTCTACGTCGAGTAATTCGCCGGCAAAGAACAGCCCCGGCACCTTACGGCTCTGCATTGTCTGCGGGTCTAATTCAGATAGGGTAATACCACCACAGGTTACAAATTCTTCTTTGAATGTTGTCTTGCCTTTTACGTGGTATATGTCCCTCAACAAATGTTCTGTAAGTTTGTTTTGCGCTGGGGCACTCAGTTCTCCCCATTTTACATCTTCTTTTATGCCACAATGCAGCACCATGTATTCCCACAATCTCTTTGGCAGATTGAATGGGTTCTTGTTGTGTACAAGTTGCCTGCCTTGTTCTTTTCTGATCAGTAATAGTTCTTCTTTGAGATCATTGTCAGATGTCTCATTCAGCCAGTTTACAATGATCTTAAAATCGTAGTTTCTGTCTGCCAGTTCCCGTGCGCCGATTGCTGATGTTTTCAATATCGCCGGGCCACTCATGCCCCAATGGGTGATGAGCAACGGGCCCTGCTGCAATATTTTAGTGCCGGCGATTTTTACGGTTACTTCCGGCACACTCACTCCCATTAATTCGGTAATGGGGTGTTTGGGCATATTGAAAGTAAAGAGCGATGGCACAGGAAGCTGGATAGTATGACCGAGGTTTTCGATCCACTTATATTGCTCCTTTTTCGGGAAGCCACCAACGGCAATTAGTACGCGGTCACATTCATAAACGGTGCGGTCAGCAAAATGAATAGCGAATTTGCCATGGAGCAATGGTTCTATTTTCTCTACAGATTTATGATAGAATACCTGCGCTCTATTGCCGATAAGTTGTTGCCATATACAGTCGATAATGGTTTGAGAATCGTCGGTGACCGGAAACATACGGCCGTCTTCCTCTGTTTTTAACTTAACGCCTCGTTGCTCAAACCATTCAATCGTTTTGGCAGGAGGGAACTGGTGTAGGGATTTCTTAAGCAGTTGCCTGCCGCGTGGGTAGTGGGCAGACATCTCAGTGACATCGGTATGTGCATGCGTAACATTACAGCGACCACCGCCGGATGCTTTCACTTTCTGCAAAGCTTTGCCTGTCTTCTCAAATATAGCCACTTCCTGCCCTTCTTTGTAAGGGATATTGGCGGCTGCAAAACACCCGGCAGCACCTGCTCCTATAATGGCTATTTTCATTGCACTGATTCTTTTATCGGATGAAACATATGATCAAGCATCTCAAATAGTAGGGGATGGTGCTCTTTTAATTCGTGTGGTCGTTCAAAAAAATATTCAGATACTACAGCAAAAAACTCGGTGTCGTTGGTTGCTCCGTACATGTTAATGTCAGAACGCGTTTTACTTTTCATTTCACTGATTGTTTCATGCATCAGCTTTATCCATGGGATCAGGTAGGGACGGGCTATCAGGTATTCAGGGATACCATCAGTCGCACCGTCAGCTTTATCTATGAGGTGTACAAATTCATGTATAACCGTGTTTTGTCCATCCTGCTGATTTGAAAATGAAGATCGTAATGAGGGTTGTGAAAGGATCATCTCCCTGTGCATGGCGCCATCGCCTACCATTCCCAGTACATTCCGGTCTTTGCTTCGGGTACTGAAATCTTTGTTGAATGTGCCTTTGTACAGCAATACCTCGGAAATATTGTTGTAGCGCCAGTCGGGGAAAGAGAAAATAGGAATGATGGCACCTGCGGCAACCAATACCCTGTCCAGGTCTTCTACTTTTGTATCTACGCCTCTTATAGATACTCTTTTCAGGAAATCAGTTATCCGGTTTTCAAACTGGCTTTTGTTTTCCTCGTCCAGTTGGTTGTAAAACGAAACGTGTTCTTCCAGCAAATGAATGATGTTGCCGGGCACGGTATAACTGTTATTGTTTTTTTTGAGCCCTTTTCTAAAGACGTAAATGCAGATCAAAACAGTGATCAGGCTAATGCCCAGGCCAATATTCATAGCGTAAAGGTATTGAATGTTGCAGTAGGGAAGTAAGGATACTGAAAAAGGGGCTAAAGCAGTTAAATCAACGGACCGTACTTTTTGAGGGCAGTAAAGCAATTTACAATATCTATCGATATACGCCTAATCGCCTTATTCCACCTGATTCAATCAGATACATGTTTGTTTAACAAAATACCTATTTCCCCTTCACCTGTGCCTCAACAACACTCAGTGCAATAATGTTCACAATCTGCCTTACCGAACTACCCAACTGCAACACATAAACCGGTTTGCGCAGGCCCAGCAATATGGGGCCTACTGCTTCTGCTCCGCCTACTTCCTGTAGCAGGTGGTAGGCAATATTGCCGGCAGCCAGATTTGGGAAGATCAGCACATTTGGTGACTCGTTCACTAAGGGAGAGAATGGATAGTTCTCTTTCAGCAGGTCTTTGTTGAAAGCCACACCAGCCTGAACCTCGCCGTCTATGACCAGGTCCGGGCGTTTTTGTTTGATGCGCTCTACTGCATTTCTGACAACTGTAGCTTCGTGCGACAGGTTGCTTCCAAAATTGGAGTAGGAGAGCATGGCTATCCTTGGTTTGATATTGTAGTTGGTGATCACGTCGGCGGTCATCATGGTAATATCTACCAGCTCATCCTCAGTCGGGTTAAAATTCAGTGTAGTGTCTGCGAAGAATAATGGCCCCTTTTTAGTGAGCATGATATACATGCCTGCTACACGTTTTGTGCCTTCCGACATGCCTATTATTTCAAGAGCAGGTCTGATAGTGTCTGTGTATTTGCGGGTGAGGCCTGATATCATTGCATCAGCTTCACCACAGTTCACCATCATGCAGCCATAAAAGGTGCGCTCCCTCATTACTTTCTTAGCCTCATAGAGGTTATATCCTCTGCGCTGCCTTTTCTCGAAAAACCGCTCGCCAAATTCGTTGCGTTTCTTCTCAAACAAATCGCTTTTAGGGTCTACGATTTCTACATTTTCCAGATGTAGGTTGTTTTCTTCGATGAGCTTGCGGATCTTTTTTTCATTACCGAGCAGTATGGGAATAGCAATTCCCTCATCGCTGGCGATCTGGGCTGCCTTGAGTATTTTAAGATTTTCGGCTTCTGCGAAAACCACTTTTTTAGGATTTTGCTTTGCTTTATTGATGATGAACCTTAGTAGGTTGTCATCACTGCCCAGGCGGCGATACAGCTCTGATTCATACGCCTCCCAGTCAGTAATTATTTTTTTAGCAACACCGCTGTCTATAGCAGCCCTTGCAACTGCTGTTGATACCTGTACCAAAAGCCTTGGGTCCAGTGGTTTAGGGATTATGTATTCCGGACCGTAATTCAGCACAGCATTGTTATAAGCTACGTTTACAATGTCCGGTACGGGTTCCTTTGCAAGTGCGGCAAGTGCCTTTACAGCGGCCAGCTTCATTTCTTCATTAATACTATGCGCTCTAACGTCGAGTGCGCCTCTGAAGATGTATGGAAATCCCAGAACATTATTTACCTGATTAGGGTAGTCGCTTCTGCCGGTTGCCATGATCACATCCGGACGGGCAGCAATCGCATCGTCGTAGGTGATCTCGGGGTTGGGGTTGGCCAGTGCGAATACAATAGGTTTGGTACCCATGCTTTTCACCATATCCTGAGAAACAACGTTTGCTTTTGATAGACCAATAAATACATCGGCGCCTACCATTGCCTGCTGCAGTGTTATGGTTTCCATATCCTTTGCAAACTGAGTCTTGTATTCGTCGAGGTCGCCACGGCTTTTTACAATCAGTCCTTTGCTGTCAAACATAAAGATGTTGTCTACGTTGGCACCGAGGGCCAGATATATCTTGCAGCAGGATATGGCTGAGGCACCTGCCCCGCTCACAACTATTTTTACTTCGCCAATCTTCTTCTTTACAATATCCAATGCGTTCAGCAAAGCAGCGCCACTAATGATGGCTGTGCCATGCTGGTCGTCGTGCATGATAGGGATATTGAGTTCTTTTTTCAGCCTTTTCTCTATTTCAAAGCACTCAGGCGCTTTGATGTCCTCGAGGTTGATGCCGCCGAAGGTAGGTTCAAGGGCTTTTACCACTTTCACGAAGTCGTCGATCTCCCTTACATTCAACTCTATATCAAATACGTCAATATCTGCATATATTTTAAACAACAGGCCCTTTCCTTCCATTACCGGCTTAGAAGCCTCGGGGCCAATATCGCCCAGGCCCAAAACAGCTGTGCCGTTAGAAATTACGGCTACCAGATTGCCTTTTGCTGTATAGCGGTATACATCGTCGGGGTTGGCATGGATCTCCATACATGGCTCGGCTACGCCGGGAGAATAAGCTAGAGCAAGATCCCTTTGCGTTTTGGTTTCCTTAGTGGGAACAACTTCAATTTTGCCCGGTCTTCCTTTTTCGTGGTATTCCAGTGCGTCTTCTTTTCTGATCAGTTGTGCCATTAGGTATGTGTTTGAGGAGCCGAAGTTACG
Organism: uncultured Bacteroidota bacterium; assembly: GCA_903829015.1. Taxonomy (GTDB): domain Bacteria; phylum Bacteroidota; class Bacteroidia; order Chitinophagales; family Chitinophagaceae; genus Nemorincola. Next base: position 13,432 of record CAIKOJ010000035.1, read on the forward strand.
AATTCAAGCAGGAAATTTCACTGTTCAATGGCATGGGCCATTGCAGGCATGGCATACATAAGCATCTGCCGTGTGTGTTGTTCGGTCTGTTGCCCAAAAAACTAATTTATACCAAAACCCAAGAAATGTACGCTCCTTTTCGTCTTATACAGTAACATAAAAATGCAAAAAGCCGTTTCGCAGTCCTAAAAAGTAACCCAAAATTAATTTTACATGACTAAATAAATTATATGCAAATAGATACTTCATAATTAGCATAAATCAGATTGAAATCGTTAAATTTGCCCGATACCTTAGTGAAAGAATGTTTGTTTGGGTGCCGGAAATACTGTTTTGGTACCAGTGAAACGAATACTTATAAGAAATATTAAATTACATAAAATGAAAAGAAGCTTTTACTTATCGAATTTGTTGTTTTTCTGTGCCATTTTATTCTCAGTGGCGGCTAATGCAGCAGTGCCTACTGTACGTACACAACCACAGAACGACACGGTGTGTGCTGGTACAGTTGCCAAGTTCTTCATTTCGGCTACCGATACTCCGGGCACAGATCCGATGACGTATTCGTGGCTGGTTTCTTCAAATGCAGGCGCTACGTGGGATACAGTAAGAGATACAACTTTTTATGCAGGTGCAGGTACCGATACCTTGAAAGTAACCTCCAGGCTGATGCTGAACGGTTATTGGTATAAGGGTGTTGCACACAACTCTTCAGGGCTTGATATTTCAAACTCAGCCGAACTTAAAGTAGACACTAGTTTTGCAGGTGCTATCAGCGGACAAGATTACGTATGCAGAAGCGGAACGGCAACTTTTACAAGTTCTATGAGCGGCGGTACCTGGTCGTCTAGCGATCTGTCTCTGGCTTCGATCAATAGTACAACTGGCTTGTTGACTGCTACAGCTTTAGGTTTCGGATATGATACCGTTAAATATACTGTGACAAACGTTTGCGGAACTTACGTTTCATGGAAGGTTATTCATATAGATTCTGCTATTACGGCTCAGCCAATTGTTGGACCAACCGTTACCTGTGTAGGACACTATATAACGCTTACAAATGCAAACACAATCGGTGCACATGTTTGGTCGAGTAGTTTGACCGGTGTGGCTACAGTGAGTTCAACTGGTATGGTTGTTGGTACAGGTTGGGGTAATACCGTGATCGGCTATTCTTTCTCAAACGGTTGTAACTCGGTTTCTTCGTTTATCACAGTTCATGTTGATACTACTCTGGCTGCCGGCACTATTTCAGGTCCGTCAAATGTATGTCGCGGATCATGGATGCACCTGTCAGAAACAGTTTCGGGTGGTGTTTGGATCAGCAGCAATACAGCACTGGCTGTGGTTGACGGCAGCGGTAATGTAACCGGCGTAAATCAGGGAGTTGTTACTATTTCTTACTATAGCTCAAATGGTTGTGGTGCGAGCATTGCTACTCACAGTGTAACAGTTGATGCTCCTGCAAGCATTATATATGGTATTGATAGCGTTGGAATTGGCTTGACACGTACTTTATATGATACTACAATCGGAGGTGTATGGTCTGTTGGAGATACTTCGATTGCAACGGTTGATTCAATGGGTGTATTTACCGGTGTTGCAGCAGGTGTTACTACTGCATCTTATTCTGTAACCAACTCTTGTGGAACCACAGTTGCAACAGTGCCATTTTACGTGGGTAGCCTTCCAACAGGTGGTGCAATTGTAGGTGCAGATTCAGTTTGCCTGGGCGATTCAATCAATTTGACTAACCCTACAGCACCAGGTGGTATTTGGGCTAGCGCAGTTGATACTCAGGCTTCTATCACTTCCGGTGGTAAAGTGAAAGGCCTCATGTATGGTGCGGTTAATATTTCCTATACTTATACCAATGGATTCGGAACAACAACAATTGTAAAAACAATTTTTGTAAACCAGCCTCCAACTATCACCATTACTGGTCCTTCTGTAATTAATATTGGAGTTAACTATTTCCTCAGAGCAGTGCCATGGGGCGGTGTTTGGACACAATCTAACTCTACAGTTGGTAGCATTCTGGCGCAACTGGATTCGTTCAGTCTGGTGTCTTATGCTTCAATTATCATCAACGTACCAGGTACAGCAGACGTATTTACCTATTCTTTGCACAATACCTGCGGAAACAGGAGTGCAACATTTACTGCAAGAAGTTCGGCTGGTGTTGCCAACGTAGCTGGTAACGATGGCAAACTGATGATAGCACCTAATCCGGCTTCTGGTCAGATTACACTTAATGTTGAGACTGCAGCAACTGGTAATGCTGCTGTAACTATCACAAACGTTGTAGGTGAAAAAGTGAAGGAGTTCATAATGCCGGTTAATAAGAATTACGATTTGAATCTGGATGTTCCTTCTGGATTGTATTTCATAAATGCAACAACTGGTGGTGAAAGCTATTCAGGAAAGATCATCATCAACAGATAGTCTGTAAATAAATATTTTTTGATAAAAAGGGTTGGCTGTTGCCAGCCCTTTTTTAATGTCAATTAACATGGAGGATGAGTGAAAAGATTGAATTATAGACTATTTTTGCATTCCAAATCAAACTAAAATCAAATGAGCTTTATTACAGAAATTATCGCCCGCCAGATATTAGACAGCAGGGGGAATCCTACAGTAGAAGTTGATGTGCAAACCAATGATGGTAACATTGGTCGTGCTGCGGTGCCTAGCGGAGCCAGCACAGGAAAGCATGAAGCGGTGGAACTGCGTGATGGAGACAAGAAGAAATATCTTGGCAAGGGAGTGCTTAAAGCTGTAAGTAATGTAAACGACATTATTGCTGAGGAATTGTATGGATGGGAAGTAACTGATCAGGCTGGTCTGGACAAGGCAATGATAGAGATTGATGGCACTGAAAATAAAGGAAAGCTGGGTGCCAATGCAATTCTGGCTGTGAGTATGGCTGCTGCTAAGGCTGCTGCAAAGTCTGTGAATCTGCCTTTGTATAGGTACATAGGAGGCGCGAACGCACGTACACTGCCAGTGCCTATGATGAACATTCTGAATGGAGGTGCTCATGCAGATAATAAAATAGATTTTCAGGAATTTATGGTAGTGCCGGTTGGTGCTGCAACTTTCAGCGACGGTTTACGCTGGGGTGTTGAGATTTTCCATGCTCTGAAGACGGTTTTAAGAGATAAAGGATACAGCACCAATGTGGGCGATGAAGGAGGTTTTGCTCCAAACATACAGAGCAACGAAGAAGCGATAGAAACTGTATTGAAAGCAATTGAGAAAGCCGGATATAAACCAGGCGTTCAGGTGGCTATTGCAATGGACGCAGCGAACAGCGAGTTATACAATGACAAGGACAAGAAATATCATTTCCATAAGAGCGATGGTAAGAAGATGAGCAGTGAGGAACTCGTAGAATATTGGGTAAAATGGTGTAAGAAATATCCGATAGTAAGTATAGAAGATGGTATGGCAGAAGACGACTGGAAGGGATGGAAGAAACTGACAGAGGCACTGGGAGACAAAGTGCAACTGGTAGGCGACGATTTGTTTGTAACAAACGTAAAACGACTGAACAAAGGAATCACAGAACAAATAGCCAATGGTTTGCTGGTTAAAGTAAATCAGATAGGTACACTGACCGAAACAATTGAAGCAGTGACCATGGCACAGCACAACCGTTATAACACGATCATGAGCCACCGTAGTGGTGAGACAGAGGATGCTACTATTGCTGATCTTGCTGTGGCATTGAATTGCGGCCAGATCAAGACGGGCTCTGCGAGCAGGAGTGATCGTATGGCTAAGTACAATCAGCTGCTGAGAATTGAGCAGGAACTGGGCGATACAGCTTTTTATCCAGGCAAGAGTTTGAAATTCGGTAAATAGGTTGTTGCGCAATTGTTGATTTTGTATTTGCAATTTGCTTAATTTTATTTCTCAAAGCGCAGAGCAGATATTCAGGCTAAGCCGACATTGGTTTTTAAAGGAAAATTCAGAAAGTATGCTGAAGAAGATATTCAGGGTTGTAACAAATAAATTTCTGGTCACTGCGGTATTGTTCGCGGTATGGACGATTTATTTTGATCAGAACGACTGGGTAAGTATGCAGCAGCGCCAAAAGGATTTGAAGAACGTGAAAGAGAATATAGCCTACCTGAATACCGAAATTGCGCGGCTTGCAGCAGAAAGAAATGGACTTATGGCTGATCCGGCAAAAATTG
>CAIKOJ010000036.1 GCA_903829015.1 uncultured Bacteroidota bacterium
ACGAGGACGATTACAAGCAATTTCCGGAAATCTTCCGTTTGCTTCTGGTGCCGGAAATGAAAATACTACAATTTTTGATTGATTATCAAAGGATTGTATGGGCATTTCCGGCTGTTGGGTAAAAGCGGCTGGCGGAAATTGGTGGCTTCAATATTTCATGTATCTGCTGTCATTGACGAGGTTTGGTTGCTGAAAATAAGACCAACAAAGGCGGAAGACCAACAAAAGCGGATACGGGAGTATTTTGGCTAAAGCCAATCTTAACGAACACTCCCCCACGACTTAAAAGTCGTGGCTATTGTTCATATCTGCACGTTCTACTGTTCAAATTTACTATTCTACAATTGCATGGAATTGCGGGAAATCTTCCGGTTGCATATGGTGCCGGAAATGGAAATACTACAAGTTATTATTGATTATCAATGGCTTGTGTGGGCATTTCCGGTTGCGGAGTAAAAGTGGCTGGCGAAAATTTTGGGTTTCAATCTTTTACGTGTTACTTGTCCTTCGCGAGGCTTTGTTGGTCAGAAAATAAGACCAACAAAGGCGGGAGATGACCAATTAGGGATCCCTAATACTTTATTTTTAAGTAGATATACCAATGACCATTGTTAGCCGGATCATGCTCAAAATACGAGGAGTCGTTAAGAACACAAGAAACATCATTCAGGCAGTCTACTTCCTCGCTGTTGGCAGATTTTACCGACCGGTCAATGTGGTTGAAATCATGCATCTTGTATATTTTGCCTGATGGGTACAAAGTCACGATTCGGTCATACATATACAACGAGTCCTTACTTCCAGTGTATTTTGATAGTGGAAGATACGGAGCTATGAAGGTAATATCTGTGATCGTTCGAACAGGCTTTGTGAAACTGCTACCTTTAATATATTCAGTAACCGTAGCATTTGAGTCTCTAATGCTGTCTGCCGTACTGCTATAAAAAACGAGCCCATAACCCCATGCATTATGGCATACAGTCTTTTTATTGCAGGACGAAAGGCCAGCAATAAAAAGAAAAAACGATAAAAGGCGTAACATGTACATATTGCATCAAGAAATGTGCCACTTTGGAGGTTGGCTAAAGCAAGTGGGAAACTCATAAAATAAACGTGCTTTGCTGAAGAGAACCCGTGTAAGCGATAAGAGGTTTTTTGTAAATGTCGGATACAGATATGTAATGACAAAAACAAATTTCTATGACAGGACGAATGCGGTCTATGATAGGACGGATATAGCCTGTGATAGAAAATAGTTGGGCTCACGCCTTTGCAGATATAGATTCTGTGGGTAGAGCCAGGTTTCGACTTGTGCAAACAGCGAAATAATAATTTGGTTTATCTGTGCGTTATAACAAGAGGCATCCAACCTTTTTGCATGAAAGGAAGTCTTATGATCTAAATATCCTACCTTATGAAAACTGTATTGTTTTGTATTTCTCTGCTTTCAGTTACTTCTTCATTTGCCCAAAATATGGAAGTAGGGGTGAGTGGCGGTGGTATGTTTAATAAGGTATTGGCAAGAGGCGATTATGGCACTAATGAAGACCAATATTTCCTTACATCTGTACATGCGGCGTATAGCAGCCGCCACTGGCAATACCGGTTGGCTATAGGCTTTGGCACGCATTCCAAGTACAGCGAAGAACCGATGATGGGTGGCCTAATTGAACGGTTCAATACTAAATATACGAGGGTACCTGTGCATTTTTCAGTAAACAGAAAAGTAAGACTAAACCGCTTTGAACTTCATAGTGGGTTTATTGCCGGTGTTATTTTTGCCAATAACACGAGGAGGTACGCCAGCGAGTATAACAATTCCCAGGACGGCTCAACACATGATTTCCATTGGTATTCAGTGGGGCTGAATGCCGGTGGCACTTATTTTATTACAAAGCATATTGGCATGAACCTGAATGCGGCGGTCCTGTATAACAATTACGATCAAATATTGGATGGATTTACCTCTTTCCCTGTAACGGTCGGAGTAGTTTATGCGTTTAAATAACACGGATGGCGTGGAACGGGGTATCGCTGAAAAAGAAGAGTCTGAGCGAGGATATAATATTATTTCTAAACAAACGTTAGTGAAACGAAAACAACCCGCTTTATGAACAAACTAATGGTCTTACTGCTGCTGGTTCCGACTATGTCTTTTGGGCAGAAGATGGCAATATCTGAGCAAGCCGGCACGTGTCTCTACCTTAGCCTTGACAACATAAATAAACAAGTGACAGGATTTTCTAACCAGTTAGCTGTCAGCTATAGTACTTTAAAACACCTTTCAGTTAGTGTGTTGTATGAATATGATAGATGGACGGCCTCAGCAAACGGCGTTGGTATTTCACCAAATTTTGTATCAAAATACTTTTTTGCTGGTGTTGATCTAAAGGTGGTACAAGTAAAGAGCGTTATAAGGTATGATGGAGTAATTTATAAATATTCCCCTTCATTTGGTTATGGCTTACATGCCGGCTCGAAACAAAAACTAATCGGTCATTTATATTTGATGGAACAGTTAGGTTGGGACTCGTATAAATTGCAATATCGCAACACTGTGAATTACCCCGGGTATAAGCCATTATACAGTACAACACCTCATACGAAAAACTTTAGCTATTCTTATCTGAGAGTCGGGCTTTGTTTCCAGTTTTAAAGCACTGGTGAGATATATTGTGCCCCCAGCCCTTTTTTCAGTATCAGAAGAAGGAACAATTACACCAAAAAAAATGTCGTTATTGACCTGAAAAATGTCGTTTTGTGCCATTTGGTTATCTGAATATGCTCTATAAATTGCGGTGGTAACTAAAAGGATGTACGAATGGAAAATGTAACACTGGAAAACGACGTAACTGTATTCTACTTAACCGCCGCTTCCTTCCCGGATGGTATACAGAATGTACATGCACGACTGCATAGCCTGATTGCAGACAGCAAGGAGCGAATGACCTTTGGGATATCGCGCCCTGAAAACGGAAAGATTATCTACAGGGTAGGTTTTGAAGAAAAATATACTGGCGAGGGAGCCGTGTTTGATTGCGCAACTCTCGTGTTGAAAAAAGGAACTTATTCGTGCATCAGGGTAATCGATTTTATGAAGGATCCTGTGTCGATAAAAAATGCATTCACTACCCTGCTATCGCAACCCAACTTTGATAGAGAGGGCTACTGTGTCGAGTGGTATCTCAATGACAGGGATGTAGACTGTATGCTAAGAATGGCCGACTAAAGCCAGATATGGGCACAAAAAACCGGTTCGCTCAGAGAGGAACCGGCTTTATACAATTATATACTTCTGTTACAGACCCCAAAAAAGTATACCTGATACCTAATTGGGGTACTGCATTCTTAATACAATATCGAAGACTTACCGCCCTCCAAGAGCGACACTGATCGCCGATGTGGATACAATGCGATTCGCTACACCCTATGAATCGTCCAGATTACCTGTAGATCAGTTGATGCAATCAGGCCCCTAGTGCATACTCGCGTTTGGGCATCAGGTGCTTCATTCGAATTATAAGCTCTTTCATTGCGACCGGCTTCCGAATAAAGTCGGTAGCACCAGACTCAAAGGCAAGAATTGCATCCTCCGAATTATTCTGCCCGGTTAGGAAGATTATAGGAATATTAGTGTCGATCTTCCGCAGGTATTTGCATACCTGAATGCCCGTCATGTCGGGCAGATTCCAGTCGAGCAGGACAATGGAATAATCCATATAATTATTGATGGCCAAATTCAGCCCATCCATACCATTTTCAGCGAGGTCGACAGTATAGTTTTCCTTTTTTAACCCTCTGAGGAGGTAATAGGAAAACAACTGCGAATCCTCAACAAGCAAAACTTTCATTGCAGTTAAGTTTATTGTGATTTGTTAATACACTTCACAGCTGTAATTACAAACGCTGTACCAATTAGTCAAAGAACTGCATTCAAGATGTTTATACATTTGTAATTTATTATTTTATTCCAATTTCTGGAGAGAAACTCTTCATTTTGGAACAAAATCAATGTTTAACAAATACCCGAAACGGCCATTTGTTAAGCTGAATTTTTGCAGGAAAATACAGGCGCTCAGTTGTTAATGAAAAAATGATCAGTCCATGAAAACAGGTTCGGAAATTAGAGTTGCACCCCGATGGGGTGCGCGATAAGAACCATAAAATAATCTACAAAGCTTGGACTCCTAACGGAGTCGTGCGAAATATTCGATGTCTCATTTTGGAATCCTTTGGGTCAAAAAAAAAATGGCCGGATTATTATAATCCGGCCATTTTTTACTGTTATTGAAAATTCAATTATTGCTCAATAACGACGTGGAATACGCCATTGCAGGTAACGCCTGAGAGTCTGAGTAGATACATACCATTGGCAACATTAGGCACCCGTATCATTTCGGCAATTTCGCCGTTGCGGGCAACAGACCGATTGCTATAAATCAATTTGCCGAGTACATCAGTCAGCTCGTAGTATATTTCTTCGTCCTGCTGATTAGTCAATGCGCCAGTGACAACAAACTCGCCTTTGTTTGGATTTGGCATAATCCGGATGGTTTCATTGAAAGAATTAGCCGAAGAAACCACGGTACCGGAAGGCGCAGTACGGAAGCCGGTAGCCGTAACCGCTACACTACGGGCAGCCCAGCAACCTGTTGGCAGGGTGTACGTGATGTTGGTTGTGCCTAAAGACACGCCGGTTACGATACCCGAAGAAGTACCAACAGTAGCCACAGCAGTGTTACTGCTTGTCCAGGAGCCACCAGCAGGCGAACCTGTTAATGTAATAGTTGAAGCAGGAGCAACCGTAAATATAGAGCCGGAAATAGTTGGCAAAGGATCTACCGAAACAACTGCAGTACCGGTCATATTCATAGTACAGCCGGTAACAGCATTGGTGGCTACAACGTTGTAAGTGCCTGCAGTAGTAAATGAGCCGAAATCTATAGCTGCGCCGGTGCCCGATATTGATGCAGTAACCGGAGAACCACTGAGGAATACCCTGTAGGTAATACCCGTATTAGACCCACTTATGCCGATATGAACACCTGTGCCACCGGAGCAGTAACTACCACCACCGGTAACAGAGTACGCAGTTGGCAGGGTATAAATTGTTACTGTTGCCGTGCCCGACATATTGCTGGAGCAGGAAGTAGAAGCAAACGTACCTGTAGCCGTATACGTACCCGCTGTGGTAAATACGCCGAAATCGAGCGCTGTGCCGCCACCTGCTACCGGACTGCCAACCGGAGTTGTGCCGAGATACAACTGGTAGTTAACACCAACTGCTGATGCTGCCAGACCTATATGAACACCAGCACTTCCAGAGCAGTACCCACCGCCACCGGTCATAGCTACAATGGCAGGGAGTGTACCTACAGAAACCAGTACACTACCGGTCATTGTTGCGGTACAGCCAGTAGTTGCATTGGTAGCCCTTACGGTATAGGTGCCACCTATTGATTGTATGCCGAAACTAATTGCCGAACCGGTCCCTGCTACTGGGCTACCAACAGCAGTGGAACCTCTGAACAGTTGATAATTTACGCCTGTAGCTGAACCGGAAAGTCCGACAGGAACGCCTGAACCTCCCGAACAGAAACTGCCGCCACCTGTTACAGTGAATGCCACAGGCAACGCATTAACAGTTATAGTAGCACTGCCGCTCATGTTGTTGGTGCAGCCACCTGTAGATGTTGTTGCCACAACAGTATATGTACCAGCAACAGTTTGCAAACCGAAAGTGATTGCGCCACCTGTACCAGCCCTAGATGTACCAACAGCCGTAGTACCACGGAACAACTGATAATTGACACCTACCTGTGAGGAAGGCAACCCTACTGCAACACCGGAACCACCCGAACAATAACTACCACCACCGGTAACGGTGTAGATGACAGGCAATGCTACGACAGTAACAATAGCGGTTCTGCTCATAGTAGCAGAGCAACCAGTAGTAACATTTGTACCTATTACAGTGTAAGTGCCGGCAACGGTGATCAATCCGAAATCAAGGGCACCTCCGCCACCGGCGAGTGGAGCACCTACCGATGTTGTTCCCAACTTCAGCTGATAACTAACACCAGATGTAGAATTGTTCAAACCGATATGAACTCCCACACCACCTGTACAATAGCTACCACCGCCTGTCACATTAAATGTGGTAGGCAATGAACTAACGGATACAACTGCAGTACCAGTCATATTGGCAGTGCAGGCTGAGCCCGCTACCGTGGCTACAGCCGTGTATGTACCTGCTGTGGTCATCAGACCGAAATCAATTGCCGCACCTGTACCTGCACGAGAAGCCCCAACAGCAGTGGTGCCTCTGAATAATTGGTAATTAACACCGACAACAGAACCGCTCAAACCGACGTGCACACCTGTGCCACCAGAACAAAAACTGCCGCCGCCTGTCATTGCAAATACAGTTGGCAATGCCACAGTTGATACCGTAGCGCTACCTGTCATAGTATTAGAACAGCCGGTAGTTGTAGTAGTTGCAACAACTGTGTAAGTGCCTGCAACTGTCTGTAGACCAAAATTAAGTGGGGCACCTGTTCCTGTAATTGGAGTACCGACAGCTGTGGCACCTCTGAATAACTGATAAGTAACGCCGGATACAGAACCGCTCAAAGTAACTGCGACGCCAGTGCCGCCAACACAATAGCTACCACCGCCGCCAACTGTGAATGCAGCAGGCAAAGGATTAGTACTTATTGAAACGCTGCCCGACATAGCTCCGGTGCACCCTGTAAAACTGCTTGTGGCTGTAACTGTATAAGTGCCTATTGTAGTAAACAAACCAAAATCAAGGGCTGCACCTGTGCCAGCAACCGGGCTGCCGACAGCAGTTGCTCCGCGGAATAACTGATAGTTGTCGCCCGTTACAGAACCACTTAAGCCAACATGCACCCCGGTACCACCGGTGCAATATGCGCCACCGTCAGTAACTGTGAACGCTGTGGGTGCTGTGATTACCGACACCAGGGCACTACCCGACATTGTAGCTGAGCAGACTCCGGTTGCTACCACCGTATAAGTACCAGCAATTGTCTGCAAACCGAAACTTAATGCACCACCAGAACCTGATAAAACACTTCCAACTATCAACACACCACCTCTGTATAACTGATAAGTAACGCCAATATTAGAATTGCTTAGACCAACAGTAACACCTGTTCCGCCTACGCAATATCCACCGCCACCGGTTACGGTGTAAACAGTTGGAGTAGCTGATATGGCAACTAAAACACTGCCGGACATATTGCTTGAGCAAAGCGTAACCGGATCAATTGCTGTAGCGGTATATGTACCTGCTGTAGTAAATAAACCAAAATCAAGAGCAGAGCCTGTACCTGCAACAGGAGCACCTACGGGGCTACCACCCAGCCATAGCTGATAATTGATACCAACTGCCGAGCCAGCCAAACCTATGTGTACACCAGTTCCGCCAGCGCAATAGCTACCACCACCGGTCATAGCGATTGCCCCCGGAAGAGGATTAATTGAGATAGTAGCAGTACCCGACATATTGTTGACACAAGCTGTTGAAGCATTAGTTGCAACTACAGTATAAACTCCAGCAATAGTGTGGGTGCCAAAGCTAATTGCAGACCCAGTACCCGCAACCGGGCTACCGACAGCAGTTAAGCCACGGAACAACTGGTAATTGACTCCGGGATCTGAGCCAGCAAGACCGACAGGCACACCTGTACCACCAGAGCAATAGCTACCACCGCCGGTGATGGTATAAATGCCGGGGAGTGTATTCACTACCACAATGGCTGAACCTGTCATGTTATTAGTACAACTTGTAGCTGCATTTATTGCAGTGACAGTATAAGTACCTGCAACCGATATTGAACCAAACGAAAGAGAAGAACCAGTGCCAGCCACTGGGCTACCAACAGGTGAACCTCCGAGATACAATTGATAATTTACGCCGACCTGAGAATTAGATAAACCAATAACCACGCCTGTACCGCCAATACAATAACTTCCACCACCTGTAACGGTATAGCTAACCGGCAATGGATTAATAGTTACAACTGCTGAGCCGGTCATGTTGCTAACGCAACCAGTAACCGCATCTGTAGCTGAAACTGTATAGGTACCGGATGTTGTGATCAAACCAAAATCAAGTGCCGCTCCTGTTCCGGCTATTGGAGACCCTACAGGCGAACCACCAAGGAATAACTGGTAATTCACCCCTGCGTCAGAGTTGCTTAAACCGATGTGTACGCCTGTTCCGCCAGCACAATATCCACCACCACCAGTGACAGTATATGCCGCAGGAAGAGGATTTACTGATATAACAGCGCTACCACTCATAGTATTTGAACAAGTAGTTGCACCATTTGTTGCAACCACAGTATAAACACCAGCTACAGTCTGCAAACCAAATGTTATTGCACTGCCAGTTCCGGACACGACCAAACCAGTTAAAGGAGTGCCGCCCAGATACAACTGATAGGATATACCCAAATCACTGCTGCTCAATCCCACTGCTACTCCGGTGCCACCTGAACAATAAGCTCCACCGCCAGTAACAGTGTATGCAACCGGCAAAGAATAAACATTAATAGTTGCTGAACCAGACATATTACTTGAACAAGTTGTAGCCGGATCGTAAGCAGTAGCAGTATATGTACCTGCGGCAGTCTGCGACCCAAAATCAAGGGCAGAACCTGCACCAGGTATGGGACTACCCACCGGAGTTCCTCCCAGGTACAGTTGGTAATCGACACCGATAGCTGAACCAGCTAAGCCGACATGTACACCGGTGCCACCGAGACAATAACCCCCGCCGCCTGTAACAGCGAATATTGTCGGTACTGCATTTATCACTACCGTAACGCTACCTGACATAACAGAAGTACATCCGGAGGAAACGTCGGTAGCAACAACGGTATACGAGCCTGAAACGGTTTGCAGTCCGAAACTAATTGCAGAACCTGTGCCTGCAACCGGGCTACCCGTTGGTACGCCACCACGATACAATTGGTAATTGACACCAGTAGCTGAATTGCTTAGCCCTACCGGTACGCCTGAACCTCCGGCACAATATGATCCGCCGCCAGTAACAGTATATACAGCAGGCAACGTAGCAGCAACAATCGTTGCGCTACCAGTCATTGTGTTTATACAACCTGTAGATACCTGTGTTGCCACAACTGTGTACACACCAACAACTGCCTGCAAACCAAAACTTAAAGCAGCTCCAGTGCCTGCGAGAGGGGCACCAACTGGTGAGCCTCCGAGGTATAACTGATAATTAACACCGGTCTGTGAACCTGCCAAACCAACAGCCACACCAGCACCTCCGGTACAATAACTACCTCCACCGGTTACGGAATAAGCAGTAGGCAAAGCAATTGTTGATACCACTGCAGTACCAGACATTGTACTTGAACAACCGGTAACAGCATCGGTGGCAACTACATAGTATGTCCCTATTGTTGTAAACAAGCCAAAATCAAGTGCTGCGCCTGAGCCCGCGAGCGGAGACCCAACCGGAGTGCCACTTCTATACAATTGATAATTAACTCCGGTATTAGAAGACGTCAGACCAATATGAACGCCTGAGCCACCGTCACAATAAGCTCCGCCACCCGTTACAGTGAAAATAGTTGGCAACGGACTTGATACAACAACAGCACTTCCTGTCATATTCGAATAACAACCGGTCAGAGGATCATAAGCAACCACTGTATATGTGCCTGCAATAGTCAGCAAACCGTAACTAATAGACCCGCCGGTACCAGATACAGGCAAACCTACCGTTGTGGCTCCTCTATACAATTGATAGCTTACACCAGTTACCGAACCACTTAATCCAACAGCAACTCCAGAACCTCCGGTACAATAACTACCTCCACCTGTCACGGTGAAAACGGCTGGTGATGCTATCACAGAAACAGTGGCACTGCCACTCATTGTATTTGTACAGCCGGTAGTAAGGTTTATGGCAACAACTGTGTATGTACCAGGCACAGCTACCAGACCAAAGCTAAGAGCCGAACCTACTCCACCAACAGGGCTACCCACCGGCGACCCACCACTGTATAACTGGTATGATACGCCAAAAGTAGACGCACTTAAACCAATCGCCACTCCCGAACCACCAGAACAATAACTACCACCACCAGTAACAGCAAATACTGTTGGTAGTGAACTTATACTTACAGAAACGCTACCGCTCATATTATTGACGCACGTAGTAGCAACATTAGTAGCTACCACAGTATAAATTCCCGCTGTTGTAAATAAACCAAAGTCAATTGAAGAACCAGTACCTGCTACAGGTGCGCCTAAAGCAGACGCCCCCAGGTATAATTGATAATTGATGCCGACATCGGTATTGCTGATTCCTATATGAACGCCGGTACCGCCAGTGCAATAGCTGCCACCACCTGTAACTGTGTACGCGGTTGGTAATGCATCTATACCAATTGTAGCAGAACCAGTCATAACATTAGTACATGCCGATGGTCCGGCATCAGTTGCAACAACTGTATAAACACCAGATGTTGTACGCAAGCCAAAACTAATTGGAGCACCTGTACCAGGAACGATTGTTCCGACTATCGGAGCGCCTCCCAGATACAATTGATAGTTCACACCTACGACGGAGCCACTAAGTCCCACAGCTACACCTGTCCCTCCTGAGCAATAACTGCCGCCGCCTGTTACAGAGAAGGCCGCTGGCAAAGGATTTATGCCCACAGTAGCGCTGCCAGACATGTTACGTGTACATAACGTAACAGGATCGGTAGCAATAACAGTGTAAACACCTGGGATTGTTTTTAAACCAAATGAGAGAATTGATCCGACTCCGGGGAATGAGACGCCTACGGGTAACCCACCTCGATATAACTGATAATTAATACCTACTGCAGAACCAGACAATCCAATATTGACACCTGGCCCACCTAGACAGTAATTGCCACCACCTGTAACAGAAACAATAGCCGGAACAGGATTGATAGTAACAGTAACTGAAGAAGAGCACCCGGCACCAACTGAATAAGTAACCAATGTAAATCCAGGAGAAATACCGGTAACCAGACCGCTAGAAGCGCCAATGGTTGCAAAAGCAGGACTGCCGCTAGTCCACACTCCACCTGGCGTGGTACTTGACAATGTAGAAGTTGACCCTGTACAAACACCGGCAACGCCAAGTATTGTTCCGGCAGAAGTGTTGACAGTAACAACAGTTACTGCCATACAGCCTGCCGGCAATGTGTATGTAATATTTGTCGTACCGGTTGCGATTCCATTTACAACACCTGATACAGATCCGATAATGGCTACAGCTGTATTACTACTTGTCCAGATACCACCTGAAGGTGACGAGCTTAAAGTTGCTGCCATACCGGCACACAATGAAGTGGTGCCTGTAATAGTTCCTGATGTATTATTTACGGTTACTGTTGTAACAGCAATGCAACCTGTGCCCACCGCATAAGTAATATCTGAAGTACCTAATGTCAATCCGAATACATCACCTGTTGACGAGCCAATAGTCGCAACAGCAGTGTTGCTGCTACTCCACGTACCACCGGGTGTAGCACTATTTAAAGTACTTGTTGAACCAACGCAGACTACTGTAGAACCGGTGATTGGCGCAACAGAATTAACTGTCACGGTCGTTGCAGATGAACAACCACCAGACAATGTATATGTAATAATAGCAGTACCTGCGCTAACACCTGTCACAACACCGGTTGAAGAAACAACGGTTGCAACGGCCGTGCTACCACTTGTCCAGGTACCACCGGTTGGTGATGAACTGAGCGTAGTAGTGGAACCGGTACATAAAGATGCTGTACCAGTGATCGCAGAAGGCTGTGTATTTATCGTAACTGCTTGAGTAACAAAACAGCCGCCTGATAACGTATATGTTATAACAGCAGTGCCTGCGCTAACACCTGATACGACACCAGTTGAAGAACCTACTGTTGCAATGCCCGTGCTGCCACTTGTCCAGATACCACCAGTTGGTGATGAACTGAGTGTAGTTGTAGAACCGGTACATATAGATGCCGTACCAGTAATAGCTGAAGGTGCAGCGGTTACGGTAACTGCCTGAGTAACAAAACAGCCACCTGATAGTGTATATGTAATAACAGCAGTGCCTGCACTAACACCTGAAACAACACCAGTTGAAGAACCTACTGTCGCAATGCCCGTGCTACCGCTTGCCCATGTGCCACCAGTTGGGGATGAACTGAGTGTAGTTGTAGAACCGGTACAAACAGATGCGATACCGGTAATAGCTGAAGGTGCAGCAGTTACAGTAACAGCCTGAGTGGCAAAACAGCCACCGGATAATGTATATGTGATAACTGCAGTGCCTGCGCTAACGCCACTCACAACACCAGTTGAAGAACCCACAGTTGCTATGCCTGTGCTACCAGATGTCCAGGTGCCACCGGTTGGTGATGAACTGAGTGTAGTTGTAGAACCGGTGCATACAGATGCCGTACCGGTAATAGCCGAAGGTGCAGCAGTTACAGTTACAGCCTGAGTGGCAAAACAGCCGCCTGATAGTGTATATGTAATAACAGCAGTGCCTGCACTAACACC
>CAIKOJ010000037.1 GCA_903829015.1 uncultured Bacteroidota bacterium
TAGATCCATATTTATTCCGTGTTTCAACTAGGAATTCGTTGGCCTGTTTTGAATTAAGACTGTTTCTTAAAACAACAACAGAGAAGGACTCTCGAGCAAACCCGGCACCCATACCGAATGAGCATTCGAACGTCGTTTCTCATCATTGTTCAAAAATAAGTATTTGAACTGCAAATTCACGTCCCGTGCCAGTGACCCACCCCGAAAGAATATCCCCGAACTTTACTACCTTGATCTCCAAGTCACCACGCCAACAGACAGCTACGCATTAAAAGACTCAGCACGAACAAAAAACCAATCACAATTAAATGTACAATTTCTCCTACTTTAAAGAAAAAGACCAGCAGACGATTTCAGACCTTATAGGTGATTACCCGTTTGCGTTTATGACAGGTAGTTATTTATCGGGTGAACAAGTTGCCACACAAATACCTGTTTTAATGGAAGTAAGAAATGGTGAATTGTTTTTGCAGGGGCACATCATGCGCAATACAGACCATCATAAAGCTTTCACCGAAAATCCTAACGCATTACTGGTGTTTACAGGTCCAAGTGCATACGTAAGTGCTTCATGGTACAGCAATCCCCAGAATGGCTCCACATGGAATTATATGAGTGTGCATATAGGCGGGCAGATACAATTTATGTCTGATGATGAATTGATCAGTTTCATGCGTAGGCTGACATTGAAGTTTGAAAAAGGAAACACGCAATCGCAAACGATCTATGATAATTTGCCCGAGGGATTTTTAAGTAAAATGATGCCAGCAATTGCTGGTTTTGAAATTAAAGCCGATAAGATAGAGAACGTATTTAAGCTGAGCCAGAACAGGGATGAAAAAAGCTATTTGAATATCATTGCTAAACTCGAAGAACAAGGCGGGAGTGCTGCATTAGTTGCATCAGAAATGAAAAAAAGAAAAGCAGCATTATTCCCCCCCGGGGTTGAATGGGATGGGACGAAATTTGTTTCGTAAGATCGTTTGAATCACGGATGAAAAGGATGGCGCGGATGCCACGGATTTACTTTCGCTATTTCTTGATGATCTTTTCCTGTTTTAACAACTCACCCTTTTCATTAAACACCCTTACAAAATATAGCCCTGCGGGATGCTGTGCTATTGAAATGCTGTTGGTATGATCAGTGGCGGCAACTAGCTGGCCTATGGTGTTATAGACTTTAATAGTGCTTTTATCTGCACCTGTGACAGATATGATGCCGCTTGTAGGATTGGGTACCACAGAGATGGTGCCGGAAGATATTTGCATTGCTTCTGCAGGGCAGGTGACATGCACGGCAAATGACGTAGCGACTGTACCGCATGTATTGGTAACTGTGTAGTAAATAGTGTCAATTCCGTTAGATACTCCGGTAACTAAACCACCCAAAACAGTGGCATGCGTATTTGATGCGCTCCATACCCCACCCGATGCCGTATCTGTTAGTGTTATTGATGACCCGGTACAAACAGTAGACGGACCAGTGATAGTACCTGCGTGCAGCCCACAGTTTAGTTTTACAATCCAATAGTCGTCACTGCCATGGCATCCTGTAACATCATAATTTAAACTTTGGGAAAGACCAGCCACGATATAGCCCCCATCGTTGGTTTGCTGCACCTGCCGGGGCTGATCCCACGAAGTGCCGCCCAATGTTTTTTGCCATTGAATTGATCCTGTATCATTTAACTTTACTATCCAGTAATCCAGGGATGAAGTAGAGCCGTAATGTGCTGCTACGTCTCCGTCATTCGATGAAGATTCTGCCGCAATTATAAATCCTCCATCAATTGTTTGCTGCGCAGACTGCAAATAGTCACCCTGGCTTCCGCCTAATGATCTTTGCCACATTAATGTGCCAGCATTATTTAACTTTACCACCCAGCAATCATCGTAGCCATGATTTCCAGTTACA
>CAIKOJ010000038.1 GCA_903829015.1 uncultured Bacteroidota bacterium
CGAATCCGATTACAACCCTTAAGCAAATACACATTTTAATTGCGCAATCCCAATACCAGATTTAACTGGCAAGGTGGGCTATTGCCTTAACCGGATTTCTTTATAAAATCTTTATACCCCTCGCAGGGAGTTTTACAATATACTTATAACATACCCTGTACCTTTGCATTGCAATCAGCGCAAATGGCAGACCTATTCATAAACCGGATCAGTAAACCCCGCCAATACGTTATTAGTTTAATAATAGTAGGTACGGTTTCTGCTATTTGCTTTGCCCTCTCTGCTTATATCGGATACCGGATCGTAGCATTCATATTATTGCTGTGTGTTTCTGCGCTGGCAATGGTCTTTGATATATTTCCGGTGTTGTTTACTGCCCTGCTCACAGCACTCATCTGGGACTTCTTCTTTATTCCGCCAAGGTTCACTCTGGTGGTGGGTACAACCGAAGATCTGATCTTTCTGCTCATGTACTTTATTGTCGCGCTGATCAATGCAGTGCTGACATATAAGATTCGGCAGATCGAAAAAGTGGCACGGCGCAAAGTAGAGAAAGCAAACACCATAAAACTATATAACACATTTCTAAACTCTCTGTCGCACGAATTGCGCACACCGATTGCAACAATCATAGGTGCCACCGACAATCTGCAGAATAACAACGAGCGGCTTTCGGCGCATAACAAAAATGAATTGATCTCAGAAATATCTAAAGCCTCGTTACGATTGAATGAGCAGGTGGGGAACTTATTGAACATGTCCCGACTGGAGTCGGGGTTCATAGAGCCTAAAAATGACTGGTGCGATATCAGCGAACTGGTATACCATGTGGTGAAAAACATTGAAGCAAATAAAGTTAGTCAGAAGATCGCGATCAATATCAACCCCGACATTCCATTATTTAAGCTGGACAAAGGGATTTTGGAACAGGTAATATACAATCTGCTGAACAATGCAACACAACATACCGCACCAGACAGTAAAATAGATATTGTGGCAATGAATTATAGCGATGTTCTCCAAATTCGTATTGAAGACAATGGAAAGGGATTCCCCGAGGAAGAGATAAAAAAAGTGTTTAACAAATTCTATAGACTGAAGGATTCAGGTGCCGGTGGAACCGGTCTTGGGCTCTCCATTGTAAAAGGATTTACTGAAGCTATGGGAGGCACAGTTAGTCTGGAGAATGTTTCAAGTGGTGGAGCCAGGTTTACTATCGTTATACCTGCAAAGACATCCTACATTAAAAACATGAAAAATGAATAAGGCAGAGATACTGATAATTGATGATGAGGCGCAGATCAGAAAACTGCTGGAGATTACTTTGCAAAGCAACGACTACTCGGTAAAGGAAGCTTCCACAGCCCGTGAAGGCTTGGCAATTGCGGCCAGCCATCCAACCGATCTGATCATTCTGGATATTGGACTGCCAGATGCAGACGGACATACTGTTTTAAAGAAATTAAGAGAATGGTACACAAATCCTGTGATCATTCTATCTGTTCAGAGTAGTGAGGAAGATATAGTCAGTGCTCTTGACAACGGCGCAAATGACTATCTCGTTAAACCATTCCGTACCGGTGAATTGCTAGCCAGAATACGCTCGGCATTAAGAGCATCAGTAACAGAAGAGGCAACGCCGATTATGGAATGTGGCGACTTACAGATCGATCTGTCGAAGCGCACCGTCAAAAAGAAAAATGAACTTGTAAAACTAACAGCAACAGAATATACGTTGCTGGCGCTATTTATAAAAAATGAAGGTCGTGTACTCACCCATCATTACCTGCTCAGGGAAATATGGGGACCGGGATACATCAACCAATCGCAATATTTAAGAGTATTTATAGCACAGCTAAGAAAAAAAATAGAGAACGATCCAAACAGGCCTGAGTACATAGTTACTGAGTCTGGCGTGGGCTATCGTTTCGTAAGTTCAGACTAACCTCCAATTACATATCAATCTTTTACAATGAATTCAAATCCTAAACATTTGAGCAGGGTTACTACTGCCTCATTGTTAGTAGCGCTCGGCATTATATATGGCGACATCGGCACAAGACCGCTCTACGTTTTAAGTGCTTTAATAGACAAGAAGCCTATAGATGCCTTACTGGTATATGGCGGTGTTTCCTGTATTTTCTGGACACTGGTTTTCCAGACAACTGTGAAATACATTTGGCTTACTCTAAAAGCAGACAACCAGGGAGAGGGAGGCGTGTTCTCACTTTATGCCCTGGTAAGGCGTTACGGCAAGCATCTGGTCATACCTACTATTCTTGGAGCCACTACCCTGCTTGCGGATGGCATTATCACTCCGCCCATCTCAGTAGCGTCGGCAATCGAAGGGCTGAATATGGTAAAAGGACTGGAACAGATAATAGTACCGGGTAACAATCTTACTATAGGTATCGTCATTGCCATACTTTCTGGCCTATTCTTTTTTCAGCGTTTTGGTACGCAGATCATCGGTAAGGCATTGGGGCCAATTATGGCACTATGGTTTGGCATGCTGCTGGTGGTAGGTGGTGCTAATATTATCCGGCACCCTGATGTGCTAAAGGCACTAAATCCTTACTACGGTTATCAATTGCTTACTACCTATCCCAATGGTTTCTGGTTGCTGGGGGCGGTATTCTTGTGTACCACCGGGGCCGAGGCTCTGTATTCAGATTTGGGGCATTGTGGCATCAAAAATATACGCATCACCTGGATCTTTGTAAAAGTAAGCCTTACTGCAGCATACCTCGGTCAGGCTGCTTGGCTGATGCACACACAGATTACTACACTGAACGGCACAAATCCTTTCTTTAAAATGATGCCGCATTGGTTTTTATTGCCCAGCACTATCATTGCTACGGCTGCAACTATAATAGCCTCTCAGGCACTAATCAGTGGATCCTACACATTAATAAGTGAAGCCGTGAACATGAACTTCTGGCCAAGGGTGGCAGTTCGGCAACCTACCGATGTGAAAGGACAGATCTATATACCCAGCGTAAATATCATTCTCTGGGTGGGCTGTATATTAATGGTTCTATATTTCCGCAATTCAGAACATATGCAGGCAGCCTATGGTTTCTCCATCACTGTTGCAATGATGATGACCACTTACCTGCTCAGCTACTATATGCTTTTTAACCGTAAATGGAATAAATGGTTGGTGGCAAGTATAATACTGGTGTTTGCGGTCATAGAAATTTCATTTTTTGTTGCCAATTCCGCCAAGATCAAGGAGCGGTGGATGTTCCTGTTCTTTGAGCTGTTCATTTTCATGACCATGTATGTTTGGTACTATGCCCGCAAGATCAACAACCGTTTTGTGAAATTTGTTGATATAGGAAAGTACATCCCTCTGTTGAAGGAGATAAGTGCCGATGATTCGATACCAAAATTCTCTACACACCTTATATACCTTACAAAAGCCAACAGCAGGCTACAGATAGAAGAGAAGGTGATCAAATCAATTTTCTCAAAAAAGCCAAAACGTGCTGATGTGTATTGGTTCCTGCATATCGAGCGGACAGAACAGCCTTACACCATGAGCTACGATGTATCAGAGCTGGCCGATGATAAAGTCATCAAAATAAATATCAATCTCGGCTTCCGTATTCAACCCAAGGCAGAGTTCTATTTCAAACAGATAGTAAAAGAGCTGGTTGCCAATAAAGAACTGAAACTGCATATCAGACCAGATGGTTCTACAAAGTACAATCCAGAGCCTGACTTCAAATTTGTCGTGATTGAGAAGTTCATTTCCGTTGAGAATGAATTCGCGCTGAAGGAAGGCATGCTGCTCAACTCCTATTTTTTCCTGAAAAGCCTCGGATTAAGTGATGAAAAAGCCTTTGGGTTAGATAAGAGTGATGTAATTGTTGAAGATGTGCCACTTGTATACCAGCATGTGCAAAGTGTGGATTTAGAAAGAATCAATTTAACAAGCAAATGAGACCAATTGTCACAAGCGTATTCGCGTTCTAACTGACCACAGAAGCAAATCGTCAATCGGGTATCTCCATCAGTCAGAACGACAACATTCAAAAATATTCAAAGTGAATTATGTTATTAATAAATCGAACAAATAAACACTAACGCACACAAATAATACTTAAATGAAAAGGACAATTACAACAACGGTGGCTATACTCGCTACAATAACGGCGCAACTTGCTGCCGCCCAAACAATAGACGACAACATAGAGGTAACGAACAAAAAGCCCCGCAAAGTCAAAGAAATAAAATCACAGATACCTTTTGAAGGTATGGACCAGTCGTGGTACAATGGTAATGACAGGCGCGATTCTTCCGTGCTGGCTGGAAAATATGTAAGTTGGAACATACTTTTAGATGCTAATTGTACTCATTCCTTTAATGACCCAATAGATCATACTGTGGTTGGATCTACCGCACTCGCCCGTAACGATGAAATGGAAGTTTCGGTGGCAGCAATTGGCGGCGATTTTGTTTTTGGCGATGCTCACGGAAGGATCATGACTCAGTTCGGTACAAGATCTACTATTGTGCCACGCAACGACTTGAGTACGTACAGAGGACAATACAGCCTTGCCGATGTGTATCGTTACATCAGTGAAGCATATGCCGGCTATCATTTTAATGTGATGCATGGCATCAATGTAGATGCGGGTATGTTCATGTCTTATCTGGGGCTCAATTCTTACTACCAGGTTGAGAATTGGGAATATCAGGCATCATTTACATCTGACAACACCCCTTGGTTCTTCAATGGTATACGCGTTCAGATATTCCCGAGTGCCCATCTGAAAATAGAGCCCTGGATCATCAATGGCTGGCAGAGTTATGGCATGTTCAACGACATGCCCGGCTTCGGCGGCAACATCACCTGGATCCCGAACTCTAATGTAAAACTGCTCACCAACGACTATTATGGCACCGATGCTCCCGGCTATACCGGCAGGCACAGATTCCACTCAGACAATAGTCTGCTGGTCAGGTACTTCAACCGTCCGCAGTCTAAAGGGATATCCAGAATGGCGTTCTCTCTAACAGGTGATTTTGGATTTGAAAAAGGCGGAGGAGTAAACGGATTCAACAACAAAGATTCTGCCACTAAAGGACCTGCACAATATTTCGTCAGTGCAATGATCTACAATCGCATCTGGTTTGGAAAGAACAAGTGGGCATGGTGCTTAGGCGGTGGATGGATGACCAACCCAGGTCGCTACCTGGTACTCTACCCTACCGGCGATGCCAGTCCATTGCCCAACCCCACCAACCCAACACAAACAGCAGGTACGCATCCGTACAATGCAAATCCGGGAGATCAGTTCACCGGCTGGGATGCATCCACCAACATTAGCTGGATGCCCAACCAAAGCACAGAGTTCAGATTGGAATATGTACACAGAGAAGCAGACAACAACTATTTCGCAGGGCATGGAGGTGTTACTTCCCCATCCGGATATACCTATACAACATTACCTGGTGGCTGGGCACCTGATTTGGTTAAATCCGAAGATCGGATAATTGCCGCCGTATTGTTCCGTCTGTAGCACAATCCCCAAAAGGTTAAAATTGCAGAATTTTCCTGCCACTATATATTTGGTTTGCAATTGTTACTACATTTATCAAAACAATGAACAAATCAAAAGAACAGGGCTGGAGGTGGTATAGTGCTGTTATATTGGCATTAGTGATACAGATTGTACTGTATTACCTGTTCACTCAGTATTATAAATGAGTACTCTCGACTGGATAGTTCTGCTGGCTGCGCTCTTCGCAATGATTGCATACGGTCTGTACAAAGGTCGTGGGCATGCCAGCGGCGCACAGTCTTACCTGCTTGCCGATAAACAGATGCCATGGTATGTAGTACTGATGGGCATAATGGCTACACAGGCCAGCGCCATCACCTTTCTGTCGGCACCCGGTCAGGCATACACAGATGGTATGCGCTTTGTGCAATACTACTTTGGCTTGCCCATTGCCATGGTTGTGATCTGCATCACTTTCATTCCCATTTTCCGCAAACTCAATGTCTATACTGCCTACCAATACCTCGAGGAGCGGTTCGACAAGAAAACCAGACTACTTACATCTTTGTTGTTTCTATTGTCACGTGGCTTGTCTACGGGCATCAGTATTTATGCGCCAGCTATTATATTGTCATCCATGCTCGGCTGGAATATTTACATCACCAATATCCTTATGGGCGGTCTGCTCATCATCTACACCTATGCTGGTGGTGCCAAAGCCGTTGCCCACACACAAAAACTACAGTTTATTATAATACTAGCTTCAATGGCGCTGGCAGGTTACCTCGTAGTACATCGCATGCCCGAAGGAGTTGGTCTGAGCGATGCCCTATTCCTTGCCGGCAAAAGCGGTAAACTCAACGTCATCACCACCCATTTCGACTGGAAGGACAAGTATAATATTTGGAGTGGTTTGATCGGTGGTTTCTTTCTTGCGCTCTCCTACTTCGGCACCGACCAGAGCCAGGTAGGAAGATACATAACCGGTAAAGACACCCGCGAGAGCAAGCTCGGGCTGCTGCTAAACGGGTTGATCAAGATCCCAATGCAGTTCATGATCCTGTTGATTGGCACACTTGTTTTTGCTTTCTACAGTTTTACAGCCGCACCATTGAACTTTAATACTGGCGCATACAATACCCTCAGGCAACGGGAACCGGCAACGTTGGCAGCTGTTGAATCTGAATATGCCTTAAAACAACAACAATACCAGCAGCACGCAATGTCCATTGCCAGACTCCGTAAAGAAGACCCAAAACTGAAACTACCCGCTGAAGTACTCCTGTACAAACAAACTCAACATGAAATTCAAATCCTCCGTGATAGTGTCGCCAGCCGAATTTCCAGTCAGCATTACAGCCCCGATAAGAATGACACTAACTATATATTTCTGTATTTTGTAAAGAACTCATTGCCCAGGGGCATTGTAGGGTTGCTCTTCGCCATTATCATTCTCGCTTCCTGGGGCTCAATTTCAGCAGCACTCAATTCGCTCACCGCCTCCTCATTAATGGATGTGCAGATGATGGGCAAGAAACAGCTACCACCAAAGGAACAATTACGGTATGGCAGACTACATACACTAGCGTGGGGCATATTTTGTATTTGTGTAGCCATGTTTGCTGCAAAACTCGGATCACTTATCGAGGCTGTGAATATCTTAGGGTCGTTGTTTTACGGCACTATCCTGGGTATCTTCCTGGTTGCATTTTATATGAAAAAGGCAAAAGGCAATCTGGTTTTTAGTGCCGCCATCATCGCCGAGGTAATTATTGTTACTATCTATTTGTTGGATATTGTCTCTTTTTTATGGCTCAATGTAATCGGCGCTCTGGTTGTTGTGTTGGTGTGCTCACTCGCATATATCCGGAAAGTTAACAGGAGTTATTAATTGGCAGCCTATTTTTGCTATTTTAGAGCAAAATCCTGAATTGTGCAAGCAAAAAATATTGATGAGGTCTTAGTAAGGCTGGAGCAGATCATCAGCGACAGTATTGACAGTAAAAGCCGTGCTGGCTATTTTGCAGCACTTTATTACAAAGTCACCGCCAGTGTAAAAGAAGGAATCGAGAAAGGACGGTTCGACGACGGACCGAGAATGGAGCAACTCGATGTAAACTTCGCCAACCGATACCTGGAGGCATACGATCAATGGAAAAACAACCAACCCATATCAGGGCCCTGGAAAGTGGCTTTTGAAACAGTTGCAAAGCGGCAGCCACTAGTTCTGCAACACTTGCTGCTGGGTATGAACGCACACATCAACCTGGATCTGGGTATTGCCACTTCCGAAACCATGGCAGGAAAATCGCTGGAAGATATCCACAACGATTTTGATAGTATTAATAATGTTATCTCGTCGCTCACATATCAGGTCATCGGCGAACTGAATCGAATTTCACCATTGTTGTCACTGATGGGCCTCCATGCCACCAACTACAATTCAATTATCATCCAGTTTAGTATCGGCATTGCCAGAGACGGCGCCTGGGTCTTTGCCGAAGATCTTCATGGAAAGAAAGGAACAGACTACCAAAAATGCATCACGGACAGAGATACCAGTATTGCAAATCTGGCTCAAAGTTTGATTCATGCCAACCTGCTTCTGAAAATTACACTTTGGATCGTTCATATTTTTGAATGGAAAAAGCCGGCAAGAATTATTAAGGCCCTTCATGAATACAAAAAGGCATCAGTTAAGACAACAAAAGTTATTTAATACTTAATTCACATACATGCATTCGACATACAAGTGATATGCCTGCATGTTATTATTCCATAAAAAATAGATAACCATTTAAATACACACCAATAATTATTTAATGCGTTTAATTTACCGAAAATTTCCTAAATTTAATTCGGTATGCCTTCTTTTTACGGCAAAAAAGTAACCTATGATCAGATCTACAGTTAAATTCTTATTATTTACTGTATTGTTTTTTGTGCCTTTCTTCGCTTCTGCTCAATTGACGGCTAATTTTACCGCCGACGATACTGCAGGGTGTGCACCAATGGTGGTACATTTTACTAATACATCTACCGGCGCTACCAGCTATGATTGGGATTTAGGCAATGGTACATTGTCTACCCTTACTGATGTATCCGGCGCATATTTAACCGCCGGCACATATACAATTACATTAATTGCCCGTAACGGTTCTGCCAGCAACACAAAAACAATGACTATCAGGGTGTATGGTTTGCCTACGGTCAATTTTTTTGCCAGCGATACCACAATTTGTCCGGGGGGCTCCGTAGTCTTTACGAGTACCAGTACATCCGGCGCCTGGGGCGGTATGACTTACAACTGGAATTTCGGAGATGGATACAGTAGCACTGTTGCCTCCCCAACCCACAGCTATGGTACCCCGGGCAATATGAATGTAACACTGTTCGTAACAAATAGTAAAGGTTGCATTAATTCACGAAGCCGGTTACCATACATTCGCGTTAGTCCGCCGCCATCAGTAGGATTTACTCCGGCAAGTACCATGTATTGCCATCCGGTAGCCGGCGTACCATTTGCAAATTCAACAGTTGGTGTACCACCGCTCATTAACTCCTGGCGGTTTGGAGATGGAGGCGTGTCTGGTTTATCCAATCCTACACACAATTACACAACTTCAGGCATATTTGATGTCAGCCTTAAAGTAACGGACGGCAATGGCTGTATAGACAGTGCCGTATTTCCCGGCCTGATAACAGTTGGCGACCTAGCTGCTTCTTATACATATCCTTCCATTTCCTGCCCATTTGCACCAGTCACTTTTACCAACACAAGCACTACGCATATATCCGCCAACTGGGATTTTGGCGACGGTGGCACTTCTACAGATGAGGTACCGGTGCATACTTATACCACAGTTGGCACCTACCCTGTGCAGTTGGTAGTGTATGACGGCACCTGTTTTGATACGGTTGTACACTCCATCACAATTACAAAACCAACCGGCAGTTTTAACGTTACCCCGCTGCGGCCCTGTGCACCACCCCAAACACTTACGTTCCACGGCTCTGTTCCTCCGGGTTGTTCTGTATCATGGTATTCATTGGTTTTTGGATCCCTCGGTAGTGGCGTTACTTTAAGCCATTTGTTCCCTCCGGTCACAATCGAATCTGTCCAATACGGCTTTATCGATTCTGTGACGATGGTTATCACTGACACCCACGGCTGCAAAGACACCGTTGGCCAACGCGACACAGTCAACTACCTGAGAGTGTCCATTGGCGGTGGCCCTCACGAAGGTTGCTCCCCCGTTAGAGATTCCTTTCAGGCAGATGCTATTAGTTCCGTCTGGGATCCGTTTCTTGGTCCACCTTTTTACAGTACAGGGTATATGCCTTATCCCTATTTAACAGCTTTCCCTTACCCTTATAGTATTAGCAATTACTCCTGGAATTTCGGTGATGGTTCTCCGGTATCAACAGCCCCCATGCCAGGACATACCTATTCGGTAGTGGGCGGGGTTTACAACACAAACGTGAGTATAGTATCATCTAACGGCTGTACTGCAACTGCCCCCCCTCAGATCGTTAAAGTTGGTTCAGTTCCACCCACACCTTCGTTTACGTTCCACCCTTCACATGCATGCGCTGGAAGACCCTTTTATTTCACAGCCAGCGGTAGCGGCACCTTCGATCATTACAAATGGGATTTCGGCGACGGCAATCCTGATACATCAGCTTCGCCGGTGCACATATACACCGTGCCGGGAATTTTCCAGGTCGATCTAAAAACCGTTTACAATGGTTGTCAGAGTTTCCACTATGCATTGCGCGATACTGTTGACTCACCTAGTGCCGTGGCCCATATTTCTTATGCTTGTATCCCAAGAAACGTAGTATCATTCAGCGACTACTCTTTAGGCGACGACAGCCACCTTTGGTCATTTGGAGATGGGTTTACAACTACTGCAGCAAACCCCGTTCACACCTACCCATCTGTTTCCATATATTCGGTTACACTTACTACATCCAATACCAGAAGTGGCTGCAGAGACACTGGCCGATATGTCATAAATCTCAATCATTTAAACACCTCATTTACTACATTCCATCCCACTATTTGCAAAGGCATCCTTGATACTTTTGCTGATACTGTTTTCAACAAAACTTTTATTGACTCAACGTACGTAACAAAGTACAAATGGTATGCCGACGGTATTGTAACCGACTCACTTGTTACATTTTATACTGCAGATACTATTTACCACGCATTCAGTACAGCCGGAACCCATTCGGTGGCTTTAGTACTTACCGATAATCACGGCTGTCTCGATACGCTTAGCACAACCGTCGTCGTCCCAAATCCTATAGACAGTTTTAATTTCAGTCCACCCTCCGGTTGCGCGCCTTTAGCAGTCACATTTACCGACCGCTCTACCGATATTCCGGGTGCCACAATTACCAATTACTTTTGGAAATGGGGCGACGGTACAACTTCATCCACATCTTCACCCGTCATATCACACAACTATAATTTAAACGGTTCTTATGCGATAAAAGAAATTGTAACCGATAACTCAGGATGCAAAGATTCATTGGTCAGCCATACCCGTGTTGTTGTACGTAAACCTACAGCGGCGTTTAATACTACTGTCACTACAATTTGCCGGCACAGGGGAATACGTTTTAATAATACAACGGCTGGCACATTCACTTCGCTTTGGCTGTTTGGAGATGGAGATACCTCGTCGGCAACCAACCCAACCCATTTCTTTCATTCTGCGGGCGATTTTACTGTAAAACTGGTGGTAACAGATGTGGGAGGCTGTCGCGATACGCTTACCAAAACAAATTACATCCATGTAAAACCCTTACCGGTTCCAGCCTTTACTATGGACGACTCATTCTCTGTTTGCTCTCCATTTACTGTTAATTTCACCAACAGAAGCACAGGTGCCACACGCTACTTCTGGACTTTCGGCGACGGTACTTCTTCAATTGTAGATTCGCCAAGTGCAGTGTATATAACGCCGGGCTATTATACCGTTAAATTACAAGCCATCAACTCGTTTAACTGTAGCGATACTGCTGTTAGGCATGTCAATTTATTTGGCTATTCGGGTGCATTCACTTACGCCCCTATTTCGGGCTGTAATCCGGTTACGACCCATTTTTCAGCTACTATTTCATCAGTAGCTAGCGTCGTGTGGGATTTCAGCGATGGCGTTACAAGCGTTCCTTCCCTATCAACGGTAGCTACGCACGTTTATAGCACAGTTGGCACCTTTGTTCCTAAACTGATCCTCACTGACAGTTTTGGCTGCACCAACTTCAGCGTTGGCCATGATACGATCAAGGTCGATAATATCAATGCGGGTTTCACCACAACACCTAATCCGGGCTGTCAGAATAGCGCAATGGTTTTTAATGATACTTCGTCAAGTCATTTTTCTCCTATCACGCGCTGGCTATGGACACTTGCTCCCGGTTATACCAGCACAGTAAGCAACCCTACGTATACCTATACCTCGGCAGGCACACATCCGGTTACACTGTCGATCACAGATGCCTGGGGCTGCACTTCTGTAATTACAAAGAATGTAACAGTTAATGCGCTTCCTTCCGTTATTGCAGGGCCATCCACTGTGTGCATAGGTACTACAATTACCCTCACCGATACCATTACCGGAGGCACATGGGTAAGCAGCAATCCATCAATTGCGAAGGTTGGCTCTTCTACCGGCATTGTCACAGGTATGGCACTAGGCTCAGTAACTATTACTTATTCTTTGGGCTCCGGTTGCACCATTACTAAAACAATTACAGTAAATCCCGTTCTTACACCAATATCAGGTAGCTCCGGTGTCTGTGTAGGTAGTACAACTTTATTTACTGATCCAACCCCTGGGGGCTTTTGGTCTTCAGGATCACCTGGTATTGCTAACATAGGTTCGTTATCCGGTACTATTTCTGGCGTTGCAGCCGGCGTCGCTAACATATCTTATACACAAGCAGGTTGCACAACTACAAAACCAATTACTGTAAACCCACTACCATCCACGTTCACCGGCAATGTTCCCATTTGCATATTGCGTACCACCACCCTCGGCAGCACACCTTCGGGTGGCACCTGGACCGGCGGCACGGGTGTTGCTACCGTTAGCCCATCTGGTGGAGTTGTTACCGGGATAACTGCTGGTCTTGATATTATTACCTACACGCTACCAACAACTTGTAAGACCACGGCAACTGTAACAGTCAACAACCCACCCGCGGCAATTGCAGGAGGGTCATTTGTATGTATCGGTGGCACAGTTACTCTGGCTGATATAACACCAGGTGGAACTTGGTCCAGTAGTAATACTGCAATTGTAACGATCGGCTCTACCTCTGGTATGGCTACAGGCGTAGCGGTAGGCTCAGCAACTGTGAGCTATACTGCCGGCGGCTGTTCGGCAACCAAAGTAATTTCGGTGAACACATTACCGGGACCCATAACCGGAAATCGCAGCATTTGTGTGGGACTTTCAGATACTTTATCTCATCCCACTTCCGGTGGAACATGGACGTCATCTATACCTGGCGTAGCAGTAGTAGGTGCTTCAAACGGAATAGTTTATGGTGTCAATAATGGCAACAGCACCATCACCTATTCACTTGGCGCCGGCTGCGAAGTTACTACCGTTTTCACAGTCAATCCGCTACCGGCACCAATTGGCGGCACCGCAAGTGTCTGCGTAGGTGCCACATCAATTTTAACCGATATTACCCCGGGCGGCACATGGCGATGCGACTCCGTATCTATTGCCACAATTGATGCTTCAAGTGGTACTTTGACCGGCGTTTCCGGGGGCCTTGCTTATATTACTTATACCATTCCCACTGGGTGCGTAAGAATTCGGCAGTCAACAATAAACGCTGTACCTCGTATCACCGGCTTGACCAACATGTGCTCCCTCGGTGATACTATAATTGTACATAACGCTAACACACTGGGATTATACAGCAGTACCGTGGTAACCGTTAGGAATCTAGGTGGTGGCACTGCGCTGGTGATCTCATCTTCACCGGGAATAGGATCAGTATCTTATACTATTCCGCTTGGATGTGTTATTACCCAACCTGTTACAGTAAACCCAACACCACCGGCAATAATCGGGGCAACGCACTTTTGCGAGGGTACTACATCTCCTTTGAGCGACTCTTTGACAGGAGGCAGATGGTATAGTTCTAACATTTATGTGGCACGTATTGATTCTTTCACGGGTATCATGACCGGTATAGCCGGTGGATCAGCTACAATTTCGTATTCGCTCCCCACAACTTGTAAAGTCAAAGTTCCGGTAACTGTTGAGCCCATCCCACTTGCCGGAACTATACGCGGTGCAACTTCTTTGTGTATGGGGCAAACGATAACATTGGTAGACAGCTTCCTTGGCGGTATATGGACTGCATCCAATGCTCATGCCACAGTATCCGGAGGAAATGTGTTCGGTGTTTCCGCAGGAATAGATACAATAAAATATGTAGTTACCAATCCGTGCGGTACTTCTTCTGCTATCCACATTGTCACTCTTAAGCAGGCCCCGGACGCAGGTACGATTAACGGTCCGGTCTCATTGTGCGTCGGTGAAACCATTACTTTAACTGATAGTGCGGCAGGTGGAGTCTGGGCAAGTGCCAATGCAAATGCGACCGTTTTAAATGGGGTTGTCAAGGGCATCGCACCCGGTATCGACACGATTTCATATACATCTACAAATACTTGCGGAGTGGATATTGCAAAACACGGTCTTGTAATCAACCCGCAGCCTTATGCGGGTGTTTTCTCCGGCCCGTTATTTGTATGTGTTGGCGACACAATAACCATTGCCAATTCTGTATCCGGTGGCATTCTGGGCATAACCAACAGTAATGCTACTTTAGATGGCTGGGTTGTTACGGGTATAACGCCCGGATTTGATACCGTAACATATGCTGTTACTAATTCTTGTGGCACTGCAACTACTGGTAAGCAGGTTGAAATTGTACCATTACCGGTTGCCGGAACAATTACCGGCCCTACAGACGTATGTGTTGGCGATACTATAGAACTTTCCGCTTCAATTCCCGGTGGTACCTGGTCGGCAAGCAACAACCTTGCGCATATAAGTGGATCGTTGACCGTGATCGGTGCAGATGCCGGAAGAGAAACAATAACATACTCAGTTTCTAATATCTGTGGTACTGCCACTACTACTGAATCTATAACCATAGATCCGCTTCCAAACGGACTCACAATTCTTAGAAACGATTACCAATTATCGGTGGCATCTGGTTATGCTGCGTACCAATGGACACTGAATGGCAAGCCTATTAAGGGCGCTACCAACAATACGTACACTTTCTTAACTACCGGCGAGTATGGCATTTCTGTAACTAATGCTACGGGTTGCTCTTATACGTACGCTCCTCTAAAGATAACCGATTGCGCAATAGCTGATATCAATATATTTCCAAATCCTGTAGAGTCTACTATTTATATTCAGTGGTGTAAGCAGGTAACAGCACAGATCAGTTGTCTGGACGGGAAGTTTGTGAAGGAGATTAGTAATACAAATGAAGTGAACATTCGTGAATTACCGAATGGAGTTTATTCTCTTACAATTTACGACTCATTTAATAATAAGATCCTAACCAAACGGATAACCAAGGTGACCAGGTAAAGGTCGCAGCTGAGCTTTGTAGCCGTAACTACAAAAGTGTAATTTGAACATACTATAACTTACATGTAGTGCCGACAAACAATTTTATATTAATTCTGGCAAAACAGATGTTTAACTATTTTGTTTTCTGAATCAGGGCATTAATTTTATGGCATTGCTGAGTTTTGCATTAAATAAATTTGTGTTAATACTGTAGTCAAAATGCCTCTGAACAATATGCCGGATTTCCCATTGGTATCGGTAACAACCTGTAGCTACAACAATTCGGCATACATTATTGATACGCTAGATAGTATCCGTGACCAGACTTATCCCAACATAGAATTGATCATCGTTGATGATTTTTCTAAAGACAATAGTGTACAGTTAATAGAAGCTTGGTTAAAGAACTATAAAGGCAAATACCGGTTTATTAAAAATGAAAAAAATCTTGCCGGGGGCGAACCTTATAATATTGCATTGAAGCACGCAACCGGCAAATACTATTCAGTTGTCGATTCAGATGATGTTTTGATGCCTGAAAAAATCGCAAGGCAGGTAGCTATTCTAGAAGCAGCAGACAAAAGCGTTGGTGCTGTTTATTCTGATGCCTACCTGATAGATAAAAAAGGTGAACCATTAGATGGTTCGTTCATCCCTAAACACAGGCAGTTTAGTACCATTCCATCTGGCAACATTTATGATGAGTTGCTAAAAGGTAATTTCATACCGTTAATGTCTTTACTGATCAGGCGTAATATCTTCAAAGAAATCGGAGGATACGACGAAAGTTTAATTTACGGTGATTTTGATTTGTGGTTGAGGATTGCAGCCAAATATCAGATTCAGTTCTCAGATTATGTTTCCGGTAAGTACCGGATAAGGCCAGGCAGTCTCACTAACACGATCAAAAATTGGGAGTATTCCAACTTTAGGATTTTCGAAAAACACATCGACGCTCCGCTGCCGATGAATTGGCTGTACGACATGGCCTGGAAGGCTTATTTGAATGGTGACGATGAATCCATGAAACTGGTTAAAACAATTGGAACCCATAAACGTGACCGGATCTTAATTGCTAACTACTTGCTTTGGCAATTAGGCATCAATGAAGAAAACGGCAGTGTTATTATCCCGGCAATCCATAATCACATTGCAAAAGGTCTGTCCAATCTCATATTTAACACACAGGATTCTGATGTCAATATTTTCCTTGGCGAAATAGCCCACTCTGTTTCGGAGCCTGTTTTGATCAAGATCGTGCTTGACGGATATAGACACAACAATCCAAAAACAAAAGCACTGCTAGAAGCATTTGCGGCAAGAAAAAACGATCCTTATTTGCTTACGATGCTGTTGTTTTGGAATCTAGGCATCAGCTTCGACGACAGCGAAGCTTTTTTACAGGAAATACTTGATAAGCGCTCCGACTCCAGGATTCAGCAAGCCTCAAAGGCAAACGAACTGAGCACTTCGCTTATTTTGAACGAGATCGCGTTTCAGCTACCTGCAGACATCTTATGTGCTGCATTGGAGGAAGCATACTTCAATAAAAACGAAGCAATAAAACCACTGTTTAACGAACTAACTACCAAAACCGGAAATATTCTATTCACGACTTTACGATTGCTATGGAAATTCAACATCTCCACCGAATTAGGCAAACAAATCTTATCAGCCATACACCTGAATATTAAAAACGGTAAATCAGAAATGGTTTCAGATATCAATTTGCCTGACGACCAGTTGTTTACTAAAGAAATAATCCCTTTGATGTCAATGCCACAATTGCAGGCGTTAGCTATTGATGCCTATGGCACGGAAAATATAGAAACCATTGATATCATAAAAAAAATTGCAGACAAAACGCGCGACTTTATTCTTCTTGTTGTTTGCAGATTCTCGAATCTTAGGATCCCGGCAGTACAAGGTAAACGAATTTTGACCACAATCAGAAATTCCGATGCCTACAAAACACAGCCTACGCTATCACGCAATTACACATCTGATGTTGATTTTTTCATAAACGAAATACAACCTTTGATACCTTTTGATGATTTCAAAGCAGTGGCAGCGAGCACGTACTTCGCAGATAGCAAACTATTCATCCCAATTATACGAAAATCGTATTCCCAAAATGCAAACCGCTATTTAAAAGCAGTGCTTGCTTTATGGAAATACAAAGTAAATAGCCATACCGGAGAGATCATACTGGATCGCATAAACGGTTATTGCGAACAGAAGAGGAAAAATTACTACATAGATCTTTGTATATACAAAGACATATTTCATGCGATAGAAACGAAAAATACCAGGTAAAGAATTGAACCACAGGACGTAGCTCGCTACTCCATTTCCCGCTTGCCAGACAACAGGTATATCACCGCCATTCTAATAGCTACACCGTTTTCCACCTGATCCAAAATAATGGACTGCTTGCTATCTGCCACATCAGAGTTGATCTCCACCCCTCTGTTAATCGGACCGGGGTGCATGATCACTATCTTCTTTTTGATGCTATCCAGCATAGACTTATTCACTCCGTAGTAGAGAGCGTATTCACGCAGCGTAGAGAAAAGTGGCTTATGCTGCCTTTCCAGTTGAATGCGCAGAACGTTGGCTACATCACACCATTCCAGTGCCTTTTTCACATTGTACTCAACCTTTACACCCAGCGAAGCAATATGCTTCGGGATAAGTGTAGGCGGACCAGACACAGTAACCTCCGCACCCAGCTTAGCCAGGCAATAAATGTTACTAAGCGCCACCCTTGAGTGCATTATATCTCCGATAATAGTAATTCTCTTCCCCTTTAGTTCTCCGATCCTTTCACGCATCGAGAATGCATCCAGTAGTGCCTGTGTAGGATGTTCATTAATTCCATCACCGGCGTTGATGATACTTGCATCTATATGCTGCGCTAAAAACCATGGGGCACCGCTGGCCGAATGGCGCATCACCACCATATCGACCTTCATTGCCAGAATATTGTTAACAGTATCGATCAGTGTTTCGCCCTTAGATACTGAAGAATTGGATGCTGCAAAATTGACTACATCAGCTCCTAATCTCTTCTCGGCAAGTTCAAAAGAAAGACGTGTACGTGTAGAGTTTTCAAAAAATATATTGGCTACTGTAGTATCCCGAAGTGTAGGCACTTTCTTAATAGGCCGTTGGAGAACCTTCTTGAAATTATCAGCCGTTTGAAATATCTGTTCAATATCCTGTAGGTTTAGTTCTTTTATTCCCAGAAGATGTTTGACAGATAACGACATATTTTTTTTAAAATTTTAGCTCAAAAAATCACTTCTAAATAATTCACCCTAATCACTTCTACAACTTATCGATCAATATCACTTCATCCTTTCCATCCTTTTCATTCCAGAATACTACCACTTTTTGTGTAAGTATGGTATCTACGGTATGACCGGAATAATCGGGCTGCACCGGCAGTTCCCTGCTGAACCTCCTGTCCACCAGCACTAATAATTCTACCTTCTTTGGGCGTCCAAAATCAAGCAGCGCATCCATAGCCGCCCTTATGGTACGTCCGGTATGCAGCACATCATCTATCAGTACCACATTTTTCCCCTCTATGCTGAATGGTATATTTGTATCGTTTGGCACTTGTATATCTCTTGATGCTACATCGTCTCTGTAAAACGTTATATCAAGCTTACCGTATTCCAACTGTTGATTACCGGATATTTTCTTCACCATTTTTACGATCCGGTCTGATAATAGTATGCCTCTTGGCTGTATGCCAATTATTACCGTATCATTAAAAGTGAGGTGATTTTCAACTAATTGATGAGACAAACGCTGCAGCGTTATATTGAGTTGCCCTGAGTTAAGCAGCGTCTTCATCCGGTTTCAAAGATAGTGTGAAAAAACGCAATTCCAAAGTATCAGTTAAAAGGATATAAAAAGCATATGGAGATAATGATCGAATGCCATCAAATTATTTCCTTTTTTTTATTTGTCACGAACCTGCCCACGGCAAATTTTGGTAAATTTGCAGCTGAACAAGTGAGCCATGACCAGTCCTTTACAGCCAGTACAACAGATCAATACTTTTTTCGAGAATTATGCTTCAGTTTTAGAACAATATGATAGCAAAGGAATGGTAAATCTGTATAATATTCCATGTACACTTAGTTCAGATGAAGCGACAACTGTTTTTAATGACCCATCGAAACTGGAAGGTTTTTTCAACACAGGTGCCGGATTTTATAAGCAGTTTGGAATATCTAAAGTGCGCCCCGATGTATGGTATAAACGCGAATGGACCGGAAAGATAATTAACGTAAAGGTGAACTGGCAGTTCTTTAACGAACATAACCAACCAATCTACAACTGCGATTACCACTACGTGATCAAACTGGATAAATTCAATCAATTGAAAATCATTCTCTCGGTTTCTGCAAATGAGAAAGAAAGAATGGAAGAATGGAGAAAGAAAAGCAAAAGATAATATTGGATCGTACAGCATATCAAAAAGTCCGGGGTTTTTATGAATAACAAATTATCGTTTTACGAAAAGTTAGTGTTCCTGGCCTATGGCTATTTCATATTGCTTGGATTAGTTTGGCTTTGTCTTGGCATATATTTTGGCGGTATTTTCCATATTGAGGCTTCCTTTATCACAATTGTCATTTTTGGTGCACAGGCTTATTTTAAAAAGAAGCTAGTTAATTTGATTCTGGGTATCTTAATCTTTGGACTGTCAATTTACCTTTCTCTTGAATTCCTGTATTTGGGTAGTAAAACCGGATATGATTTTTTTGTCGGATTTATGTTGTCTGCTTTTTTAATTAGCACAATCATGGCGGTAATCCTTATTTTCGGTTATACCAAGCTCTCATTCAAAGACCAGTAAAGAAAATTTCGTATTTTTATCTATATAACCTCCTTCATGAAAACAATGCACCTCGCGACAATCGCATCTATTCTGTTCTTTTCAGCATTATTAACTGCCTGCAAAAAATCATCTTCCAACAATAACCCTTTCGGCGGCTCTAAAATTGCAACGATCGACTATACTCATAACGGTGGCGGGCGGCACTACAGTTTGTTTTACGGTGCCTACAACAATCTGGATTCAATGCATTGGACCGGTATTGGTACATCTTCCGGTAGCTCCGGGTACAAAAAATTCAGTTACTTTGGCACTTCATTTAATATCAAAGACGAAACCTTTTTTACGTATACAGTTTACGCCAATTCTAACGGACAATTATTAAAAGTACTGGTAGCTGATACGCTCGGCTTCTCTTACGATGGCGATCAGATCAGGCAAATGCAGGAATACACGCGTACTGCCACCTACCCTTTTTACAAGTACGTAACAACATACTATTATTGGAAAGACGGTGATTTAACTTCATCGACGGTAGATAACGTCTCTACGAATTATGAATACGACCTCACAAAATACGGCCAACCGGGAGATGCCATTAGAATGAGTGAGTTTCTGCTGTACGGCAGGTCTTACATCAAAACCATTCACCTGCCGTCTCAACTATCCAAAAACGGCGTGTGGACTGAAAAATACCTGTATCAGTTTGATGGTAACGGCCGCGTAAGCCAGATGTCTAAGATCTCAAATAACCTCGGCATTACATCTGACGATACTGCTACTTTTGGGTACACATATTACTAATCATAAGTAATTTGTAGTGGCTTTCCCTTGTTCACAAATCAATAAAGATTTTTTATTTATTGACAATTACAATTTTTGATGCGAATTTGATATATTAGATTTTTGAAACACTTTCTAATATCAACTAACTCAAAAAAATTGATCATTCTGAACATGAA
>CAIKOJ010000039.1 GCA_903829015.1 uncultured Bacteroidota bacterium
GAAGAAATAAAAAAGCAAGTTGGTCAAACACCGGCAATTCCTTTTTGCCTCAGGTGTGCAGTAATCACCAAGGACTCTTTCAGTAACAACTATGATGCTTTCCTGGTGCCCGATGAAGGTTTTAGCCGGATATTGAAACTTCACGACAAACTATACAGCGACAAACTCTCACATCACCACCGCCTCGACATAAGTTACATACCTCACATTAGTATTGCCTACTCCAATGATGTACATACTATCAAAAATATCGTGGACCAATGGAATGAACATGAGTCTGCAATACACGGGCGCATATCTGCACTGGATATCATTAACTATGAAAACAGGGTAGTGACGACGGTGGAGAGAGTGGGGTTGGGGTGATTCTTAGTGTTCCCACAGTAAGGGGCAACAATCGATTTTTTTTGAGGAGGATTTGAGGGCTAATGAGCATTTTTGATGACGATTAACTGTGAGGATCGTTTTTTACGAGTTCAAATATTTAATGCTATTTTTGTAATAATATATTGTACAACTATGGAACAGCGCATATTGGACAATGTGGTATGGAAAGAGGGAAAATACTATGTAGCTCAGTGTCTCAATATTGATATTTCCAGCTTTGGTGAATCGCGTGAAGAGGCGTTGACTAATCTTGACGAAGCAATAAATTTATATCTCGAAGATGATCATGGTGTTGCTATTCAAATCGTAGAAAACCCTGAAATTGTTCACCTTTCTGTGAAATATGGCTAAGTTATTTTAATCGCTATATGTGCTCAAAATACTTGAAGCACATGGCTTCATTTTCATTTCTCAGAAAGGGAGCCATGTCAAAGTCAGAAAAGAGGGAAAACCAACATTGACTGTTATTGTCCCGGCAGGCAGAAAAGAGATACCCGAGGGTACTTTCCGTTCTATCCTGCGTCAAAGTCAGTTAAATATTGCTGATTTTGAATAACGTACTCAATGAATGAAAATTCGTATGACCCAAAGGGATATTTCGAACGACAACACCCTTGCGCATCGCAGGTTTTACTTTTCTGCATAGGGATAGGGATTCGAACCCTAGATACCCTTAGAGGGATACACAAATTGAAAATGACAAAAAAAATACCTGCGATTTGCAGGTATTTTGCGGAGGGATAGGGATTCGAACCCTAGATACCCTTTGACAGGTATACACACTTTCCAGGCGTGCCTCTTCAACCACTCGAGCATCTCTCCTCTATATTCAAAAACTTAATCCTATTACTTACAATTAGTTGAGTTCTGTAAGTAAGACCCTTAGAGTTATACACACTTTCCAGGCGTGCCTCTTCAACCACTCGAGCATCTCTCCTGAGGGATGGCAAAGGTAAGAAGTTAGGTCTGGATATTGAAATATTTTTATTCTATTTGCAAGGTGGGGTAGTTAACGGAATATCCGCTGGGCATTGGCTGTGGTGATGCTCGCAACCTCATCCAGTGTGCAGTTTTTTATGTCGGCGATCTTCTGTGCTATGTAGGGTATGTAGGCACTTTCGTTCCTTTTGCCACGGTAGGGCACGGGTGCAAGATAGGGGGCATCAGTTTCCAGCACTATATGCTCAAGCGATATCTCTTTGATGATCTCAGGTAGGGTGCTTGTTTTGTAGGTAACAACACCACCAATACCTAAATAAAATCCCAGGTCTACTATCTGCTCTGCTTCTTTAATATTCCCACTGAAACAATGGAAGATACCGTTCAGCCTTCCGTTCTGTTTTTTTCTTACGATCTCTATGCAATCGGCTGTCGATTCGCGGCTATGGATAACAATTGGTAGCTCGTATTGCTGCGCCCAGTCTATCTGGGTCTCAAATGCTTCTATTTGTTCACTTTTGAAGGTGAGGTCCCAGTGGTAATCGAGGCCGATCTCGCCAACCGCAAAGAATTTTCTTTTGGCCAGCCAGTCTGCCACTACGTCCAGTTCTTCTTTGTATTTTTCATTCACGTGGCAGGGGTGTAGGCCCATCATGGGCATGCAATGCTCCGGCCATTTATTGGCTATCTGCAGCATACCGGCAACCGTAAGGCTGTCGCAGTTGGGCATGTATAGTTTTGTTACCCCGGCGGCTATAGCCCGCTCTACCTGAGTCTCATCATGAATCAGTTTCTCTGAATATAAATGGGTATGGGTATCCGTGAACATAGTTCAAAAGTACACTTTATCAGAGGCAATCAAAGATGCTTGCTTATATAAAACAAAAATAAGCCTCGGTTGCTGCCGCAAAATGGGTTTTGTAGCTCTTTAAATCACCTGTCCTCTGAGCAGATCTTCAAAAACATCGGCCTTCCTGATCAGGCGTGCTTTGCCGTTTTCAATCATTACTTCGGCTGGCTTCAGGCGAGAGTTGAAGTTGCTGCTCATCTCAAAACCATATGCACCCGCGTTGTGAAAAACAAGCAGATCGCCTTCCCTTACTTCGCTTAATACACGGTCCCAGGCGAAGGTATCTGTTTCGCAGATGTTGCCCACAACAGTGTAAATGCGCTGTGCTGCTTCTGGGTTGGTGATGTTGGTGATGCGGTGGTAGGAATCGTAGAACATGGGCCTGATCAAATGATTGAAGCCCGAGTTAACGCCTACGAAAACAGTGGCCGTTGTTTGCTTGATCACGTTGGCTTTTACAACCAGCGAACCACATTCACTAACCAGGTATTTGCCCGGTTCAAACCACAATTCTACCGTTCTGTTATATTCTTTCTCAAACTCATGAGCGGCCTGAGATACCATCCTGCCAAGGTTTTCCACATCCGTGGCTTTTTCATCTTCTCTGTAAGGTACTTTGAATCCGCTACCCAGATCAATAAAATCAAGCGCAGGAAAACGAGTGGCAATGTCAAACATCACTTCAAGGCCACGCAGGAAAACTTCTATATCTTTTATCTCGCTGCCGGTATGCATATGCAGGCCCTGTACGTGCAGTCCTGTTGTTTTTACGATACGGTCTATGTGCCTTTGCTGGTGTATGGATATACCGAACTTGCTGTCGATATGACCCGTGGAAATTTTGTAGTTACCACCTGCTTCAATATGTGGGTTGATACGTATGCAAACGGGGTACGTGCCTCCAAACTTATTCCCAAACTGCTCAAGGATCGATATATTGTCGATGTTGATGCGCACACCCAATTCTGTACAATCCAGTATCTCGTTAAAGTCTACGCAATTTGGTGTGTACAAAATTTCATTCGGCGCATATCCTGCCAGCAGACCAAGTTTTACTTCGTTTATACTTACACAATCCAGCAACGCACCCAGGCTCTTCATGTACCTGAGGATATTCACATTCGTCAGCGCCTTGCAGGCATAAAAGAAACGGGTTGGGTGATCCTTAAATGCGTTCACCAGTTTGTTATACTGTTCGGCTATTTTCTCAGCGTGGTATACATATACCGGGGTTCCGAATTCGTTTGCTGCTGCAATCAGCTGTTCGTTTGTTATTGGCTCGTACATAGAGGCGGCAAAGTTAGTTGTTTGGTTGATTAGTTGATTGGTTGATTTGGTTGATTGGTTGAGTGGTTGATTAGTTGGGTGGTTGATTAGTTGATTGGTTGAATTGTTGCTGATCTTTTTTTTAGGGGGGGTGGTTGGAAGCGATTGGGTAT
The DNA here is from genome assembly GCA_903829015.1 of uncultured Bacteroidota bacterium. Classification (GTDB taxonomy): domain Bacteria; phylum Bacteroidota; class Bacteroidia; order Chitinophagales; family Chitinophagaceae; genus Nemorincola. The sequence continues at coordinate 3,616 of CAIKOJ010000039.1, forward strand.
TTTTACTTGTTTTTTGGTTTTCTCTGAGATAAGTGCGGCACCATCGGCTTTATACATAGAATGTTTGTAACGGATTTTTGGAGAAATGAAACTTTGCTATATCTTTAAGCCTTATTAATCTATAAATACATAGCTAAATATCTTTTTATGATGAAAAGTAGGATCTACATTTTATGCCTGTTACTATCAATGATCTGTTCTGCCACAGAGAGCTTTGCTCAGCGTGGTAAGACTGAGATTGCACTTGGTTATGGCTATTGGAGTTTATATAATCTGGCCAACGGACAGCCTTACAAAAATTCTTCAGGAACAACTGCATTAGTGATACGCCATTATTTTTCGAAAGACATAACACTGGGCTTGGGCATTGGTTCAGAAAACATTAAGGATTACGGTAGCTTCACTACTTTCTCTCCGGAGCTAACTGTTAACTATCTGGATACAAAAGATTCTAGGATCAGAGTGAGGTTGTATGGTTCTATCTCTTACGGTATTTCTTACTTCCACGACAACAACATTGGTGTAGGCTATGCCGATAATTCAGGCGTTAAGGCTGTTGGTTTTAACGGTAGCCCTTTTGCAATGAGAATTGGCCGCCAGTTTGCATTTTTTGCTGAGATAGGTGTTGGATACAAAGGATTATTCCACACTGGCCTTGAAATAAGAGTACCACGTGTACTGGCAAAAAACAGGCATCACGAAGATTAATTGATTGCCGGAAACGAAATTATAAAAGCCCCTCTTTGGGGCTTTTTATTTGCCCGTTATTTTATCTATTGCGGCTGCCAGTTTTCTGTCTTTATCGGTCACCGCATTGCCGGCATCGTGGGTACAGAGCCATATCTCTACAGTATTCCACGTATTCTTCCAGGTAGGGTGGTGATCCTGTTTCTCAGCTATGAATGCTACATGGGTCATAAATGAAAAGGCTTCGCCGAAATCACTGAATTTAAAACTGCGGTATAACGAATTGTCTTTTTCTATCCAGGCCATGTTTGTTAATTTGCTAATTGGGCAATTTGCCATTGTGGCAATGCTGCATAAAGTTACCATTTTCCGGTAACAAAAAACCATCCGCCACGGCGGATGGTTTTGGTATTTTAAACTCATTGGCACATTGTCGAATTGCCAAATCGTCTCATTCTAATTATTCAGGCGCTTTCTCGTCGCTTTCAGCCTGTATCATTTTGTCCTTGATAGCAGCAAGAGTTCCGAGGTCGCCGAGAGTTGCTTTCTCAACTTTGCTCTGGATGTTCTTTACAGCCTTCTTAGTTTTTTCTGATTCAGAAACGGCGTCTTTACGAGCTGATTCTTTTTCGTCATTTTTCACTTGTTCCCAAACCTTTGCATGAGAAACCATGATACGCTTGTCGTTACGATCGAATTCAATGATCATGAACGGAAGTGTTTCTTCAGCTTCTACATTGTTGCCATCTTCCTTGCGGAGGTGACGTGCTGGTGAGTAAGCCTCAAGACCATACTGCAGCTGAACTGTAGCACCTTTATCGTCTTTACGCGTTACGCTGCCTTCGTGGATAGAACCGATAGGGAACACTGTTTCAAATGTATTCCATGGATCTTCTTCCAGTTGTTTGTGGCCCAGAGCAAGCTTGCGGTTTTCCTTATCAATAGACAGGATAGCGATCTCGATCTTATCTCCAACTTTCACAAACTCACTTGGGTGATTGTAACGTTTGATCCAGCTCAGGTCGCTGATATGGATCATACCACCAATACCTGTTTCCAGTTCTACGAATACACCATAAGGAGTGATGTTCTTAACAACACCAGTGTGGCGGCTATCTACAGGGAATCTGTTTTCGATAGAATCCCATGGATCTTCTGTCATCTGCTTGATAGACAAGCTCATCTTGCGCTCATCTTTGTCAAGTGTCACAACCACTGCTTCATACTCTTCGCCCAATTTGAAGAATTCTTTAGCATTGATAGGCTGTGAAGACCATGTGATCTCAGATACGTGTACAAGACCTTCAACACCTGGCATGATCTCGAGGAATGCACCGTAATCTTCGATGTTTACAACCTTACCCTTGATCTTAGCACCTTCTACTATTTCAGCAGGTAGGTTATCCCATGGGTGTGGAGTCAATTGTTTCAGACCGAGGCTGATACGTTTCTTCTCGTCATCGAAGTCAAGAACTACGACGTTAAGTTTCTGTCCGTTATGCAGCACTTCGCTTGGGTGCGTTACGCGGCCCCAGCTAATGTCTGTAATGTAAAGCAATCCATCAACACCACCGAGGTCGATGAACGCACCGAAGTCGGTAACATTCTTAACAGTACCTTCCAGTACCTGACCTTTTTCGAGCTGGCCGATGATCACACTACGCTGCTGTTCGATATCGCTTTCGATCAGTGCTTTGTGAGATACCACGGCGTTGCGGATAGTTTCGTTGATCTTAACCACCTTGAAGTCCATAGTCTTACCTACGTACTGATCGTAATCAGTAACAGGCTTCACATCTATCTGCGAGCCAGGTAAGAATGTTTCCAGTCCGTAAACATCCACAATAAGACCGCCCTTGGTTTTAGAGGTAATAGTACCTGTAACCAGTTCGCCTGTTTTGTAGAAATCAACGATCTGCTGCCATGCGCGTGCTGCACGTGCCAGTTTGCGGCTCAGGTTCAGATGACCATTGCGGTCTTCTTTCTCCACCACCATTACTTCGATATCATCACCGATCTTTAGATCGGGTAAATCACGAAATTCATTTAAAGAGATCAGACCATCAGATTTGAAGCCGATGTTAATGATCGCATCAGTTTTTGTAAGGCCTACAATAGACCCACGAAGCAGTTCTGATTCTGCTATCGATTTGAATGTGCTACCATACAAAGAATCGAACTTCTGACGGTCGTCTTCTTTATAAGATGCAACATTGCGCTTATCAACGCTCCAATCGAAATCATCGTGCGATGTTTCAGGAGCATTGGTGTAATAATGACGCGCTACACGCGACATGGTAGCCGGAGCATCATTTGATTCTGCCGGTGTTGGTGTTGTAGTATCCTCAGACACTGCTGCCACATTTTGTACGGACTCATCGTTCGATGTCCCGGTTGTTTCTGAATTCGTTACCTGGTCTTCCAATTGTACTTTCAGTTTGTACGGCTACCTTATAGGGTACCCGGAGGTTAAAAAATAAATTTTTCCCGATTTTTTTTTGGGAGTGCAAAGATAGGGGTTTTGTGGAATATGGAAATGGGTTTTTGTTGTTGGGAATTTGGAATTAGGAATTGGGGATTAGGGTTTGGGATTTGGGAATTGGGGGATTAGGAATTGTGAGTTAAAGAGATGAGAAGTGAGAGTAAGTTGCTCACTTAAATTTGTTTTTAGATAAATATATTGTAAAGTAATTTATTTTAATCGATTTTATGGTGCGATTTGGCTACCAGTTAAGTACGTTATGTTTTATTTTCCTGTAATGTATGAGGGAGTGTTTTAATGCTTTTTTTGATCCGATCCTGTTATGATTAGTAAAAAAACATTCTAGAAATTTACAAGTTATTCTATACATATTTGATAATATAGTTATTCCACGTGCATAAGTGGGGAAAAATAAGTTGTATTTTTTTATTTTGTCCAAATTAATTCTTATCTTGCTCTCCAATATTTAGTAAATTAATAATCGATAGATCCTATTTAAAAACTTTTATTAAAACAACTGTATGAAGAAAGTCTATTTTCTGCTAGTTCTTACCTGTTTATCCGCATTTTCTTTTGCGCAAACGACCACGTTCAACTACACTGGGTCGATTGTAAACTATACGGTGCCGCCCGGGGTAACGTTCATCAACATTACCGCAAGGGGTGCTCAAGGTGGTAACTCATCTTCGTTTCAGGGAGGTAAAGGTGCTTTGATCAGTGGTAACTTTACCGTTACACCTGGTCAATTACTCAAAATACTTGTGGGTGAGCAAAACCTAACAGGTGGTGCAAACGCAGGCGGAGGCGGTGGCGGCTCGTTCGTATGGGACAACGCAAGTACTGCATTGCCTATGATTGCTGCTGGTGGCGGCGGTGGCGGCGGTTTTTCGTCGTCTGCAGGTAACGGACTCGATGCATCAACTACAACCAGTGGTGTCAACGGCGTTGGCGGTTATAACGGAGCAGGGTCTGCAGGACAAGGAGGGTTTACTCCGACATCAACAGCTGGATATACTTATTGGGCATCAGGAGGTTGCGGTTGGTTGTCAGACGGAAATGTGGGTTATAACGTTTCAGGGTGCCAATCAAACGGAGGTGTTCGACCATTGGCTGGAGGAGCAGGCGGTACTGTATTGGGTAGTGCCGCTACGAGCGTGAGACCCGGTGGCTTTGGTGGCGGCGGCGGTGGTAACGCGCGTTGCGGTATCATTGGTGGTGGCGGCGGTGGCGGCTACAGCGGTGGCGGTTGCGGCATGGATAATAACTCACAGTATCAGCCAGGTGGCGGTGGTGGATCTTATAATGGAGGTACGAGCCAATCAAATACAGTTTCTACTGCAACAGGCAGTGGGGTGGTAACAATCACAGTATTATGTTCAGCAGTTGGTTCTATTGTAGGTTCAAGTTCAGTATGTATCGGATCAACAACAACAATGACCAACCCTACAGGTGCTGTCGGTGGTACATGGATCAGCAGTAACACTTCAGTTGCAACAATTGGTTCAGCGTCTGGGGTATTGACAGGTTTATCAGCAGGAACAACAACACTAACATACAGCGTATCTAATCCATGTGGCGCTTTGGCTACAATGGTAGTTACAGTAAATCCATTACCAGAGAGTATCACTGGGTCATCAATAGTTTGTACCGGTGCAGGTACACCACTTGCTTCGGCTACAACCGGAGGTCTTTGGTCGACCAGTGCACCAGGCGTTGTAACAGTGGGGTCATCTTCCGGTATTGCAACCGGTGTAACCACTGGTTCGGCAACTATATCTTACACAGTTGCTGGTTGTAGTGCTACGCTTCCAGTAACTGTCAATAGCAATCCGGCTGCGGTATCGGGGCCTTCTACGCTTTGTCCTGCAGCATCAGTTTCATTAACAGATATAACATCAGGAGGTACGTGGTCGAGCAGTAACACTGCTTTTGCAACAATAGGAGCAGGCTCCGGAGTTGTAACGGGTGTATCAGGCGGTGTGGTTACTTTGTCCTACACACTTTCAACCGGATGTTTCAGTACAAAAACAATGACAGTTAATCCTTCAGCACCTATTACCGGTACCACTGGTGTATGTGCGGCTGGCGTGACAACAACTTTAAGTAATACAATATCAGGCGGCACATGGTCGAGCAGTAATACAGGAGTTGCTACTATTGTAGGATCTACCGGTGCTTTAACAAGTGTTGCTGTAGGCGTTACTACTATTAGTTATACAACATCTGCCGGCTGCGTATTAACAACAGTATTTGGTGTAACTGGTACACCAAATGTGTACACCGTATCTGGCGGCGGTAATTATTGTCCAGGTACGTCAGGAGCAGTTGTCAACGTTTCTAATTCTGATTTTGGTGTTAGTTATCAGTTAATGAATGGTATTACGCCCGTTGGCGCGCCAATTTCAGGTAGCGGATTTGCAATTAGTTTTCCTCCAACCACTACAGTAGCAACACTCACAGTAGTTGCTAACTATGGTAGTGCTTGTGCTACTAACATGTCTGGGTCAGCAACGATCGGTCTTAATCCTTTACCTACGGCATTTAATGTTACCGGCGGCGGTAACTATTGTGTTGGCGGAGCAGGAGTTCATGTGTTTTTGAGCTCTTCAACTATAGGGGTTAATTACCAATTGAAACTTAACGGAACGACTTTGGTGGGTAGCCCGGTTGCAGGTACTAATGCAGCTCTCGATTTTGGCTTCCAAACAGCTACAGGTGTTTACACAGTTGTTGCTACCAATACAACTACAGGTTGTGTTAATAATATGAATTCAAGTGCAACCATTGGTACCAATTCGTTGCCGACTGCATTTATTGTAACAGGTGGCGGCGGATTCTGCAGTGGCGGAACCGGCGTTTCAGTTGGTTTGAGTTTTTCTCAGATCAATGTGAACTATCAATTATTAAGGGGTGGTTTCCCTGTATCAGGCGGTTTAGTTGCCGGTACAGGAAGCCCAATTACATTTGGTGCCCAAACAGTGGCCGGCACGTATACAGTAGTTGCAACTAATACAATTACTGGTTGCACCAACACTATGGCTAGCTCTGTAACGGTAGCAGTGAATGTAATGCCAACAGTATTTACGATGACAGGTGGCGGTGCATATTGTTCAGGTGCTACAGGAGTAAATATCGGACTCAATGGTTCTAACGTTGGTGTTAATTACCAATTGTTCAGAGGTACAACTACAGTGGGTGGTATAGTTGCAGGTACAGGTGCGGCAATTGACTTTGGTGTATTTGGTGTTGCAGGTTCTTACACAGTGCAGGCAACAAACGCTACTACGGGTTGTTCATTAAATATGTTCGGCAGTGCTAACATCAGCATCAATCCATTGCCTGCAGCATATAACGTTACCGGTGGTGGCGGCTACTGCGCAGGTGGTACCGGTGTTCATGTTGGTCTGAATGGTTCAACTGTTGGATTTACTTACCAGTTATGGCTCTCTACTACACTTGTAGACGCTGAACCAGGTACCGGATCTGCAATAGATTTTGGTTTTGAAACTGCAGCAGGATTTTATACTGTTGTTGCAATTAATAATATAACAGGCTGTTCTGCTCCTATGACAGGAAATGCAACTGTGGTTATTAACCCATTGCCGGTAATATATAATGTAACAGGCGGCGGTGCATATTGTGCTGGTGGTACAGGTGTTCACATCGGACTGAACGGTACTAATACAGGTATTAACTATCAGTTGTTCAATGGTACTACTGTTTCAGGAACACCGGTTGCTGGTACTGCACTTGCAATTGATTTTGGATTTAAAACACTTGCGGGTTCATACACTGTAGTAGCAACTAACGCAACTACCGGCTGTACAAATAACATGGCCGGAAGTGCTTCAGTATCTATTAACCCGTTGCCACTCGCAACAGCGGTAACCGGTGGCGGAGGATATTGCGCAGGTGGAACAGGTTCTGCGATTGGTTTGGCCGGATCTGTACCAGGCATTAGCTATCAGTTAATGAGAGGCACTTCACTTGTGGGTACTCCGATCGTAGGTACAGGAACTGTACTTAATTTCGGATTGTTTACTACAACAGGTACATATACAATAGTAGGAACGGATAATACAACAACTTGCGCTGCTACAATGACCGGTAGTGCAATAGTTTCAATCAACCCACTACCAACACAATATAATGTTACAGGTAGCGGTAGTTATTGTGCTGGCGGACCTGGTGTAACTCTCGGATTGGCAAGTTCAACATCTGGTGTTAACTATCAGTTGATGTTAGGAACAGCCACTTCAGGTGCAGTTGTTGCAGGAACAGGATCTGGAATAAGCTTCGGACCAAGGACAACAGCCGGTACTTATACAGTAATTGCTACGAACTCAGTTACTGGTTGTACTAACTCTATGTTGGGTAGTGCAACTGTAAACATCAACGCTTTACCTGCAGCTTTTGTGGTAACAGGTGGTGGTAACTATTGTTCAGGCGGTACAGGAGTAAATGTGGGGTTATCTGCATCTACACCAGGATTTACCTATCAGTTGTTGGTTGCATCGGTTCCAACCGGACCAACGGTTGCTGGCAGCGGCGCTGCACTCAACTTCGGTCTTCAGACAACTGCTGGGGTTTATACAGTAAGATCTACTAATAATACTACTGGTTGCAGTACATTAATGACAGGTTCTGCAACTGTGGGTGTTGACCCGCTACCTAATGTTTATTTCCTTACTGGTGGCGGAAACTATTGTTTTGGCACACCAGGAGTAAATATTGGTGTGAGCAATTCTACTACAGGTGTTAATTATCAATTATACCTCGGAACGTCTACCGTTGGTGCTCCAATTCCGGGCACTGGTGCTGCGTTCAATTTCGGACTTCAGACCGCTACAGGTATCTACTCAATTCAGGCAACTACTGTAGCTACAGGTTGTACTGTGAATATGGCTGGAGTATCAAGTGTGAATATCAACCCATTACCAGTTTCTCATAATATGACTGGCGGTGGCGGTTATTGCCCTGGCGGAACTGGAGTACATGTTGGTCTTGATGGTACTGATCTGGGTTACAGCTACCAATTATATAATGGTACAACGCCAACCGGAACTGCAATGCCGGGAACTGGAATTGTAATGGACTTTGGTTTGCAGACAGGCGTTGGAACATATACAGTTAAATCTACAAATACTACAACAGGTTGCAGCAGCGTAATGGCTGGCAGCGAGGCAGTGTTTTTGAATCCTGCTCCAACTGTATTTAACGTATCAGGTTCTGGTAACTATTGTCCATCAGCTCCTGGTCGTCATGTAATGACAGATGGTTCTGATATCGGCACAACTTACCAATTATACAACGCATTCGGACCAGCAGGTGTTACAATTGCCGGTACAGGTATGCCTCTTGATTTTGGAAACCAGCTGGCAGGTACTTATACTGTAATGGCTTCAAATACATCTACTACTTGTATTATTAGTATGGCGGGCAGTGCGGTGATCGGCGTTAGTCCGGTGCCTACTGCATATAATGTTACAGGTGCCGGCGGCTATTGCGTTGGTGGTACCGGATCAGCGATCGGCTTATCTGGTTCTGATCTGGGTGTTAACTACCAGCTTTACTTTGGTTCTTTCCTTTCAGGTACTGCTATTGCAGGTACAGGTTCTTCTTTGAATTTCGGATTGAAAACAGCTCCGGGTACATATACAGTAGTTGCAACTGATGCTACTACAACTTGTCCTAATAACATGAATGGCAGCGGTGTAATAGTTATCAATCCGTTACCATATATATTTAATGTAACAGGCGGCGGCGGATATTGCGCAGGCGGATCTGGTGTTGCGGTTGGTCTTAGCGGTTCAACTTCAGGTGTAAACTACAGACTATACAATGGTGTTACGCCGGTAGGCGCAGCAGTTGCAGGAAGTGGAAGTGCTATTACTTTCGGATTGCAAACGGCAGCCGGAACATATCGCGTGGTAGCTACAAATGCTACTACAGGTTGTGTAAGCAATATGACTGGCAGTGCAGTAGTTGCAGTTAACGCATTACCTATTGCTTATACTGTATCAGGTGGCGGTAACTATTGCGTTGGCGGAACAGGAATGCACGTAATGCTTAGTGGTTCTAACACGGGTGTTACTTACCAGCTTTTACTGGCTGGCTTACCTACAGGTGCTACCTTGACAGGTACCGGCATGGGTCTTGATTTTGGTTTGCAGACTGCTACAGGTAGTTATACAGTTAAAGCAACAAACAGCACAACAGGCTGTGTAAATATGATGACAGGTACTGCAGTAATCGGTACAAATGCTTTACCTAATGTTTATTCAGTGAGCAGCACAAGCAGTAATTACTGTATAGGTGGTGCTGGTGTGGATATTGCTCTTTCTGGTTCTGAAACTGGCGTAAACTATCAGTTGTACCATGTGGGTACAGCAATAGGTGCTCCAATGGCTGGTACCGGAAGCGTTATCGATTTTGGTTTTAATACTGGCGCAGGTTTGTACACAGTAGTTGCAACAAATGCAACAACCGGATGTACGCGTAATATGGCCAGCAGTGTAACTGTAGTTATTGATCCTTTGCCAAACGCGTTCACTGTAATAGGTGGTGGCGGTTACTGCAACGGAACAACGGGTGTACATGTTGGTCTGAGCGGTTCTAACCTCGGCGTTAAATATCAGCTTTATATCAACAGCATCCCATCTGGCGCACCTGTAAATGGTACAGGAGCATCACTTGATTTCGGATTGCAAACAACAAATGGTATCTATACTGTTATAGCAACAAACCCTGCTACTACTTGTGTCAACACAATGTCGGGTTCTGCAACGGTGGTAACAAATCCGTTGCCAGCGTTCTATACTATCACTGGTGGTGGTAACTATTGCGCAGGTGGTACAGGAAGTACAGTTGGCCTCTCAGGTTCAGAAGCTGGCATTCAGTACCAGTTGATGGTTGGTAGTGTTAACGTAGGTAGCCCTGTAACAGGAACTGGCAGTGCAATTTCTTTCGGATTACAGACACTTACCGGTGTATATACTGTTGTGGCGCTTAACCCTTCAACAACCTGCTCACGCACAATGCTTGGTACGGTAACTATTGGAACCAATCCTGCACCGACAGCTTATGCAGTAACAGGTGGTGGTAATTATTGCCCTGGTGGAACAGGAGTACATGTAGGTCTTGGTGGATCTCAGGCTGGTATTTCTTATCAGTTAATGAAAGACGGTTTACCAGCAGGCAGCCCAATGATGGGTTCTGGCCCGGCTATAGATTTCGGA
>CAIKOJ010000040.1 GCA_903829015.1 uncultured Bacteroidota bacterium
TCCGGTTGCTTCCGGCTCCCGCAGCTACTGGAAGTAAGTAACAAATTGATTTTCAGTTAGTTAATAGTAAACTTCCGGTTGCGGATATTTTCGGTGATGTTGCCGCAATCCGGAAGTTTGGGGAATGCTTTACCACGAAGGTCACAAGGGCAACACTAAGTTGCACAAAGCACTGATTGAACTCACCAGGGACGTAAATTATTTCTACCCACTAATGTAAATATACAAAGTTGCTAATTGTATGTCAAGTCACATCGCTGACACCGACCATTTCACACCAGAATTTGTACATTTATCGCAACAACATGCCTATAACTGCGAATTAAATTCAGTCTTTTTGAAAAAGCTATTACTCCTTGTATTACTGATGCCGGCTCTATGTAACGGACAAAAAAATTACTGCAAAAAAATCTCTAAAACAGTAGATGCAACCGGTACAATCTATAATAGCCCTGACCTGAGAAGTATTTCTGTGATTAAGCAGTTGAAAATGAATTCATTTTTTGGACTGAATCTTCATTTTGAAGATACCCATAAGCACTTTGATGCAGTTGGGGCAGCAATTGAATTTGAAGACGGCACAATACTAAAAGACCGTACAGCCAAAGTTCACTGCAATCAGGAAATGGTGGAAATAAATTTAGGCAACCAGCCGGGCGTTTCGGCGGCACATTCGGGCGGTTACCTGGTACAGGGATTTTTCCATATCAATGATGAGAACATTGAAAAGTTTGTATCGAAAAAAATAGTGAGAATAGAATTAGACAACACATCTAAAATGATCTCTGATAAAGATGCCGTGAAGGTGATGAACTACATAAAATGTATTCAGAACAGTAACTAGTGAATTTGTGTTCTTGCACAAACAGATGGAAGCGATACTACTTCTTCCTTATCTCCTCAAAATACGCCTCCAACGTTTTAGCTACAATGTCCCAATCAAAACGGGTACTGATCACCCTTGCACCTTCGCTGCCTACGGTTTTCCTCAAAGACTCTGAAGACAAAAGCTCAAAAACACTTGCTGCAAAAGCTGCGGGTTCGCGCTGCATAATGGCGCCCTCTCCGCTTGTTATGCCGAGTCCGCCAAAGCCTATGTGGGAGCATACTACCGGCACACCCATAGCCATGGCCTCCAGTACTTTGTTCTGAGTACCAGCTCCAAACCTCAAAGGAGCAACTACCACGCTGGCACTATTGTAAGTTGCCGCCAGGTCTTTTATAAAACCGGTAACCACCACATGATCGTTAGCCAGTGCTGTTACTTTAGGCACCGGCTGCTGACCAGCTATAATAAACTGCACATCGGGCATACTCTGCCGGATGACAGGCAAAATACTCTCGGTAAAATAACAGACTGCATCAACATTGGGTGCATAGTCCATGTTGCCGGTAAACAGGATGGTTTTATTGTGCGCATAGTCGTGCTGCCGGGGTGCAAAAGTCTCCATGTCCACACCGTTGGGCAGCAACCGTAGATTATCGGTATGATGGGTTTGCTTCAGATACTCCAGATCTTCCACCGAGCAAACCAGCGAGAGATTATACGAACGGAGTACCTCCTCGTACCGTAAAACCCTTTTTTGCTCTATGTTTTCGAAAATAGTGGTGAGAAAACTGCGTTTCACCATTTTGCGCCTTTCCCAATACAATGAAAAAGCATCGGGCAGATCGAGTATCCGTGGCACATCTTTTCGCTGTGCCAGATATGGCGACATCCTTAAATGCTGCACATGCACCGCATCGTAGCCATGTTTATCTATAAGCGTATCGAGTTGTTTTTTCAATTCGGCAGACTGAAAATAAAGTACCTGCAGCGGCTTGCTGCTCCACAGCCCACGCAGGCAGTTGAGTGCCGACTTCCACTTGGGCA
>CAIKOJ010000041.1 GCA_903829015.1 uncultured Bacteroidota bacterium
CAAAAAATGAGAGTTTTCTGCAGCATCTACGGTAAATTTTGAGACGAATGGCGCAGTAGCACCAGCTATTGCCTCCGTCCCTTGCCATATATTTCCCCGGTGTACCTGTTCTCCCGTCACCGCATCCGTGCCAAGCAGCAACCCTGCGACACTGTTACTCTCCATTCTATTCCCCCCAATATCCGCCTTATTTTTACCAGACAGCATCCCTTCAAAGTGCAAGCCACGAGCAGTACCAGTAGTTAGGTTACAAAGCACACTGGCACGGCTGGCGTGCACGGCATAAATGCCGTCATTGGCACCGCCAGCACTCGTTACCGTGTTACAATTGAGTAGATTTCGGTCGCCGCCTTCTACCTTAATGCCGAAGTGGATACCGCTGCCTGAGAGATTCACATTATTATAGGTCACCTTGATGCGGTTGGCTTCGCCGATTTGAATGCCGGTCGCACCTTCTTCCATTATAACAGAATTGTTGACCACAAAGCCCTCTTGCTGTGGGAACATCTCTTGTCCACCATTGGCGATACCTACGCCGTTGGGGTTTCCTGACATATGTACAATATTGTTGTCGATACTTGAATGCCCAGGCAAGCCAGATTGATAATAGACCGAAATACCCCGTTCTGAGGCGGCAATGTTGTTCCAATAAATATTGTATGCTTTATTTGTTCCGCCTCCAGCAACGATGCCATTGGTCATATTGCCCATTTCACAACCTGCTACATCTATGGCGCCACCGAGCACTTGCACTCCGTTGTAACAATTATTCATCAAAACTGGCTTAGGAGCGATACCTGTAAAACTACCTTTTACATCAACCTTGCCAAAATTTGAGTGTACTGCAGTCCCGGTAAAGAGCGGGCCGGGATAGCCCGCGGCTCTGGTTTCCTTTGTGATGTCGCTAAACATCGCGTCACGCACGGTGACATCGGTATTTTCGGCAAAAATTCCGTATTGGAGATTCGTGAATTGGTTAGCTAATTCAAAAGTTGCATCCTTGTCAATGCTCAAACCGCCTGCAAGGTCTTTGACATAAATACCTGCGAAACCTTTGGTGCCTGGTGCTGGGGATTGGCCTATGCCCCAAGCGGGCTTTAGCCCAGCGTCAGAGGTTTGAAAAGTATTCCCAAGCAGTGTGAGATTATGGTTGCCTGTACCTAAGTTGTCGGTGCTTATGGCAAAGTTGTTGTCCTCAAATTTACAGGACTGAATATTGGCCGTGCCCCCTTTTTGAACATTGACTGCAATTTGAGCGTCTTTGACAGTAGTCATTTTGCTCATATTGAGCGTGCCCCCTTGCCTTACAGTGATACCTTTCCACATGGTGGAACAGCCTTCTGCAACTGCATGGGTCATGTTGACAATGCTACCATTGGCTATTTCTAAGGCTGCGCCTGGTTTAAAAAGAATTTTTTTGTTTTGCGAACCAAAATCGTAAGGCATAGTATTGTTCATTAATATTGTCCCAAGTACAAATAAAGGGCTATTATTATCCCAATTTCCCAAGACCATACTATTATAATTGCCTGGACCAATAGAAACAAATGGAATGATGGTAAAAATCTTAGCATTAGAAGTTGGATCTGGAACTGGATTTGTTCCAGTGTAAAAATTAACATCAAACCTATCATCGCCTCCGACGCCAGTGAAAGCGCCTCCCAAATATTTTACTTTCACCTTCACCGTTTTTGATTCTCCTGGTCCAAGCGAAAAATACTGGTCATCACAATTTGAATTCACAGGGTTCGTTATTCGAAACTCGATTCTATTGCTTAAAATGGTAAGACAGTTAAAATCCAATAATGGGTCATCTACAAATTCAATATTATCGGAATCCTCATTACTGATTGAAGCTCGAATATTTCGAAGAGTTGTTGAATTATTATTGATCAGTGTAGCAGAAATTGTAACTATCTCTCCTCCAGATTTACAACCTATAACTGGATTAGGATTGTCTGCAACAATAGAGTAACCTACGTTTGATACAGGGGGACATTCAAAATCATCTGGTATTATGGAAGTAGCATATTTTGTTTGATTACAAAATGAAGTAGTGAAAACATTCGAATTTAACCAAGCGCCATTTATACCGCATGCAGCATTTACTGGAGTTACAGTTGGCATATTCGGAAAGGGGATGCACATCATTGTTTTGTTACTTGTACAACAAAATTGTGTAGGTGAACCCATTGGTCCAGTTTGCAAATGAGTCAAATTCAAAGCATGTCCTATTTCATGAGCTGTTTCAAAGGAATTACCACTCGACATAAGCGCTACCCTATTAAACGCATAATGAGAATTGCCCAAAACTCTCGTATATAATAATATGACATCGTTTGCCAAACAAGGATACCTATTATTATAAAATGCACGAATATCATTACACCAATCTTCTTTTTGACCTCCGTATGGTGGTGCAATAACTGGTGAAGAAAATGTTCTGGAAAAAGTTACATTAAATACAGTTTTAAAGCCTGATGCATTTAACAATGTAATTGCAGCATCTGCATTTGCCTCTGCCGCCATTTGTGCATCGTCAATGTTCCCATTAAAAAAATCTATCCAAGTTTGATCTAAAACTACCCACATCTCATAGAACGAAGGCCGGACTGTAATGCCATCTGTCTCAAAACATTGGGCATTAACTTTTAGAAATGAGAATAAAGTCAAAATGAAAATCAGCGCCGTGAGCCGTGAGCCGTG
>CAIKOJ010000042.1 GCA_903829015.1 uncultured Bacteroidota bacterium
GCCCATCGATTTGGACATCTTGGTCAGGATGGAGGGGAGTGTGACTGACTCATCGACCGCGATGTTGTAAGCCTCGTTCCAGACCGACGGACCCTTCTCAAGGATTTTGTCGATAGCCTATGCAACGAACATTTGAATATTTATATAAATGGACCCAATGTTATAAACAAATCTTAGCATAGCTACTCTGAAATAAATAGGTAGCTCTGATTGGGTAAGTATATGTAGTCATATGTTGGGCCGCAGTGGATGGGGGTTGAGCGGTTAGCGAGTTCTACAATTTCTACCCACAACTGAAATCTACAATTTTTCTGTACCTAACATTGATGTGGGAAAGAGCGAAAATAAGCGAAAAGATATCAAAAATAGTCATGTGACTTACAACAGTCAACCAACAGTGCTTTTTCAACATACTATAGCTATGGTATGGTATGGTAAAATTTGTTTATGACTTTGCTCCAAAACGTGTTAATTGCATGCTTCGCTGTATGGCATTCGCGTTGAGCAATTGGACAATCAAACATTGCGTAACGAGAGTGGCTGTCAATATTTATTGTGATAACGATTGACATATTGATAAAAATGATCCAATTTATTTAAAGGTTTTGTTTTTCTGAGCATATTTTAACTTTTTCAAAGTGTTTATTGAGTTGGGTATTTACAGTTCTACTGGAATGCGAAAAAGTATCTATTTGAGTCTTGAACAGGTTTGATTCAAAAAGTTCAACCTGAACCTGACCTATGAGAAGATGTTTTAGCATAAATTTTACGCTACGCTATTTTTAAGCATTTTGATTGGTTCAACATTGTGTGCATCCAATCAGATTGCTTAAAATATTAGTGCTAAAAATCTTTATAGGATTGGGTCCAGGAGTGATGATCTTATCAAAGAAGACCTCGAACTAGTCGTTAATAAGTGTAGTAGTATCCAAACTTTTTAATTTGTTCATTTTGATTTAAAGATATTTAACGGTACTAGTTACTTCATTTACTCAACGCTCTAGCTTATCTGACCTGAACGACGTCTTCGACGTAAGTGAACGACTCTTTCAACGTCACGACGTTGTCGGGAATCTTCGGTGGGGACCCGATCACGGAATGGAATTTGAGCCTAAACGCAATCGGATTAGGCGAGGCTGCCAAAGTTCAGTGGATTCGTCTGAGCCTACCATCCTGCCGCTCCGGGTTCGAATCGCCATCTATGCTTTTATCACTTTGTAGTCAAATGTGTGATATATTTGCCCAGTGAACAGATCGAAAATAAACAAAAAGAGACCGGGTTTGGCCAGTGAAAAAAGATCGTTTTAGGCGAGCTGCCAGATTTAAGTGAATCCATCTAGGCATGGAGCTCTTTAGTAGGAAGAGGTGAACAAATGGATTAGCTCAACAGACAAACATGAATGGAGTTATGCCATGAGTGCACTGCATAATTGTTTTGGTCATAAACACAACAGCTTACCGCTTGGGCCGATACAGTCTTCATCTCTTTCTTCCTACTACAGAGCTCCGTGATCTAGGCCTACAATTCTCCGTCCACTTGTTCGAAGATTTTCTGAGTTTGACGGATGTTA
>CAIKOJ010000043.1 GCA_903829015.1 uncultured Bacteroidota bacterium
ATGATATTAAATATTTCGTATGATATAAATTGTGTATTTGCCAGACAGATAGATTGGCTAGTTTCCAGAATATTTTTGATTGATTAACTGTGTGTAATTTTGACATCACCTAAACTTTATAATTTTAGAGTCAGTGAAATGCTGAACTTTGTCCAAATCGCAAGACCATGAATGATCCTCATAAGTTTGAAAAACTGAAGTCTTACTTTAGCCAGTTACTTCCTACTATGACCGAGGAAAGCTGGAACATCACAGAGAATGTGCTTTCGGTTCGCACCTTTAAGAAAGGCGAATTCATAGCTCGTGAAGGACAGCTTTGCGACCACGTTTCTTTTTTGAATTATGGTTTGGCAAGAGTGTATTACCTGGTTGATGGCAAAGAAAAGATCGTAAGCTTCTGCAACGAACTGAATTATATATGCGATTACGAAAGCTTCCTGTCGCGCAAGCCCGCACACTCTTTTGTACAATTGCTCGAAAATGCAGAAGTAGTAGACATTTCGTTTAAAGACCTGCAAATGTTGTATCAGGTGGTGCCAGAAGCAAACATTCTGGGGCGCAGGATTGCGGAGCAATTGTTTCTGGATATGTGCAACGGCACCCGGGCTGAAGTAAAAGAATCTATTTTGGATCGGTATTCAAAACTCATTTCTGAGCATCCTTGGTTGCCGCAGAGAGTGCCGCAATACATGATCGCATCCTACCTGGGCATCACTCCCGAGGCTTTCAGCCGTATCAAGTCCAGAGTCAGCAAACAAAAAGAAGTACCTGTATTGGTTTATTGATCTGGGTTAAGAAATTACCGGTTGCAGCAAATCTTAACCTAAATCAACGTCTAGGATAGACAACTATTGGAACTTTGCCTTCAAATAAATGATATCATGAAGCGCATATTAGGTTCTCTTTTCCTGACATTTCTTTTTTCCTTTTCCTTTGCTCAAACCCAGAGTATTACGGGCAATGTTTACGACGAGGCATCAAAAGCACCGCTACCGGGCGTAACTGTAGTAGTTTTAAATAGCAATCCACAAAGGGGTACCGCTACCGATGAATACGGGCATTTTAAAATAGACAGCGTTCCGCTGGGCAGGCAGAATATTAAGATATCATTCCTCTCTTACGAAGAGCAAATTGTTCATAACGTTGAATTGACAGCCGGCAAGGAGGTGAACCTGAATATTTACCTGCTGGAGGCAGTTCATAATCTAAAAGAGGTTACCGTTAGTTACGACCGTAGTAGGGATAAGAACCGCACCATCAACGATATGGCCATGATCAGTGCCCGTTCCTTCAATGTAGATGAGACGAAAAGGTACGCAGGCTCACTTGGCGATCCTTCTAGAATGGCCTCCAATTATGCTGGTATTGTTGCAGGCAACGATAGCCGCAACGATATAGTAGTGCGTGGCAACTCACCCCAAGGTATGTTGTGGCAAATCGAAGGCATGAACGTGCCCAATCCCAATCACTTCGGTACACTCAACAGTACGGGTGGCCCGGTGAGTATGCTCAACAACAACAATATTGATAAGTCTGATTTCCTAACCGGTGCGTTCCCTGCACAATATGGTAATGCGCTTGCTGGAGTATTTGATATTAAGCTGCGCAACGGCAACATGGATAAACCCGAATACGTGGCACAGATAGGATTCAATGGTTTTGAAGCCGGTGCCGAAGGCCCTATCGGAAAAAACAAAAAGACATCTTACCTGTTCAATTACCGCTACAGCACACTGGGGGTGTTTAAGTCTTTGGGTCTCAATCTGGGTACGGGTACCGCCGTACCTATTTATCAGGATGCAAACTACAAACTGGTATCCAACCTGAGTAAGAAAGTCAAGTTGTCTTTCTTTGGCATTCTCGGTACAAGTAAAGCCGACTTCCTGGGTAAAGACATAGACACCACTAAGCCAGATTTGTACGGCGGCAACCCCTATCAGGATCAGAAGAGCCAGTTTACAAGTACCATGAACGGCATGGCGCTGGATTATCAATTGTCTGAAAAATCATCGGCAAAGTTCATTGCCGGCTATGCTACTACTTACCAGCATTTCACCAACGACTCTATTAGCGATGTCGATGCCAGTAAACATCCTTACCAATATGCCGACTTTGAAACAGGCAAGTTAGCCCTTCAGTTATCCTACCTGCATAAGTTCAGCGCTAAGAATAATATACAAGCTGGTTTTACTTACGAGAACACCATGTTCAAAACCATATTCAAAGAAATGCATCCCGCACAACCTGATCTTGTATACGAAAACCAGACCGGTAACCTAGGACTGGAGCAGGCTTATGTTCAGTGGAAACACCGCTTTAGCAAAGACCTTTCCCTGGTGGCTGGCTTACATGGTCAGTTCCTCGATATTAATAATAGTTTTGCCGTTGAACCAAGAGCGGCTTTGCGATACAGCTTCAACGTAAGGAATGCAGTGAGCATTGGCTATGGTATGCACAGTCAGGCGCAGAATGTGTATTCATATTTTGTGCAAACCCCTTCAACAACAGGCGTAACTTATACCAATAAGTACCTTGATTTTACACGCAGCCAGCAGGTCATAGCGGCTTACGATCTTAATATTTCCGCATCTATGCGCGTGAAAGTGGAAGCCTACTATCAGATGCTCGACAACGTGCCGGTTACGCAAACCTCCGGTTCTTACTCGTCTTTAAACTCCGGTGCCGATTTTGGTTTGGATAATGAAGATAGCCTGAAGAGCAAGGGGGCCGGTTACAACTATGGTGCTGAGATCACAATAGAGCATTTCTTAAAGAAAGGCTTTTATTTTCTGGCAACAGGATCGCTGATCAATTCAAGATACAAAGGCAGCGATGGCATTGAGCGTAATACCGCTTTTAATACCGGTCATGTATTTAACCTGTTGGTGGGTAAGGAATTTAAGCTGGGTAAGAAAGGTTCTATTCTTGGTTTGAACCTCAAAGTATCTGAAATTGGTGGTAGGTACTTAACGCCTCTGGATCTTACGGCCTCACAACTCGAAGGTAAAGCTGTCTACATGAAAAGTATGGCATATTCTGTTAAGCAGGATGATTACTTCCGTACCGACCTGAAGATATCATACAAAAGAGAGTATAGAAGAAGTACGCTGGAATGCTCCATAGATCTGCAGAACATTACCAACAACAAAAACATCTTTAACCAGACTTACGATAAGCGCACCAACCGCATAGTCAATAACTACCAGCAAGGTTTCTTCCCGGTTCCAACTGTCAGGTATACCTTCTGATGCTACAAGTGGCTAATGAGTATGTTGCCAGTCATCTCCTTAGGAATAGCTATACCCATGTACGTAAGTATAGATGGTGCCAGATCGCCTAGTTTGCCCGATTGTAGTTTGCCGGTATAGTCATTTGATATCAGGAACAGTGGCACAGGGTTGAGTGTGTGTGCCGTATTGGGTGTTCCATCTTCGTTGATCAGGTAGTCGGCATTGCCATGGTCGGCCGTAAGGAAAACTGCATAACCATTTTCTAATGCCAGAGGCACTATACGGCTCACGCAATCGTCTACGGTTTCCACTGCTTTAACCACTGCATCCCATACACCGGTATGACCCACCATATCGGCATTGGCAAAGTTGAGGCAGATGAAGTCAGCACTCTGTGCGGCTATTTCGGGCATAATGGCATCAGTCAGTTCATATGCACTCATCTCAGGCTTTTGGTCGTACGTAGTCACAGTTCGGGGAGAGGGCATCATAATGCGCTTCTCTCCTTTGAAAGGCTGTTCCCTACCTCCTGAGAAGAAGAATGTAACGTGCGGATATTTTTCTGTTTCAGCTATCCTTATCTGCGTTTTGCCGTTCGCTTCCAGTACCTCGCCGAGCGTGTTCTTAAGATCATCGTTCGTGAAAACAACCCCTACGCCTTTGTAACTTTTGTCGTACTCCGTCATCGTTACATAATGGAGGTTCAGGGTGTGCATGTGTTGTTCGTCAAAATTCTGCTGTGTCAATGCCACGGTTATCTCACGGCACCTGTCTGTCCGGAAATTGAAGCAAACCACCACATCGCCGTCTTTAATAGTTGCCAGCGGATTTCCATTGTCGTCGCATACTATTATGGGCTTAATAAACTCATCTGTAACATCAGCGTTGTACGATGCTTCTATCGAGGCTATAGCATCCTTTGTATGTTCTCCAATGCCCTGTGTAAGCCCGTCATAGGCAACTTTCACACGCTCCCAGCGTTTATCTCTGTCCATTGCGTAGAAGCGACCAGTCACGGTAGCCAGCTTGCCGCCAGTTGTTGTCAGGTGTGCGCTTAGGTCTTTTATAAAACCCAGTCCGCTCTTAGGGTCGCAATCACGCCCGTCGGTAAACGCATGTACCGCCACATCAGGAATGTTGTTCTTCTTAGCCAGCGTGCACAATGCTTTTACATGGTCTATGTGCGAATGCACCCCGCCATCGCTCACTAACCCTATAAAATGAAGTGTTTTTCCCGGTTCCCTGGCGGCATCGAACGCCGCAGTAAGCACCTCACTTTTTTCCAGTTCGCCATCCTTCACCGCCACATTAATCCGTTGCAGTTCCTGGTACACAATTCTACCGGCACCAATATTCAGATGCCCTACTTCCGAATTGCCCATTTGCCCATCAGGCAATCCTACCCATTCACCACAGGTAAGCAGTTCTGAGTTGGGGTATTTACTATACAGTGATTTTACAAAAGGAACGTTAGCATTGGCAATGGCATCAGCGGCAGGTACTTTTCCGTGCCCCCAGCCATCCATAATAATGAGGATCGCTTTTTTCGACATGGTGCAAAGGTACGGAAGATTAGAATTTCGCAGCGGAAATTCATTCTATATAGCCACTTCAACTAGGTAATTGGCTAGTCTAGGTGGGGTAAAATTTATACCGAGACTCTATGGTGCCCGTCGCCTATTAGAAGGTAAATCGAAATAAGAGTGTAGCCCTCGCATAAAAAAATCCCCGCATCTTTTGAAACGGGGATTTTCGTTAAAAATTTACTTACGCTTAATTATTTCTTAGCCAGCGCCTTAGTCTTTGGTTTAGCCTTGCCACCGCTTCCTTTTACTCGCTCTAATATTATGCTGGATTTGCTAAAGTCTGATGCAGTATTGATCACATCCCTGAATCGATCGTAGTCTGCTACCGGGAAGTGTGTAACCGGGAAATACTCAGATACCATTACAACCAACTTATCTCCATTCTTTTTGTCGGTGATCAGATTGTAATCAGAGCTGAAGCTGATCTGTTTCTTCAAATCGCGGTTCAGAAATTCCGATTGCATCCTCAATCCATCAGCATTAACTACTTTGTATCCCTTAGGAATATTGATAGTAATGGTGTCGTAGTTTGAATGAGGGTAATCCAGATCCACCGCATAGTGGCGCTCTTTTTTGTCATACAGCCCTGCACGTAAACCTATCAATTCTCCAACGTTGAAAATATATTTCTCGCCGGCTTTCTCAGTCATATGTGAAGCATCAACTGTTGCGGTGATCACCAGTGGCTTATTGCCGTTGTAGCTTTCTGGTGCGTCGTTAGAGATAAAGTACTTCGTTATATCTTCTCTTTTTTCCGTGAAGTCAACTACCTCTTTAATAATGTCTTTTTCCTTTTCCTTTGTCAGCACATTCAAAGCCGTTCTGATATCAGCAGAGGCGTACCCTGTAAACGAATACGATACATCTACAGTAGCGTCCATATTGTCATTGAAAGTAACTCCTGCCGCCACATTCCTGTGGGTCTGTTTTGCAGAGAGTGGTGTAATGGTGCGCATCTTGTACAGCCTACCTGTTACCACGCCTTTCGGAGGAATATTGCAGAATACACCCTTGCCACCTGCTATTTCATCTGGCACCAAAGGATAGCGGTAATGCATACTCAGAGGGTCCATGAATTTTTTCTGACCGGGGAAATAGAATAATGGATTGTCTAGATATCCCCAGATTTCGAAATTATCATCTGTCCTATTCTCGCTTTTATCTCCTGCTTTGCCCAGTTCGTGGTTCACTTCGGCCTGCGTAAAGCAAGCGGCAAACAGTTTTATATAGCCGTAAGGTGTTGCCTGTTTTTTAGCGATTATACTGTCCAGCACATCTGTCTTTGCACCCTGCACGTATCCGTACTGCACTATATCGTGCTTTATGCCATTCTCTATCTTTTTTATGTTTTCCAGCTCATCGCCACCTGCTTGCACACCCAGTTCCGATAAGTATCGGTTTACCGCACCGCGCTCCTTATCTGTGATCTTGTAGTAATCATCAAACAGGTCTCTGCCAAAGTCATCCCAAGTATCAATTTCAGATGGGTCGTTATAATTGGCGAAAGCATAGTGATGTCTGCGTATGTCTACTTTCATTCTGTGCAGATCAGCAAAGCTGTATGGTTCTGCTTTGAATGCCGGAACGTTTGATACAGCAACACGCAAATGTTTCCGTGTGCCGATGGTTGTTTCGGTCATTTTAGGCATCCCGTTATATGACCTGGATTCATACGCATAGTCTTTCGGGTAAGAAATATCCAGGCGTGAGCTAAGCATAGGAATACCAAACTGGAAATAATCGTAAATGCTATGATAGCCTGGCACTATTTCCTTCAGCATTAGCTCCACTTCTGCATATTTTTCAAGTCCTTCTGGGGCAATTACTATTTTATACCTGCCATTGGCATCAACAGTTACTTTGATCATATCCTGCGGCACCTCCTGTACTTTGCCGTTGGCATGAATAGTACGCGCCTTAATATTTATGAACCTTGTTTTGCCGTCGGCAGTAATGCCAAGAGAATGGAGGAAATCAATACCCCTTGAGTCAAGTATTTTCCAAATGGTACGCACCGTTTTGTATCCGTTCACGGTGCGCCCTTCATATACATAATCTATCGTCTCATCTCTCGAAACAATGAGCGCATGCTCATTGGCATATTCAGGCGGCACATTATGCAAAGCAGGCTTATCCGAAAAGTCAATGAACGCAGGCTGTTTACTTAATTTTTTTTCCGCCGATGCCTGCAGTGCCGATAAAAACAATAAACTTATTGCTGTAATTTTTTTCATAAAAAGTTAGTTAGTAGTAAGCACTACAGATTCTTTGTAAATATTTTTCAGTCTGTCCACCATCTTATTGTTATCGGCAAATTTCTCCACACCAATCGACAGTGTTTTTAGTTCATACTCCTTGGTAAGAGTTACATGTCCTTTGTCTTTAGTATAAGTGACCGAGTAATTCCACAGGTCGTCCAGCGATCCTTTTGAGTTAGCAGGCAGATGTTTTACTTTATATCCCTTTGGTATCTCCAGCACCACTACTTCTTTTCGTTTTGATTTGTAATCAAAGAAACATGGCACCACCCGGTCTTTAGTGTCTACTCTCAGATCGTCGAAATGACGAAGCAGATTCATGTTAATAATTGTTTCCTTTTTGGTGTTCCATAAATAGTTTTCCAGCACAAACTCTGCATTGATGGTTACATCCCTGTTGCCGCTTTTTGCCGATCTGATATTGTACTTGCTCAGTTGGTATTTATTGGTGCCACGCATCGTAAGCTGTTTCACCATTTTCTCCCTGTCGTCGTCTTTCTTATTTGCAAGTAGCCCTGCGCCTACCTGCCACGATCCATAGCCTTTGTACACCTGGTCGACACTGCCGTGCAGTTTACTGCCATCTATCGTTAAATGTGTAACGTCTGTAATTGTGTTTTTCTCCGGAGCCTCAACCGGTATGGTCACTATTTCATAATGATCCTGATCTATTGCTACCAAAGCCTCTTTTCCTTGTATATCATCCCTGTTGGCACCGTAAGGCAGGTATGGATGTGTACCGTCGAGGAACACCCAATCGTTGTTTATTTTAACAGCACAGATCATGTGGTTCGATACATGGATCGGCGTTTCTTTATAACTATACGGTAGGTCCGTAGTGCCTATCCACGCAAAATATGCTTTTAGCCCTGCCCTCTGGCACATTGCAGATATTAAACTGCTCATGTCTTTACAGTCGCCGTACTTTCTTTTGTACACTGTATCTGCCGGACGAGGAATAAAACCTTCCATTCCATTCTCAATAGCTACATAATGTATGTTGTCCTGCACCCATTTGTAGATGTGTGCAGCTTTCTCGCTTTCTTTTACATCTCCTTCAGTTATGCGTTTCACCGTATTGCTGATGCCTGTATCTACTTTAAAATTTTTGCTCCTTACGAAGTTGTACTGATGTTTATACAGTTCGTCAGTAGTATTGGCTAGCACCGAATCTTTTGATGCACCTGTAATACGGTAGGAAGATATGTAAGGAATAACGTGTGGTAAGAAATACCGCCAAGAGTGTACGTTGTCGAAATTTTTTGTCGCAGGGATATTGTTAGCCGTAAACCGGTAATAAACATTGCCGTTCTTTTCTTCTTTACTCTGCTTGATCCACGATGTGTTGGCTCCTTTGATGGCGAAGTTCATTTTTACATAGCTGGGAACCACTACTTCAAAAACAGCCTCGTCGATAGGCAGGCTGTGAAATCCATCCTGAAACAGGAATGTTGGCAACATCCTGATGTCGGTATGTTCCATTCTGTATTTCGTTTCGGTAACGGCATTCTTCGACAAGCCCGAATAAAATGCTTCTGCAAGTCGGGTATCATCATAGAATTCGTAACTGTAGGGGCGTCCGCTTCCAAAAGTGTAGCATTCTACTCTTTTGTATTTTTTGTTGCCGTTTGGTATATACGCAACACCTGAATAATTGGAAGGCTGATGGAAATCGCCATACCAGAATTCATCTGTATTGTACATGCTCAGGGAGAGCTCGCTGATAAACAGTTTTTCCATTGAAACATTGCTGTGTGCTGTCAGTTCTCCGTCCTGCAGTTCAATAACCAGTTGTTCAGTTACATGGGTATATACGGCATGTTCGTCTTTATATTTGGCTGCAATTGCATCGTATTTCGCCCTGTCTTGTGCACTTACATTTCCGGTAAGCAAAAAAGCAGATAATAGAACTAAGGCGTGCTTGCCGAGGCGCCCAATATTAAAAGATGAGGTATTCATGCCCGAATGTATTAATTCTTGATAAATGATTGGTAATGTAAGTATAAATATAATGATAAAAATGCAGTATGCAAGCGTTTTTTACTGCGCCTGTATTGCTACTTAGCGTTTTCTAAAATAACAAAAGCCACACTTAAAAAATGTGGCTTTTGTATGCTTAACAGGAGTTGATCAGTTATGCGATCTTCTCTACCTGCATATAGTTCAGTTCTACCGGTGTAGCGCGACCAAATATCTTCACCACCACTTTCAGTTTCTTCTTTTCGTTGTTGATCTCCTCCACAGTACCATTGAAATCATTGAACGGTCCGTCTACTATCTTCACTGTTTCGCCAATGATGTATGGTTCTGCGTAGCTGATACCCTGCTCGCTTACTTCATCCATCTTACCAAACATCTTGTTCACTTCAGATTTACGCAGAGCGGTAGGATGTTCCTTACCCAAAAAATGAATAACGCCTGTTACGTTCTTAATTGAATGTATAATATCGTCAGTCAGTTTGCCGTCGTTTGCTTCGAGCAGAATGTAGCCTGGGAACAACGTTTTTTCGCGCAGTACCTTCTTGCCGCTCACCACCTTAAATACCTTTTCAATTGGGCAAAGAACCTGTACAACCGAATTTGTCCAGTTGTTGATCTTTACTTCCTTATCCAGGTACTCCTTCACCTTTTTCTCTTTACCACTGATAACGCGGATCACGTACCACTTGGTTTCAGGTGCGGGTTTCGCTACCTCGTTTGTCACTACCTCGCTCATAATTTCCATTATTTACCCAGTATTTTATACACAAATGTCAGAACGTTTTCTGCAACAAGGTCCATGCCGAAAACCACAGCGGTTACCAACGCCAGCGCAACTAACACAATAATTGTGGTTTGCTGAAGTTCGTCCCATGTAGGCCAGGATACTTTATGCAGGAGTTCGTCATAGGCTTCCTGTATGTAACTTCCAACTTTGCTCATAAGTTTCAATTTTGGTTAACAGGCTAACAAGCTAAAAGGTTCAACTAATTAACTCATTAACCTGTTAACAGATTAACGTAAAATGCACGGGCACCAGGATTCGAACCTAGATCGAAGGTTTTGGAGACCTCTATTCTGCCTTTGAACTATGCCCGTATAAGCTAGTTATTTGTCGTTAGTCCTGAGTTGTAAATGGCTGAGATGCAGCATCTCACCTTCTTTAAAACTGCATTACAAATGACTGCAAACTACCGGTTTCCAAAAATCAAAAAGTCAAAAAGATTAACCTTTTGACTTTTTTACCGGATGGCAAAGGTAAGTAAATTATTGAATCACACCTAAAACCAATCAATAGATTATTTTGTAGCTAATTAAAAATAATATAAGAACGGTGTTTATCCTAATTTATCTGAAAACTAAGCCAAAATATTTCCTGCATTTCACATTAAAAATAGGGTGCTACAATCCTACTGCTTGCCCTGAAAGGGCTAAATCTCATAGCGATGGGCATCGCCCATCGAAAAAATCAGGACCCATCATCTTACCCAAAATAATCCCCACATTTCATATTAATTTTTATGTACTAAAACCCGATTACTTGCCCTGAAAGGGCTTAATATCACAGCGATGGACATCGCCCATCGTAAAAAAAACAACATGCCAGCCCTGCAAGGGCGAGATTAACCTTATCCAAAATAATTCCTGCATTTCACATTAAAATTAGGGTGCTACAACCCGATTACTTGCCCTGAAAGGGCTTAATATCACAGCGATGGGCATCGCCCATCGTAAAAAAAACAACATGCCAGCCCTGCAAGGGCGAGATTAACCCACAGTAGCCGTGTCGAAACGTCAATTATTTATATTTCTCCTTCAAACAATCCACCAAAACCTGCACATCTTCGGCTGTATTATAATAGTGCATGCTTACCCGAAGTAATCCATTGCGCTGAGTAACAACAATATTATGCTTTTTTATATAATCGCCCAGCCCCTCCTCATCTTTTAAAAGAACAATCGCCGTGCGGTGGTTCATGCTATAGTCTCCTAATATTTTTACCGGCAGGTCCTCAATTCCCAATAAAAACTTTTGTGCCAGACTATAATTATGGTTCTGGATGTTGGCTACACCCAGCCCCATTTTATGTTTTATTGCCGATTCCAGCACCGTAAGCCCGTACATATTGGGGTGGCCCGGCTCGTAGCTTTGCACTGATGGGGTGTATTGCATTACGCCATTAACCATTTTGTAACTGTTATGCCCACCTACCACCGGCTGGTACTTTTCCAGAAAACCATCAGCTATAAATAATACGGCTGTACCAAAACCCGCATTCATCCACTTATAGTTACTGGCCGCAAAAACATCAATATTCAATTGCGCTAGATCTATCTCATTAGCTCCCATAGACTGGGTGGCATCTACCATAAACAGTACACCGTGTTGCCGGCACAGATCGCCAATTGCTTTAATGTCTGTTTTGTAACCCGAACTCCATAGCACATGGCTCAGCGCAACGATATCCACTTGTTTATTGCTAATGGCTTTAGTAACAGCATCCAAATCGATATTAAAGCCGTCTGGTGCATCAACCCAGGTAATATCAAAGTGGTTGATCCGGAAAGGCTCTAACAATGAGGGGTAGTCTCTTTTAAATAACAGCACTCTTTCACTACCTTTCAGCGATTGAACAATGCCATTCCATGCCCACGAGAAGTTGGGTACCATAGCTATACTGCGTGCCTCTGCACCCACAAAGTCTGCAATCGCCTGCCTGATTCGCCCTTCTACTCTCATACGCCATTCTTCAGAGCGGGTACTGCTGTTGTGTTCAAATCCGGCATACAACTGATTGGCGGCCACCAGTGTTTCAGGCATCACCAGTCCGCAGGCGGCCGTGTTGAGATAGATCGGGTTAGACATCTTTTTTATCGTAAAGATAATTGCGTTCATAAAACTCTCACAGTGGGCTTTCTGTCTTCGTTCAAACAATTTTCCATCACAGGCCGTATATGGCCCGTCATGGGCGGTATGCAGCCTATCATAGATTTTCATTTTTGCCGTTAAAGCCATCATCCCGACCTTTGCAACGTGAAATTATCGTCCATTAACCAGTTGTTCAAATAGGCTTTTATTGGCTGGCGGCAATAATTTAGAATCGAAACAGGTTTTTCAAGTATAACCGGAAGTGGACAATTTAGGCGATGATTATCAAATAGTTAGAATATTTCCGAATTTCCGGTACCTGAATAAACCGGAAGATTTCCCGCAATTCCGGAAGTTATTATTTCCCGTTTTTCGGATCGATTTTTACAACTTTTCAAGCCATTTTTCCAGCACAGGCTGATAGAGTTGGAATGAGTCCTTTGGGCTTTTTTTGTTGTTGAAATTTGCAGAGGCTGAAAGTGCTTTTTTTAGGTCAAAATTTTTCTGAGGTACAGAATAGAAAATACCATCGGACTGCATTCTGTACGCCAGGTATTCCTGTTCTGTTTGTCCGGGCGTAGGTATCAATATTGCTTGTTTTTGCAAGGCAATGAGATCCATTATGGTCGAGTATCCGCTCCGGCAAACAACCATTCCGGTTTCGCGTAGTATGGGTTCCAGCGCTTTGGCAGCGAGGCGTTTATGCCATACAATGTTCGCAGGTATCGACGCAGGAGTAAGTGCACGTTCACTACCTTCTACAAAAACGATGTTGCCATTGAAATCCTGCACTTGCCGCCACAATATCGCAGATAGTATAGTGCGCTGAGGCTCAGGTCCGGAGAGTAGAACGAGCAGTTGATCTTTGTTTGTATTGCTCGTTGTTGCTCTGTTCTCAAATTGCGATAGTGCACCGATATAAGTAGTGTTGTTTGGTAATTTACCGGGGTGGGAGAGGGTTCCGGCAATGCCTGGTGATGCGGCTTTATCCACCGCCCATATTTCATTGAATCTGTTGAGAAATTGATAGTGCAGTTTGCGCACAATATTGTCTGCGATTACACCAAACCCGCTCTGCACCTGAAGCTGATGCGTAAGTATCACAGAGGGTATTGTTGGATGGTATAGCCCATATCGGTTATCAGATATAATGCCATCTATCTTTCTTTCCGAAACAAGATTTTGCAACCACTCACGTTCTTTTTTTATTGCGCCCAGTATGTGCGGCAACTGCGATAACAATCCGATCTGTGCGTATTGGTTCCACTTTGAGTAGGTAATATCGTAGCCCTCCAGATGGATAAAATCTATAGGACCAAAGGTGTCTTCTATAAAACGGCATTGGGTTTCGTTGCCGGCAAACAGCGGAATATGCCCCAGTTGCAGTATAGAGCGGATAAGTGGTACACAACGGGTGGTATGCCCCAGACCCCAGTCTAGCGGGGCTATCAAAATATGCTTATGTTTGTGGGTAACCAATAATCCGTATTTTTACAAAAGTAAATTTATGAAACGAACAAAGCGGTTTCCCGGAACAAAATATACTTTATTGGTGCCATTTGCTGTTATGCTGTTCAGTCTGGTATTCGAAAGTTGCAACAGCGAGCGTAAGTGCGGCTGTAAGGGCGATCTGAGCGGTAACTACCGCTCCAAAAGGCACCGAAACTGGTAGTTTAGACAGCCTCAGAATTGAGGAGTTGAACCTCGAAAAAACAACAATATGTGGAACAAGAACAAATTGTGGTTTCGTTATGCAAACAATGTCTTGGCAGCCGATGTCGATTCTGCTACATTGCTCACAAAATATTTGCAAAATGTAAATAGGGGCAGGCGTTTTGTTTTCGCATTCGAGATCATTGATTTACAGAAATACAAAGTCATCAAACAGCCCCAAAAAGTAAAGCAGTCATTGGCAAGCCGGGGCAACACACCCTTTATTTTTCTTACAGGTAAGAACTAAACCTTTATCGAATTAGTTGCCATTGAACCCACCCCTTCTGCGGAC
>CAIKOJ010000044.1 GCA_903829015.1 uncultured Bacteroidota bacterium
AGCAATGTAGCGATGCAACTGACAAAGAAACTAAGAAACCTATCTGAGGCTACTGGCACAACAATAATTGTGATACACCATACCCATAAGATGTACGGACAGCCATTAACCATAGATACCATCGCCGGTAGCAGGGTAATAGCTCAAGAAATGGATTTTATGATTGGTATTAACCAGACGTTGGATGGTAAAAGATATATCAAAAATGTAGCTTTTCGTTATGCCGCTTGTGACAATGAAATGGTAAGAACATTTAAGATTACAGACAACCATTGGATTGAAATCACGGGCGCAGCAGAAGAAATGAAGCTACTAAGTGCTCTTGATGGCAGAAAAGATGATGTAAATAAAAACAGGATTCTGGAACTCCTGGTAGAACAAAAAGAATCAGGAAAGACGATAACTCCTAGTGGCGATCTGGAAAGAAAGTTTGTACCTCAACTAATGTCAAAACAGACTCTGTTTACAAACCTAAAAAAACTGGAGAAAGAAGGTTTAATCACAAGGCTTGAAAAAGGAAAATACTCTTTAGCGGCCTAATGTAAAATACCTTTACAGTATTGACTTGCTTTACTAGAAATCCATGTACTCTAGGAAGTACAGTCAAAATACAAAGGGAGTAGCTTAACACTACTCCCTTTTTTTATTTTTTAGCGTCTACCGGTAGTTTAATGAATACTGTTGAGATAACTTTTAAATTGACAGCATCAATAATTTCATTGTCATAATCATCAAGGTATATTGAAGTAGTTGTATTGCCATAAGAATGCCCTAATGCCTGCCCAATAATATCTTTGCTATACCCTAGTGATCTGGCAATGTTTGCCCAAGTATAGCGCCCATAGTATGTAC
Source organism: uncultured Bacteroidota bacterium (assembly GCA_903829015.1). Classification (GTDB taxonomy): domain Bacteria; phylum Bacteroidota; class Bacteroidia; order Chitinophagales; family Chitinophagaceae; genus Nemorincola. The sequence goes on from CAIKOJ010000044.1 coordinate 853, forward strand.
TGAGGTCCTTTTTAGTTTCCACCCCTTTCATTTTAGCAATTCTCACTAAGTATTCATTGCATGTTTTAATGGCCTGCCAAGTATCTTTCTTCAACTTCAAAAGGTCCTTGGTTTGTTTTAAAATAGGCAAAAGCAACTGTTCCTTTTCAAACTGATTTATGTCGATGTAATAACTCAATAGTTCCAGCGTCTTATCGTGCAATTTTATGGTGTAAATTTTACCCGTTTTCTTTCTCCTGAATACTATACGTCCATCAACTATGTTCTTTCCTGAAAGGGTCAGTAAATCGGCAAAGTTCATTCCGATTAAACAGAAGGATAAAAGAAAGAAGTTCCTCCAATGCCAGATCGGTGTATCTGGTTCTAATTTTACATTGGTGATGCTTTGCATTTCCTTTAGTGTTAGGGTGCGGTTGACAGTCTTTTCATTTTTCACTCGGTAAGCTACAAATGGATAGGCTGCAGCAGAAACAAGGCCCTCCTTAATTGCCCTGTTGTATATGGCCCTAATAGTGCGCATATATACCGATATACTGTTAACTTTTATGCCATCTCCCAGCAAGCTATCCTGAAACTCATTCAGCTTTTTATAGGTCAGCGATTCAAAAGGGAAATGATCTGTTTTTACAAAGGCTCTAAGTTTTTTGATAGCGGTGCTGTAAACGAATGAATTACCAATTTTGCCGCTATCAGAGAGAGACTTTGCTATACCTTCACCATACCTGATAAGTGAAACCTTAGCCACCAGCGTTTTAGTTTTGATAGTCTCATTTGACAGTCCTGCCATAATCTCATCAAGTGATACTATATTGTCCTCATTAAGTTCAGCCAGCAATATCAGCTTCTGAACCCTGGTCTTCTTAGATTGGATTTTGGCATTATGAACTTCGTGTCCATTTGCAGAGGGTAATACGACCTGGTTTAAATCATCCCAGTCATTTTCAGCTGTGAAAATACCCAATGACTTTTCCTTGTACTTTGAACCCTCATAGATTCTAAGCTTTAAAGGATGGGTATTGTTGCCCTTGTTGTACCTTTTGTCAATTACAACTTTGAAAGAATAACTCATGCTGTTTGAATTTGTAGCATGGTTACTTGTGAAATTTACAAGTTAATTTCAAGTAGAAGACCGGATTTTGTATCATTTCTGGCTACCAAAAAAGAAAGTACCATAAACGAAAAAACCTCTCAAACATCAGCCTAGACTGTATTTAAGAGGTTTTATTTTGTGGGAGCACACGGGTTCGAACCGCGGACCCTCTGCTTGTAAGGCAGATGCTCTGAACCAGCTGAGCTATGCTCCCTACCCTGTTTAGAGGACTGCAAAGGTAAGCATCATTTTCCTTTCTGCAAACCTTTTTTTAAAAATTATTTTCATTTTTTTTGACCCCATATGTTATCCCCGAAAGTGCCGCTACCACAGCGTTTCTACCATATGAAAACCGGTGCATAACGTAAAAACAAAACCGCCCCGGATAGTATCCGCGGCGGCCGATTTCCATATGTTTATAAGTCCTAAGAATCTGGTGTAGTGCTTAGGCCTAAAGGGGCTGCTTATTTTATATTAGCCAGAAAGTCTTTTACTTTGTCTTTGTGTACCATACCTTCTTTAAAAGTATAGGCACCGCTCTTAGGGCTGCGTACTGCTTTAATTACTTTGGAGTAATTCTTCGCCTCTGCTGCCAGTTTGGGGTCTTTCTTGATCGCGGTCTTAGCTGCTTTTGCCATCGCTTAGTTATTTTAACTGATTACTTGATTTCTTTGTGAACTGTTACCCTTTTCAGAATAGGGTTGTATTTCTTTAATTCCAGGCGCTCGGTCGTGGTCTTTTTATTCTTAGTGGTAATATAACGGCTTGTGCCCGACATACCACTGTTTTTATGCTCGGTGCATTCCATTATAACCTGAACGCGGTTTCCTTTTTTAGCCATTGCTTAATTTTTTACTTTACTTACAATTAGATAGTTACTCCTTTTGCACGAAGTTCTTTTACTACCGACAACAATCCGTTCTTATTAATAGTGCGGATAGCATCAGCAGATAATTTCAAAGTGATCCACTTATCTTCTTCTGCAAGAAAGAAACGTTTAGTTTGCAGATTAGGCAAAAAACGACGCAATTTTTTCTTATTAGAAAACGATACCTTGTGGCCTACTACTGGTTTTCTACCTGTTACCTGACAAACGCGAGCCATGATTTAGTTTTTTTTTGGGACTGCAAAGGTCTTGTTTTTTTGTTGAATGACAAAATAATTTTGAAAAAATATTGACTTTTAATCCACAATATCTGTATAATTCTTCTTTTCTCCCCTATTCGGCACTAAAAAGGCTTCAATTTTCCCTTTTTTAGCTTTATTCCGAATTCATCTAATGTATCTGTACCCCTGATGTCTATCCTTTTTATCTCAAAAATATCCGACACAGGCACTTTACTTACCTGATTGCCTATCCTGAATGCCGCAGTTACACCCAAATCCTTCATTTTTTGCCTGAAATCCGCTTTTACCACCCCATCCTTCGGCCTGCCACCATAGGGATAGGCAAACACCTTATGATATTCAAGCCCCGAGCCTTCAAACGCCTCTACAGCACTTTTCAGATCTGCTGCAGCCTCCTCGATACCTATCTTTCCCAGATGTTTATGGTCATACCCATGTATACCCAGCTGCACAACATCCGGCGCCATACATCTCAGCTCTTCCACTGTTAACTTCTGATCCTCAGGGTTTTCATCCTTGTTTATTTTTCCGGTAAGTGTATTGCAAATAATAAAGAACACCGCCTTAAATCCCGTTTCCTGCAGCAACGGGTAGGCATACTGCAGGTTATTCCGGTAGCCATCATCGAATGTGATCAGCACCGCTCGTACTGGTTTGGGCTGCTCTCCCCTGGCGATTGCCAAAAATTCACTGAGCGACAACGCCTGGTATCCTTCCTTCTTCAATAATAACCATTGCTCACGCAGCCGCTCGGGCGAAATGGTCAGCGCATCTGCCCCTCCCGGCCACACTTTGTGGTACATGAGTACGGGTATTCCCTTTATTTCGGGCAGGAGCCAGCTTAAATTCATGCGCTTCGTTAGGTGCTGCTTTTTAGTTTTCCGGTGGCAATTTACTGTATTCGGTGTACAGCTTAATTTTTATGTACTTGATAAAACCGGTATAGGCTATATTTTTACACACCACATAACCAAGGTACCCATCCAGAAACCCACCCCTGAAGAAGTAGTTGTAAAAAAACTTCCAGGTTGGCCCCAGCGCTATCTTCAGTAAAGATACTTTCTCCCCTTTTTCTATCGCATTGCGTGCGGCCAGCTCCGAGTACAATTCAATTTTCTTGGTGTGGTCTGATATCGATTTGTAGCTATAATGAAGAATATCTCCGCGCAGCTTTCCGATACGGGCACCTGCGTCCTTGGTTACAATGCTCTCATGTACTTTGTTAGCGTTCATGCCGCATTTAATTTTATCAAACAGTCTCAATTTGGGCTGCGGATACCAACCGCAATGCCTAATCCACTGCCCGCAGTAATTAGGGAGTATATTTATGTTATACCCGTCGAAACGTGGGTTGCTTTTTTCCTTTACGATGGCAGCTGCAAGTTCATCTGAAATCACCTCATCGGCGTCCAGCGATAGCACCCAGTTATTAGATGCCTTGCTGATCGCAAAACACTTCTGGCTGCCAAAATCCTTGAACTCGTTGAAAAACACTTTTGCCCCAAGGCGCTCAGCAATCTCTATAGTTTTATCTTTCGAAAAGCTGTCTACCACTATTATCTCGTCGGCAACAGCAACCAGAGAGGTAAGGCACCTTTCGATATTCTGCTCCTCATTGTACGTGATAATAACCGCTGATACCTTTATCATTCTAAAATTTCGATTAAGTACTAATCGCATGTAAATCTACGGCACAGCCTTGAAATTATCTACCGGATCAGGGCAATTCGGGCAGCAACAGATCATTAAGGCTGCTTACACCCGGTACATTTTCCGACACGAATCCTTCGCCGTATTTTGTACCGATTCTTTTACCAAACATCAGATCCTTTGCCCTGATCTGATCCATAAAATCACCCGATGAAATGTAAGTGGATGGCTCGTCTGATGCCGGATTAAAGAATTGGCTGGAATAGCAATTTATAGCCTCCATTTTTTTGTCAAAAAAAGATGCAATATCTACTATAAAATCAGGCTCCATAAACCTGTCCTGAATATAATGGTACACTCTCTTTGGTCTCCAAGCCTCCTGTTCCTTACCTTCCCACTCGGTTTGGATTTTTTGCAAACCGCTGTAAAAGCAAGCATCAGCTATCAGCCTGCCCGCCCTGCCATGATCAGGGTGCCTGTCACTCAGTGCATTACCTAATACTATCTCTGGTCTGAAATGCCTGATATATTTGATCAGCAGCTTCTGATGCTCCTCATCATTTCTAAAAAAACCATCAGCCATGCCGGCATTCATTCGCACTTTTAACCCCATAACCACACTGGCTTTTTCCGCCTCCTGATACCGCATTTCCACGGTTCCACGGGTTGATAGCCGCGACTCTGTTAAATCCAATACACCTACCGCCTGCCCTGCCGACGAGTGCTTGATCAATGTACCGGCGCAACTTAGTTCTACATCATCAGGATGTGCTGCAATGGCGAGAATATCTAGTTTCATAGTAATAAAATAGCAGGCAAATATATAAAACCAACCGAATGACAATTACGACATTCGTCATGTTTTTGAATAATGCGATATAATTTACATATTAAATATATCGAAACGGATAAGGCTATAATTGCATCTTAGAAACAAACGCAACGAAATTTGATAGGTGAACGATGATCTAATCCTTTCCGCTGAGGCTAAACAAACTATCTACAAATTCCTTCTTATTGAATATCTGCAGGTCCTCCATTTTTTCTCCAACACCTATGTACTTCACAGGTATCTTAAATTGATTGGCAATGGCAAGCACTACACCACCTTTAGCAGTACCGTCAAGCTTGGTTATTGCGATAGCTGTAACATCGGTAGCGGCAGTAAAATGTTTGGCTTGTTCTATCGCATTTTGCCCTGTGCTGCCATCCAGCACCAGCAATACCTCATGGGGTGCATCTGGCATTTTTTTGCTGATCACTCTCCTTATTTTACCCAACTCGTCCATTAGGTAAGCTTTGTTATGCAACCTGCCTGCGGTATCTATAATTACAACGTCCGATCCTCTTGCCATACCACTTTCCACTGCATCATAGGCTACAGAGCTTGGATCACTGCCCATATCTTTCTTTACTATCGGCACCCCTACCCGCTCGCTCCATATAGTTAGCTGATCCACTGCAGCAGCCCTGAAAGTATCTGCAGCCCCCATCAACACTTCTTTTCCATTTCGCTTAAAGTTGTGAGAAAGCTTCCCGATAGTGGTGGTCTTACCAACCCCATTTACACCAACTACCAGAATTACATATGGCTTCTTACCAGCCGGTACATCAAATGTTGCAAACTCATTAGATGGGGCTTCTGTCAGCATCCCCATTATTTCTTCCTGCAGCAACCTGTTCAGTTCAGATGTTCCCAGGTATTTATCTTTCGCAACACGTTTTTCAATTCGGTCAATTATTGCCACTGTTGTTTCTACTCCTACATCTGCACTAACGAGCGCGTTTTCCAACTCGTCCAGTACCTCTTCATCTACTTTGTCTTTACCCGCAATTGCTTTAGTTAGTTTTGAAAAAAAGCCTTCCTTGGTTTTTTTCAACCCTTCGTCCAAAGCCTCTTTCTTTTCTTGTTCCTCTTTGTTACGTTTAAAAAGTTTATCAAATAAGCCCATGATTCATTTTTAGCAAGGTGTAAAATTAACTTTTTTATCATTGGAATTAGAATCCAATTTTGATTTTTAACTTCTTAACCTGCATTTTCATTTCTTGTAAAAAATCGATCCAACTAACGGCACAATTTTTATGTTATTGTAACAGATTGTTTCGAAGCTTTTTTCTTTCTATATATTACTGTGGATAGGCAATATTAACTAATGGTTTGTATTTAAGATTGCAAAAAATATTATTGTAACATATCTTTAATTAGTTGAGCAAAATCAGTAAAAATGTCAAATAAAACACGGTAACTTTACAAAATGAGAACATCTGCTTGTTAACGGTTTGTAAATGATGAATGGTGTTTTCGGATTGAAATAGACTTTTTAATAGCCATAAATATGAATTTTAATACCCTTAAGTATTTTACCTGTTTATTAGTTTCACTGCTGTTGGTGTTTAACACTTCCAAAGCATCACATATTGTTGGTCTGGAGTTATATTATACGCATGTTGCAGGTAACACATATAAGATCACTCTGGTTGCATATGGCGATTGTGGCCCAGCAAGTTCCGGAGCATTTGCAACACTTTCCACAGCTTCTCCCGCAATATGTATCTACAACGGCGCAACATCGGTAAGCAGTATTAGCCTCACAGTTCAGGCACCTTCCACCGGGGTTGAAATCACTCCCGTATGCCATGCCGACTCACTGCTGACACAGTGTACTAATCCAGCCTATTCTATTCCCGGAATTAAAAAATTCGTATACAGCGGAAACTATACCGTTTCCGGTCCGTCGTCTGTGTGGCGGTTTATTTTCACCGGCAATTTGGGTGGCGGATCCGGTTCCGCAGGGCGTGCGGCAGCAATTACAAATATAGGACCTGGAACGACCTCCCAATTAGTCGATACGCTTAACAATACTGTTTATGCAAATTCAAATCCGTTGATGACTACTGTACCGGTTCCATTCTTCTGTCTTAATAACAACGACAGCTATACTCCGGGTGCCGTAGATCCTGATGGAGACAGCCTTTCATTTTTCCTGATATCAGGCATGAACGGAAGCGGAGGTTGTTCTTCTATAGGTGGTTCAGTATCCTATACGGGAGGCTACTCTGGTCCTGCTCCACTAGGTGTTGCACCCGGCACTTTTTCATTTGATCAGCACACGGGGCAGATTTCCTTCAATCCAAATATACTGCAAAGAGCGTTAGTAGTTTACAACGTTGAAGAGTTCAGGGGTGGATCGTTTGTGGGCAGTTGCCAGCGAGAGATGACATTCCTTGTACTTACATGCACTTCATTGCCACCTACGGGCGTTATAACCGGATCAACGTCAACAGGAGGAACGGTTGTTGATAGCACCCATTTCAGGATCTGTCAAAATTCCGGAGCATTCAGTATCAACATCAATCCAGTTGAAGCTGATACTTCCAACACCATCACGGTTTCAGCAACCGGACTGCCAACAGGCTCCACCTTTACTACTGTGAATAACGGTACCAACCACCCTACCTGTACTTTCAGCTGGACATCTACAGGTGTTACGCCGGGCACATATATCTTCTACGTTACTTTGCGAGATAACGCCTGCCCTATTTCGGGTACGCAAACAAGAGCATTTACTGTTATTATACTTCCGTCACCTGTGATACATGCAACAGGAGGGGCTACAGTATGTCTGGGGACTGCCGCTACATTGGTTGGCACAGGAGGAGTAAGCTACACTTGGCTGCCCGGTACCGGGCTGTCCTGCGTTTCCTGCACAGTAACATCTGCAACACCATCAGCAACAACAATATACACAGTAACAGGCACCGATGCTAATGGATGTACGAATTCAGACACCGTTAGCGTAAGAGTAAATCCCCTTCCGGTTATCCTGGCCGGACCGGACACAACTATTTGTACAGGAAGCAGTGCGGTTTTAACCGGAAGCGGCGGCATCAGCTATACATGGTCGCCCGGCACAGGCTTATCCTGCACAACTTGTACTTCCGTAACTGCCACACCAGCGGGCACAACGACTTACACCGTTACGGGTCGAGATGCAAACGGATGCACGAATACCGATTTAGCAACGGTTACAATCAACCCGCTACCTACGATTGGAGCCGGACCAAATGTGGCAATCTGCATTGGAACATCAACTTCACTTACTGCCACAGGTGGAACCACTTACACCTGGACGCCATCAACGGGCCTGTCGTGTACCGCATGCACAACTACAACAGCTAGTCCAACGGTTACTACAACATATACAATTAGCGGCACCAGTGCTGCTGGCTGTAGTAACACAGGCACAGTAACCGTTTCTGTGAATCCGTTACCGGTCATTTCTGCCGGTCCTGCTGCAGCAATTTGTGCAGGAGCCATTGTTACATTTACGGGATACGGTGGCACATCTTATATATGGTTACCTTCAACAGGATTATCTTGCTCCACCTGTACAAGCACCTCTGCAAGCCCAACTGTAACAACAACGTACACCGTTACCGGCACAAATGGCACTGGATGTAGCAATACCGCCACAGTAACAATTACGGTTAATCCACTGCCGGTAGTTTCGGCAAGTCCTTCGGTTTCGGTATGTACTGGTTTTTCCACATCACTTTCCGCATCAGGGGCTTCAACCTATCTGTGGACCCCATCCTCGGGTCTTTCATGCAGTACCTGCTCATCTACAACCGCTGGTCCAACCACAACAACTACCTACACCGTTACCGGAACCAGTGCAGCAGGATGCAGCAACACTGCCACTGTAACTGTAAGCGTTAACCCAATCCCCACAATAGGTGCAGGACCGGGAGTTACGATTTGTGTAGGCAATTCAGCATCCTTAACTGCAACCGGCGGCGCATCTTACACCTGGACTCCCGGCGCTTCCCTGTCTTGCAGCAATTGCACTACTACAACGGCTAGCCCAACTGTTACAACCACTTATACCATTTCCGGAACAAGTGCAGCAGGATGCGTTGGAACGGGCACTATTACAGTCTCAGTTAACCCCTTACCTGTTATTACCACGAGCCCCGGAAGTGCCGTTTGTTTAGGATCATCTGCAACTATTTCAGCTTCCGGAGCCACCTCATATTCCTGGCTGCCAACTACTGGGGTTGCCTGCCCAACTTGCGCCAGCACTTCTGTAACACCAACAACAACATCCACATACACTGTTACCGGCATTAATGGCTCAGGCTGTAGCAACACAGCAACTGTAACTATTACTGTAAATCCACTGCCCACAATTACAGCCGGACCTCCATCATCATTGTGTCCCGGAGGATCTGTTACACTTACTGCAGCCGGTGGAGTTTCTTACGCTTGGGCACCTGCCACTGGGTTGTCTTGTACCACTTGTACCAGCACAGTTGCAAGCCCTACTACAACAACAACTTATACTATCACGGGCACCAATTCTAATGGCTGTATAAGTATCGGTACAGTTACAGTAACAATTAACCCGCTGCCAACAATTCACGGCGGACCAGCTGCAACCATTTGCATTGGCTTCACTACTACCCTTACAGGCACTGGAGGCGTCAGCTATACATGGGCACCCGGATCTTCTCTTTCCTGCACCGCATGCACCAGCACAGTTGCATCTCCTACTGTTACAACGGTGTACACAGTTACCGGCACAGATGCCAACGGCTGCATCAATAAAGACACTGTATGGATCAGCACATACACTGCACCACCTATCGATGGCGGACCCAATGTTGCTGTTTGTATTGGCTCTTCAACAACATTGACCGGAACGGGAGGTGTTACTTATGTTTGGTCGCCCGGAGTTGGACTTTCCTGCTCTACCTGCACCAGCCCTGTAGCCACACCTGGCACCACAACAATTTTCACTGTTACCGGTACAGATGCGTTCGGATGCCATAACACTGATACAGTCCGTGTTACAGTTCGTCCGCTCCCGGTTGTTGATGGTGGTCCCCACCACACTGCATGCCTTGGGGTAGGAACAACTTTAACTCCATCTGGTGGAGTTTCCTATACTTGGTCCCCTGGCACCGGGTTATCTTGTACTTCGTGTACCAATCCGGTTGCAACACCCGGCGGCACCACCATATATACCGTAACAGGCACCGATGTGAACGGCTGCCGCAATATAGATACAGTAAGTATTTCGGTAAACCCACTCCCCGTAATATCAGCAGGTGCACCTACAGACATTTGTATAGGAGGCAGCACCACCCTTGCTCCTTCCGGAGGCATAAGCTATGTCTGGACGACCGGAGCCGGTCTTTCTTGTACATCATGCACTAGCCCTGTTGCCACACCCACAGTAACAACACTTTATACCGTAAGGGGTACCGATGCAAACGGCTGCCAGAATACCGCCAGCGTTACCATTACTGTGCATAGCCTGCCCGCAGTTGATGCAGGGCCTAACAGAAGCATCTGTGTCGGTTCATCAATAATGCTTATTCCTTCAGGAGGTATTGCATACGTTTGGGGACCGGGCACGGGGCTATCATGTACAATTTGTGCCAATCCATTCGCATCTCCATCAGTTACTACCACGTACACAGTTTCTGGCACAGATGCATGGGGCTGCCAGAACACTGATACTATTCGCATCACGGTAAATCCTCTGCCAATTATAGATGCGGGTCCGCATCGTGGCATATGCCTCAATACAACTACTGTACTCAATCCAACAGGTGGCGTTAGCTATGTCTGGTCGCCCGGCACAGGTCTTTCCTGCGTTCCATGCACAAGCCCTACTGCTGGTCCAATATCGTCAATAATCTATACTGTTACAGGTACCGATGTAAATGGCTGTGTAAATTCAGATACAGTAAGTATAACTGTATTACCGTTACCATTTATAGATGCAGGTCCTCACGTTTCTTTTTGTCTCGGCGATAATACTACGCTTATTCCTTCAGGGGGAATGACTTATGTATGGACCATTACACCCGGTTTATCCTGTTATAGTTGCATGAGTCCAGTTGCCACTCCGTCGGTAACTACAGTTTATACAGTTACCGGAACAGGTGTAAATGGTTGCACCAACAAAGATACCGTCAGCATTACCGTTAATCCATTGCCTTCAATCAGCGCAGGACCAATTGTAAATATTTGTGTAGGCAACAGCACCATACTTAATGCAACGGGCGGAGTGGTATATAACTGGTATCCTGGCACTGGATTGTCATGTACTGCTTGTAGTAGTCCAACCGCTACCCCTGGTGTAACCACAGTTTATTCAGTTTCAGGCACATCTGCTGCTGGCTGTATCAATTCCGACACCACTACTGTTTTCGTTAATCCCCTACCGGTCATCGGACTAAGCAATAGCATTTCTAAATGCATCGGAGACCCATACAACATTATTTGTACCGGCGGGGCCACCTATACATGGTCGCCGACCACCGGCTTGTCCTGTGCCACTTGCGGAAGTACTGTAGCTACTCCGGCGGCCACAACAACATATTCTGTTTTGGCAACTACCGCCTTTGGATGCACAGGCACCTCATCGCTCACAGTTACAATCAATCCTTTGCCGGTACTGACCGTCTCGCCAACTCCGGTTTCAATCTGTGAAGGCAGGGATACTTTAATTACGGTTACAGGGGCAATCAACTACTTTTGGTCTCCCTCTGCAGGATTGAGTGCTACTACGGGATCATCTGTTATGGCGGGACCATCAAATACTACTGTTTATACAATAGTAGGTTATGATGCCAACAACTGCCATGCCTCGATAAACGAACCAATTACAATTGGCGCACTGTCGCCTGCTCCTGTGGTGGTATCGCCGGTAAAATATTGTATCAATGCCGTTTCGTTACCTTTAACAGCAATTGGTTCTAACCTTATATGGTACACTGTACCGTTCGCCGGCACAGGTACCACCATTGATCCAATACCGTCAACATCCGTGCCTGGGTCGTTCATGTATTATGTTAGCCAAACCTCCAGCGGTTGTGAGAGCCCAAGAGACTCCATTGAAGTTGATGTATTAGATAGCGTTAGGATATCTTTTGATATTGATGTTCATGTAGGTTGCCTTAACGACTCAGTTCTATTTAACAATACCTCTACGGGTGGTACACAATACCTATGGACATTCAACGACGGCAAGACAGATACCTCGAAGAGTACATACCATCTTTTCCACCCTGTGCTGGATAGTGCAATTTATTGGGTACAACTCAACGGTGTCAACAATGTATGTTCGCCTGATTCATCGGTAAAGACATTCACACTTTATCCTGCGCCACCTATTCGGTTCCTGCACGATCTTACGCACAACCAGGCTATTCAATATGGCAAGTCCATCCAATTGAGCGTTTATGGCGCATGGATCTATTACTGGACTCCCAACAACGGCTCATTGGATAATAACAACATAAACAACCCGGTGGCAACACCAACAGAGAAAACCACATTTACAGTCTACGGCTATGACCATACCGGCTGTGAAGATTCAGGACAGGTAACTATTGATGTAATCACCACTCACGAGGCAATACCATCGGCATTTACGCCAAACGGAGACGGCAAAAATGATATCTTCCACGTCATCAACCTGGCATACGGTAAACTGTTGGAAATGCACGTTTATAACCGCTGGGGCGAATTAGTTTGCAAGACTACTGATAACGATAAAGGATGGGATGGCACGCTGGACGGAGTTCCCCAGGATATAGGCGTATACAACTATTACATTATTGTAGAACGCGAGAATCATGAACAGGTGTTTTATAAAGGAGATGTCACTCTAATAAGATAACTAACTAATTCACTATAAAGAGCC
>CAIKOJ010000045.1 GCA_903829015.1 uncultured Bacteroidota bacterium
GGATACATTTTTAAGCAATCGGCGCGGACCTTCTTTAATTCCGCATTCCCGTAACGCCCCACATGCATCGTGATAAGTGGCTTTCCCATTTAGCACCGCACCTACATCATCCACTTTTAAAACTTCTGTAAGAAACTCTGTGAACTCATACATGTTTTTCCCAACCTGATTGCAGAGATTGTGATCAGAGCTATTGTCAAACATTTTATCGTAATAGCTACGCACATATCCGGTACATGATCCGCTTGGACTGACTATGTATGAATTCTCCTTAAAATCATGTAAAAATTTGGTGGCCACTGCCTTAGCCTCCTCACGATAACCAGCGTTAAAAGCCGGCTGCCCGCAGCAGGTTTGTTTAGAATTATAGGTGACGCTGCAACCCAGTTTCTCAAGTACCTTAACCATATTTGATCCGGTATCAGGGTACAACTGATCTACAAAACAGGGAATAAACAATTGTACTTGCATAATACTTGATCGGATTAATTATTTGGCGCAGGTTGCAAAACAATCACCGTTGAAGTTTTAAACCTGAGTACTTATTGATTTTGGGCGAAGATACTAAAATGCAAAAACAGGGAAACAACAGAATTAATAGTATTTGAATAAGCTATTTTATATTATTTATTTTTAAAATGACTCCAAACACAATTGCCAACCTGCGCAATGATCTTCTCGGCATACGAAGGCGCTCCTTTGAAATCAGATACGAATACTACCAATGCGATATGACGCCCATCAGGTAAAGTAATAATGCCGACATCGTTTGTTGCCGCTCTTAAACCATCTTTATTCGTACCGGATGTACCTGTTTTATGCGCAACTAAAACGTCAGGGGGCAAGAGGCCTTTGATCCGTTTATCTGAGTTTTCGCTTTTCGTCATAATTTCCATCAACAGGTCATTGCTTTGGGACGAAAGCAAATTGCCTTCAAAAAACAACCGCAATAACTCAGCCATCGCGTCTGGCTGGCACCAATTGGTATATTGTACCTGCCAGGCTGCTTGCATTTCACGTTCAGTAGCCACGATGGCAATATCTTTAATACCCGCACTGTGTATATAGTCATTGACTTTTTTTGGACCACCTGCCAGGGAAAACAAAATATCGCACGCATTGTTATCGCTTTTAGAAACCGAATAGCGCAGCAAGTCGTGTACGGAAATGTCGATATCCTGATCGGGATGATCTTGAACCAGAGGACCCCAGGTGTCCTTGTCGAGTTTTTCTTTTTTGATATGAACTATCTCATCGAGTCGCAGGCGGCCATGATCAACCATATCCAGTATGCATAGCGCCAACGGAAACTTGAATACACTTTGCATGGGGTATCTACGTCCGCCGTTAACCTGAAAGTGCTCATTCTTTTCGATATCGACCACAGCAATCCCTACTGTTGCTTTATATGGAGCGATAACAGATTCAAGTTGCTTTTCCAATACCTGTGTTTTCCGGTGCTGTGCATGAAGCTGCACTTGAATAGATAGAACCGAGAATGCCATTACAACCATGGCTTTTTCTAAAGCAGACGAGATAAACATAAAATTGAGAGTTGAATGCAATATACTTAATTAATAAAAAACAACTAGGTAAAAAATGCAAGTGCCCTTTCTTTTGAGAATACCGTAGATTGTAGATAAATTTGAAATACTATGCTGGAGCATTTCGAAATTCGATCGGTTAAAATATCTGAACATTATCAGGTGATTTCAGGCATGATGCATGAGCTACACAAGCATGAACATAGCCTGTTTGACAAAACTGCTTCTTGGCCTGATATTGAAGCCTCATATATGCGGCACATAATCATGATGCAGGAAGAATATGACGGCACTTTTTTGATGGCTTACTTAAAAGATAAGCCAGTTGGGTTCATATTCGGTTATATAGAAGAACAAGACGACAGCCGGATAGAAATTTACCAAGGAAAAGAGTTGTACATATCAGACGGCTATGTGGCGGCCGAGGAAAGAGGCAAAGGCATTTACCGAAAGCTCAATAAGGAAATGGAAAGAATGCACATTGACAAAGGCATACGGCGTATTTGCCGGCACACGCTGGTAAACAATACAAAAACCCGCAATTTTCTGGAAAGTGAAGAGTACTTTGTTACGCGCCTGCTCTATGAAAAGTGGCTGTAAGGTATTTGAAAAGATAACCGAATAGCATGCATTATTTTGCATTCACATATGCCCATATATATAAACCTGAATGTTTTATTTCAAAGTATACAGCACATATCCGTTCGCAATGTTCACGCTATCGGTAGGTTTGTTTAATGCCAGGTATGGACGGAAGAAATCTTCGGCAATTCCTTTCATGGTTAGTACATATTTCACATGCATACTATCGCATACTTTCTTGTTTTCCTCAGGCGATAGTTGCCAAGCAAAGATCATGCACCTGCGATTAGTATAAAGTGTGAGCAGGCGCGGACCTGGACAAAGTATCAGATCGCTGTCACCCACATTCCTTGACAAATAGTTGAATGCCTGATAATCGGCACTTTCAGGTACAAATCCATAGGGTGCACGTGTAGTTGCCCGCATGTATTGATACCCGTTAAGGAGGCAAATGACAGTAATCGACAACGCCACATACTGCGATCGCATTTTTGGGATCAGCCGTAGTATCAGCTTAAGTGCATTGTAACTATAAAGGTATACGATAACCAATACTGGTAAAAAGAAGCGAGCGTCATGAACTGAATATACCATCATAAGCACACAGGAACAAAAAAAAGAACACATCGTCGAAGTACAGCCTACGAGTAGAAGTATATATAAAACCGGCAACAGCAAGGACAAGACCTGTATATTCCATTATCTTAACAGAGATAGCAGGAATGCCGCCCAGTGTATCATAATGAAAAAATATACGTGTAGCATCAAACAGAAATCCGATATTTTCTTTAAAGGTAACCAGCATCCCTCTTTGCAATGTCTGTTTCACAAAGTCGGCATAAAACCCCGGTGCTGATGTGGGGCAATAAAAGACCACACTATTCATAAATTGTAGTACCAGAATACTGCCAAACACAATATATGCAGATGGTGAAGTGTACAGCAACTTCGTAGGAAATTTCCTTTGTTGCATCCACTCGTTCACTACAGACAAAAACAGATAAAGTAATTCAGCACCAATTAACACTACCGACTGCGTGCGAATGAGCGTGGCAAATGCAACGATCAATATCAACACAATAATTCTTGACCAAGGATATGTTTTACTACTTCTAACAATAAGGTACAGTAAAATGAAGAACATATTTGGGACATCGGACAGGACGTACTGCTTTTGATAGATGAGTATACCACTAAAACTGATGATGATAGACATGCACATGGCCGCAAACACCCCCATGTTCTTTCTGAAATAGGTAAAAAAGCCCAGCATGAGGAATACACCTAAGACACAATTGAAATAACATAACGGCTGTATTGCAATGCCCCAGACCCTGACCACGGGCGCTATAAGTAGCGGGAACCCGGGAGGATAATAAGGCGGTGCATAGATATTGTTTGCTTTATTGAATACGTAGTTTGTTGCATAAAAAGGCTTGCCTTCACTAATGTTCCTTGCCTCATTTATGTATTGTGCATAATCATCACCACCGCAGGAGTGACTGTTATGTACATTAAGAAAGAACAAAGTTATACAACATAGCAAAAGTATGGTATAATAAAGTCCGTTCTTCTTGAGCGAGAGCATAAGACTTTACCCCTTATGCTCCTTCTTCTTTCTTCTCGCCATCGTGGTGATGGTCGTGCACTACGTTTACGTGCCCGTCGCCTAGCACCGGAAATTCATCGGGATTCATCTGCTCGGCTTCTTCTATCAATTCCGATATTTCCTCTTTGATCTCATCTACAACTTGTTTTATCCACGACTCATGTTGTTTAGGCTGCTCATTATTAGCGGTTGATTCTACCGGATTGTTAGTGTTTTCTATTGACATAACTTTTGATTTTTTATTTAGTTATAATGGCACCTAAAAATTGAATTAATCAAATCATCTTTCCACTTCCCCACCCGATAACGGAAACTCTGTTTCCAAATCATCGAAGAAAGATGTTTTGGTTGTTTGTTCTTCGTTTTCACCTCCGGTTTCGTTGTCATTTACACTTTGAAAATCCTCTTCTGTCTCTCCGCCCGACAAAGGAAACTCAGTATCAAGTTTCTGAATACTTTCTACAATATTCTCAATCCAGCTGTGGTGCTTAGTTTGTTCACCTTCATTGTGTTCCTCCGGTTGCAGTTTTTCGTCTAAAGTCAGCATAACTATTTTGTTTGAATATGCTGTAAAGTTATTAAAACCGTACTAAAAACTACAAACACCAACTGATTATCAATATTTTTTAAATGTTAAATTTATTTGCTTCGATTCGTTTTCCAACCACTAAATCCCCTCGAACCAGAATGAACGAGTGTTTGACTATTTTGCTGTTTATTCTTTTCCCACACTTCGGCAGCCAATAATGCTGCAACCTCTTCCGCCTCCTTATCTTCAATGTGCAAGTACTCTGGTTTGTAATACTTTTCAATGAACTTAGTATCAAAGTTACCGGACCTGAAAGGCTCTGTCTGAACCGCCCACTTACCAAAAGTAAGGGTTGTCTGTATACCTTTTATAAAGTACTCATCAATTGCGCGACAAAGACGATCTATTGCCTCATCGCGGGTGGCGGCATAAGCAACCAATTTGGCTATCATAGGGTCATAAAATATAGGGATAGCCATTCCTTCTTCATAACCATCATCTACTCTCACGCCTGGCCCTTTAGGGGGCTGGTACATTTCCAGTGTGCCAATATCTGGCAGAAAATTATTTAGCGGATCTTCGGCACAAACTCTCAACTCAATGGCGTGACCATTGATCTTCAGATCTTCCTGCGTAAACGATAGTTTATTGCCACGTGCTACGTTTATCTGTTCTTTCACCAGATCGATGCCTGTGATCATTTCTGTTACACAATGCTCAACCTGCAGACGGGTATTCATTTCGAGGAAATAGAAATTCAACTGCTCATCTACCAGAAACTCGACCGTACCTGCACCATAATAATTACATGACCGTGCAACCGCTATAGCACACTCCCCCATTGCCTTCCTGATCTCAGGTGTAAGGCAACTGGACGGAGCTTCTTCGACCAACTTTTGGTGACGGCGTTGTATGCTACACTCGCGCTCAAACAGGTACACATAATTACCGTGCTGATCGCCCATTAGTTGTATCTCTATGTGCTTGGGAGAACCTACATACTTTTCTATAAATACCGCATCATCGCCAAACGCACTGAGAGCCTCGCTTTTGGCCATGCGGATCTGCTCTTCAAACTCTCCTTCATTTTCTACTACACGCATACCCTTGCCACCACCACCGGCTGATGCTTTTACCAGGATCGGATAACCAATCTTGGTGGCGATCTTACGTGCCTCGTCTATATCGCTGATAGGCTCCTCGGTGCCGGGCACCATTGGCACATTGAATTTCTTAGCTGCTTGTTTGGCGCCGATCTTGCTGCCCATTGTTTCGATAGAATGTGCAGACGGGCCTATGAAGATCAGACCCGCATCTGATACAGCCTTTGAAAACGAAGCATTCTCGCTCAGGAATCCGTAGCCGGGATGTATCCCTTCGGCTCCTGTCCGGATAGCAGCCTCAATGATCTTCTCTCCCCTTAAATATGATTGAGCTGAAAGCGCAGGGCCAATACAAATCGCCTCATCAGCATACCGAACAAAAGGCATATTTCTGTCGGCTTCTGAAAATACAGCTACTGTTTTAATATTCATTTCCCTAGCAGTGCGCATTACGCGCATTGCTATTTCGCCACGATTGGCGACCAGTATTTTTTTCATAAAGGTCGCTAAGTTAGTATGGAATTTGCAAATTCCGGCCTATTGAGTGCAGATGCAACAAGGTTTTTGCTCAATACCTAAAGTCTATGTGCCTATAATATAAAATCATTTGATTTGCTGCCTTATGGCGCTATCTTTGTCATCCAAAAATATTTATAAAAAATAATATGAAACGTAATTCAACTGCCGTTTGGAATGGCTCAGGAAAAGAAGGTGCCGGACATCTTACTACACAAAGCACTGTACTGAATAAAACTCAATATTCGTGGAAAAGCCGCTTTGAAGAAGGCGTGGGTACTAACCCGGAAGAACTGATAGCTGCAGCGCATGCAGGCTGTTATACAATGAAATTATCTTTTGTGTTGGGTGGAGCTAATTTTACACCAGAAATGATCGAAACAAAATGCGACATCACACTGGAAGCAGGCGTTATCACAAAAAGTGAACTTTATGTAACTGCAAAAGTTCCTGGCATCACTGCTGAAGAATTTCAGAAACTGACTGAAGAGGCACATGCAGGCTGCCTGGTGGGTAAATTGTTCGTTTGCGAAAAATCGCTCGTATCAGCTACTTTGGCATAAGCCAGAAATTAAATTTTAACGTAAACCCCGTCATTGCCGGGGTTTATTGTTTTATAGTATGTCGTTGTAGCCGGTAGCCCAACATCGATTAAAAAATGCCCCAATCGATAGCTTCGGTTGCTATTAATCTGTAAACAGCATTGATTTCGCTATCGACGTCGAAATCCAGACCTGAAATCATAAAAAATCAGCGCGGCCTACTCTTTAATCCGGTTTGGATCGAACGTAGCAATATTTCCTACCAAGCCGTAATATTCGAAATCTACTATTATTTTAAGGCAAATATTTTTCAAAGGACATTTTAGTCCGTAACCAGGCTAGATGTATTTCCCTTTCCAAAGCCCTTGTATACTTTGGTCTTTTTATCAGCTCCGTCGGTAAGGCAAAGATTTAAAGTATCGCCTACCCACCTGTACTCTGCCATTTTGTAAATATCCTGATCCATGATACCAAACCCATGTAGCTTTACCCCATCGCTTTCAGATTGATAATAATCTACAGAGTAATTCCTCCCTTTCCTCAGCACAACAACATCATGATGCTTATGTCTGGAGTTTTCAGCCTCACTTGTAGCTCTGTTTTCTTTATTTTTCAAATCTCTGGCCGGCTCAGTAAACCTAGTGGCATCTACTACCCTTATTTGATACAAGGGAGATGTTTGTGCGTATGAGGCACCAACTGAAGTAAAAAACAAAGTGGCGAGGACAAATATCTTGCGCATAGGAATAATGTCTTTAAAAGTAAGAATAGCTTATTTGGGAATAAAGCTAATTATTATTTTAAAAAACACTGAAAATTCTAAGCATTCCCTAACTGTTCCACATCCCACTTCTTTCTGCGCAATTAATATTCCCCTCTATTTACGGCCATCCACCAATGCCGGATTTCCCATTTTGCCAGACTGATAGTCATTAATACAGGTTCTGATCTCCTGCTCTGTGTTCATGACAAAGGGTCCGTAAGCAAAAACAGGTTCATTGTGCGGTTTACCTCCGAGTAACAATATCTCAGTGCCATGCTCGCTGTAAATATTGATAAGGCTTTCGCCCCGCTCGTACAATACTACCTGATTCTTATCAATGCCCTTTCCGCCCTCGGCCTCGAGTTTGCCATCAATCACATAAATGAAGGCATTATGCTGCGGGTCGGTGGGAATGCTTAGTTTGGCACCCGGTTTGATTTTGATGTGAAAATAAAATGCCGGAAAACGGGTTTCTATTTTAGATCTCACTCCGAAGAGCTCTCCCAAAACAACGTTGGCCGCAAATGTCTTTTCATTAATTTGGGCCATTTTCTCGGGTTTGAATACTTCTGTTGATGGGTCTGTGAACTTATCCTTAGATGGCATGTTTAACCATATCTGGAAACCATGATATAACCCGCCTTCGTTAAATAATTTCTGACCGGTTTCTTCCATATGAATGGCTCCCCTACCGGATGAGAACATCATAAAATCGCCCTTACTTATCTGAAAATCATAATTGAGGCTATCACGGTGGTGACCGTTGCCTGCCAGGAAATATGTAGTGGGAATGATACCAGCATGGGGGTGAGCATCTACTCTTAGAGGCTTCGCCCTTGGATCCACTTTTACCGGTCCGAACTCATCGAAGAAAACATAGGGCGAAACATAATCGTTGTTATCACCTGCAAAGGCCCTTAGCACCGGCAACGTGCCCACCATGGTCTTATTGGCATTGATCACCTGATATACTTTTCTGCCTTTACTGGCTATCATACCAGATGCAGCTTTCAGCAAACCAGGGACAACTATTGATGCTCCGATTATTGCTGAGCCTTTCAAAAATTCACCTCTTTTCATCGCTGTAATTTTTTATAAAGGTATATAACTTACAAATTCCAAAACACCAGTTCAATATTGCTAAAAGCTATACCAACATAAATCGAAGTCTGCAAATGCCGGAACAGGACCGTTATAACTTCGACTTCTTTTTGTGACTACTTTTACATTTAGCAAAAAAAACTCAGCAAACAATGAGAGCCATTACTACTATACTACTTCTTACCGTTTCCAATACTTTCATGACGCTTGCATGGTATGGACATTTAAGATTCAAAGAAATGTCGTGGGGCAAGAATCTGGGACTTTTCTCAATTATCCTTATTAGTTGGGGAGTTGCATTTTTCGAATACTTGTTTCAGGTACCGGCAAACAGAATAGGTTTTAAAGAAAACGGGGGACCATTCAGTCTGGTAGAGTTAAAGACCATTCAGGAAGCAATAACGCTCATCATCTTTATGTTGTTCTCAATGGTTGTGTTCAAACAACGGTTTGAATGGAATCACATAGTAGGTTTCTGCCTGATCGTTCTGGCAGTTTTCTTCATCTTTAAAAAATGGTAGAGTTCCCTAAAAAACCGAGTGGCATATCATCATTCGCTACAAAACTATGTAAACATGATTACTCAAGTACGAGCCTCGCTACCTCAACACCAGCTAACGACCTGAGTTTTACTACGTACAACCCCTTCGGATTCAAACTCATATCAACACCTGCTTGTTCGGATACGGCAGTTGTTCCGTAGATCAGCTTGCCTGTAACGTCAAATATTTCCACAACGTCATTTATCGAACACTTAATGCTAACAAAACCGTTGGTTGGATTTGGATAAACAAAACCATTCTCTTTGACTTGTTCGGGTTGATTAACAGCAAGGCTGGCAGGTAGACTGGTAATAACGTTTGTGCCAGACCATGTATGATTACCCATTCCGTTGACGCCTGATAGCATCCAGCTATATGTGCCGATACTCATACCCTCGCCCGGCCAGGGGTTCATGTAATAAATTGATGCCGCACTGCCAGAACCTGAAATACCGTGCCCTACAACAAAGTGACCACCGCCCGTGGTCCAGGCCCAGCGTACCACAAATAAATGATTTGCTGCGATCTCTGAAGTAATCTCGGCAGTAGTTAGCGTAGGCACTCCATGGTTTGCGATGTTAGCAAAATGAACAAGTATATCTTGTATACTTCCGTTGGTTCCCCAATTATAGTTCCAATAGTTACAACCAAGACTTGCATTGGTGCAGCAATTTGTTGTTCCAAAAGAATGCCATGTGGAAACCGTTCGCACATAGTCTGCTATTGTACACTGACTAATGGAATCTCTGTAGTAGTTTAAAATACACTTCGTACAGCCAGCCCAGCACCATTCACTTTGTTCTTGTACAACAAGCCGCACACCCAACACCTGCGACTTAGAAGTAACAGCAAGCGAACAAATTAAGATCAACGAAAGAAAGTAGTTTTTCATAGGTATATAGATTAGTTCTTGGGGGCACTGGTGATTGCAGCTTTTAAAACCGGCAACAGCTCCCCAAGTGTAAAGGATGATTTACTGCGCAACGTTGGCATTGCTTCCAGCGCAGACGGCAGCGGAATATAGCTGGCTTCAGACAATGACGAAGTCTTAGCATCCACAAAGAAATCTGCAGAAAGCTGAAAAACACGCAGCAAATAAAAATCATCGGTTGGTGGTATTATACGGGTGGCTTGCTGCAGCTGCCGTGCCAGCTCAGCTCCGCTCAGGTTCTGCGCCTTCATATTAGGCTGCTCACCAACAACGGTGAGCAAAGTGCAAAAGTCACCATCTGAAATAACCGGCACGCGCCACTCCTTCCCTATCATCAGATAGTTCTTTCCGGCTTTAAGATTTTCTCTATAAAAATCAACGCTGAGAGAAAGCATCTGAAAAGGCTTGCCTACTGTGCAATGCTGCATACTAGCTGCCGAAGTAAAACCATAATCCTGGCAATTAGTAACCGGCACCAATTTCAGAAATGCCGGCAGGCCAGCACGTGCTGCATTCACAACATCTTCGTTAGCCGGATTAAAGCCGAAAAAACTACAAAAACAGATAAATATTGCGCCCAAGGTTAGGTACCTGACCATAAAACTAAATTTTATGCAATATACCTTTATTTTACTTTGAACGCTTCAGTCAAAAGTCACTTTCTTCATGAAATTCTTAAATCAAAAGTACTTTAGAGCTACTTGTTCGTATCAATTTCGGAATTAAGATTATGCAGATTGCCTTTGAGGTTGCTCGAAAAGATCATTTTAAATACTGTCCCTTTACTTATTTCACTGGTTACTTTTATTTCCCCTCCGTTTTCCAAAACATACTCCTTAGTGATCAGCAAGCCCAATCCTGTACCTCTTTCATTGTCTGTACCTAGTGTCACTTTCTTATTAACCGAAAAAAGATCGTTCAACTGCTCAACGCTCATACCAATGCCGGTATCTGCGACAGCAAACTCAACAATACCTTTCTTAATAACTGCAGATATTACAATTACTCCGTTGAACGGTGTAAATTTTATCGAATTTGCAATGACGTTTCTGAATATAACTTCTATTTGGTCTGCAACTGCCCATATTTTCACAACCTTATCGAGTTGATTTACGATATGTATTTTTTTCTTTTCAGCTGCATAGTGAAGGAACCCTATATTTTGTTGAACAATATCATAAACGTTTACCAATTCTCTCACCCTCAAATGTTCATTACCGGTGAAACTAGCTGTAGCCGACCTGAATAAATTATCAATCAACGTACTGAGGGGAGTCAATTGACTAATGATCTCTTTTGAGTTATCTACCAGTTCGCTTACAGGCAGTTCCTTGCTATCTATTAACTTCATCAATCCTAGTATCGAATTAATGGGCGCACGAAGATCATGAGAGATAACTGCGAACATCTTGTCTTTTGCTTTGATCTGCGCCTTGAGTTCCAATATTTCCATGTCCATACGTGCGATGGAACCTATATTCCCCTTTTCCGTGTCACCATCTTCAGTAACATCTACCGCATAACAAAAAAAGCCATCTTCACTATAACAATCCGGAAATAACCCATTAATTGTTGATCGAAATACATAGTGCTTTAAAACAACAAGTTTGTTCTCAATCATCACCATAGACAATAATCGAGCAACCTTGCCACTTACCGATTCCAAATAATCAGAAAAAGGAATTGCAAAAACATCTGATACATTCTTACCAACAATATCGGTGCTCATATCAAATTTTGAAGCTAAAGACCCATCGGTAAACACAATATTGCCTCCACTGTCAATTTTATATATCAGAAATGGTGTATCTCTATTTAAATTTCTAAGAAACCCTGATTCGTTCTGTTCGCTCTCGGCAAAACTCTGTTTTATATTCATTTGGGGATATTTTTCTCAAATGCTGAGCCTACATATTATGGCACCAAAATTGTGGTTCGCATCATGTGATCAGCATAAACAACTCTGCCGTCAATTTCCCTCTGAATTTTGAACTTATACAATTTCAGTTTCTATTCAATGGGTCATTCAGCAGATTAGCACCCAAAAGTGAACTTTATATAATAAATCGATGTAGTAATAATTGTCGGACGATGTAGAATAATTACGATATCGTATCCCGGCAAGTCTCCTGACCACAATGTATAAAGACACAATGAAGAAATGAAAGAAAAGCACAAAACGTCAACAAATCACATGCATACAAAAAACATCAGACTAAAAAAGTCTCTAATGATTTGTAGTTATTATTCTACAAATAAGTCAGAAAACATTTGACAAAAGGTTGTACTTCATTTATGAACTTTACCACCAGACTGAAATATGAAACAACCAGAATCTTAATGTTAAACAACCATTACCACTGTTTATGAAATTTTTAATTGCTGACGACCACGATATTGTGCGTTTGGGTGTAAAACTCTTACTACAAAAAAAATTCTCAACCGCACAAGTAGATGAGGTCACAGATTGTAAATCGTCAGCATAAAGTGGACTGAAAAGAACATAACTTTAGATAGTGTTTCCATTGTTTGTAAATCGTCAGCATAAAGTGGACTGAAAAGAACATAACTTTAGATAGTGTTTCCATTGTTAACCAACAAAAAATGTAAACATGGAATCAAAGAAAAAGCAGTCCACAGAAAACTTCATCAA
>CAIKOJ010000046.1 GCA_903829015.1 uncultured Bacteroidota bacterium
GTCGATATGCCGCATCGGGTCGCCCTGATTATACAGTCGATGCTCGGCAAACTCAACCGAAAAGCCATGAAAAGGACTTTTGTGCAAACCAATAATAAAACCCTCCACCACCTGGCGTGCTAAAAGTTCAAGGTTATCGTTTATTGGTTTCTGAAGGATCAATTTTTGCGTAATTTGTTGTTAGTAATTTGTAATTGGGAATTTGGGATTTGGATTGTTTACCAAAAATAAGGGATTAATTGTGAACAAATGACTAAATGTGAATTACCGTTTACCAACAGAAAGTTGTTGATTTTACCAGTGCAAAAAACTATTATGATTATATTTATAGCAAATCATTTTTAAAATGACAGATTTGATTTCGAGAAGTTTTGTAGGTTAGTATTCAAATTTCGAAAAACGATCTTCACACATATAACTCAAACGCCATGAAATACATGCTACTCTTTTCCCTCCCGCAGTTCATCATGGATCAGTTCCAGGAACATAAGCCGCTGCTGATCTTCATAGCACTGGGTATGATAGCCGGACTGGTAGCACAACTTGTACTGCCGGGCAGGGGGTTTGGTATATTAGGTACTATAGGCATCGGCATTGCAGGTCTTTGGATCGGCAGTCACTACCTTATGCCACACATGGAGTTTATTGAAGATCACCTGTTCAGAAAACTGGCTTCAGCAATTGTTGCCGCCATGGTCATATCAGTCATCATCAACCTGATTAGAGGTGGTGAAGACAAGGACCTGACACATTGGAGAGACCGGTAGGTAATTTTGAAATATTTACTTAACCGAGAGAAAATTCCCCACTTTTACTCCAACATTGTAAAACAGCGTAACCAGTTAATTTTCAATTAAATTGCCTGTCAGAATTCCCCATTTTCACCCCACTTTGTGGTCAGGTGCGGTGATCAGGCGGCAACCAATGCTGATTTTTCGGCGGGCCGTGGTATTTCATTTTGGACCTGCGTTTCAGGTGCATCAATTTGAATACCCAACAAGTCTTCTCCGATTAATGGACGAGTTCTTGGTTGATTCGGATCTTTTGATAACTGGTCGAACAAATAAGCAGTAAATAACTGCGCTAAACCCGGGTATGGGTTGGCGATTATCTTACTAACCAACTCAGCAGCGGTTTTAATTTCTTCTTTTATTTCAGCAGGGATATTGAGATCAGATAGTGAAGAAGCAGAGTGCGCCTCCAGAACGGTGAAGAGTGATTTGCTGAAATTAGAGACAGGCGAGTTGAGAGCAGAGAGCGATGAAGATGATTTTGCTTTTTTGGGTGCACGATTCTTTTTTGGGTTTTTAGACTTCGTTTTACCAGCAACGGACTTCGCTTTTTTAGGAGTGGTTTGCGGCTCGGCTGGAACCGGCTTGGTGGCTTCTGAGGGACTAGCGGCTGCGGTTATTTCGTTCACGGCTGTTGCTGCGATCTGTGCCTGGCTGGCTACTTGATTGCCGGCAGTTGCAGCAATGGTTGATACTTGTGGCATAGGAATGTTTGTTTTTATTTGATTGTTATGAGATACTGGTTTGGTGGGTTTAGAGGGGCTGGTTGGTGCGGTGAGTCCGCCGGGGGTGTCGGGTTCGGAAGGGTTTGTATCGGGCATGGTGAATGTGGGATCATCGTCATCGGCAGGCCGGATCTCGTATTCGTACAGTTCATCCATGGTGGGATCCATTTTGTATTCATCAGAGAGTATATCAGCGAACTTCACCTCTACCCTATTCTGGATCTGCCGCATTACGTAAGGGTTTACTTTGTCGGCCAGTTCGGGGTCTTCGCGCTGAATGGTTTCGAGCAGCAGGGTGTATGACTCCATGGCCTCGTTGGTGGTCTGCCGGTTTTTGAGGTTGCGCAGGCAAAGTGTGACCTTGCGCATCTGCTCGGCCTCGTGGGTGAGCGGATAGGGCTGGTGCTCTCGGGAGAGTATCTCGTGGTTCATATTGGCGAGCATGTAGTAATACTGCTCGGCGATCTTGGACGGCATATGCACAGACAACTTTTTCTGCTGCTGCCACTTACCTTCTTTGAGCCAGTGGTACACTGTCTTGCGGTCTACATCGAGGAGCTTTGCAATCTGAGACTGGCTGAGATTGGTTTGGAAATAAAGGTTGCGTGCCTGCGTACGGGTTTCTGCTTTCATACAATTAAAAGTTTGAACCCCGCCCCATAAAGGGAAGCATTATGTGCTCATACCACTTAGTATATGAACAACGGCGA
>CAIKOJ010000047.1 GCA_903829015.1 uncultured Bacteroidota bacterium
ATTCGGTTTCGAGGCCGTTGGTATTGTATTTACTCAACACTGCATTTCTTAATTCAGGCTCTAAAGTGGGCGCGTTAGCCATGATATTTGTATGCATTTCGTAACCAAACTGTGAAGGCACATTTGCTATCCAGCAAACTACTGAAGGCATGCCCAGTGCAGCAGCTACGTGCTGCCCAAAGCTATCTATGAACAATCTCTTATCGCTTAGTGCAATTAATACCGCCAACTGCCGGAAACTGGCCTCAACAGGGTATACATTCTGCAATTGCGGCTGGTCTTTTCTTTTAATCTGCACCACATTATGCGTGGCAGCAAAATGATCTACTATTTTCTGCGCAGTAGAAAAAGGCAGATCGCGAGACCACGAATACTTGTCGGTTTGGTTTGGCATGCCGCCGTTGGTTTGAATAACAAAGATAGGCTTGGGCGATGCAAACATACCTGCGAAAGAGCTTTTCTCTTTGTGGTTGATAAATAATTCCGGCAACTCACCGTTGTATTTAATACCGTTCATCTCGCACCACACTTTTATCAGATGACCACGGCGTTGAATAAAATCTGTGTGCAGGTATGGCTCTTGCATAAAGAGCAGTGTGTCTGGCTGCTCATCAATATGATCTTTATAAAAGTAGCTTAGTTCGTTGTGCCTGATAACCTTGAATATGCGACGATTGCCTTCAAACACCTCAGGATAACCAGTAATGACTATTAATTTACAATCAGGGTGTTACGCTTTAATTGCCTTGCATACGGCTGTACCCATTACACTCTTACCAATGCCGCCATCGATTTTAAATACTATTTTCATAAGATTTTTTTATTCTTTTACTACCCTTGTTACCGTTCTTTCTCCAGACTCACTTTTTAGCTCCAGGAAATAAACGCCAGACGGGAGTGATTTAATCGAGAGAAGGTTGTTACACTCGGAAAGTGTATAAAAAAATATTTTTGAGCCTACCGGGTTCAGTATAACGCAAGATGTATTTTCTGAGATATTGTCTATGTGAAGTTGGTCAATTGCAGGATTAGGGTATATTGAAATTTCATTGCTTTCAGCACGTGTCGACTCAACTTTTAGGTAGTCGCAATGCTCAAAATAGACTTTACGTATTCTAGCATTTTCCAAATCAGCTATATACAAGTTTCCACAAGAATCTATCGCAAGACCAGATGGATAATTTAACTGTGCAGCGGTTGCAGAACCATTGTCTCCATTATACCCACCAACTCCCGTTCCAGCGAAGGTATTTATTATTCCTAAAGAAGTAATAATCCTAACCCTATTGCTGATATAACTCGTGACATACAAATTACCAAAATTATCAATTGCTATCCGTTCGGGACTAACACATGCCGCAGTTGCAGGGCCTCCATCTCCACATTGCACCATTGAACCTCCTTTACCGGCGATTGTAGAAATAATACCGGCTGTACTAACTTTTCGAACTCTACCATTCCCAAAATCAGCCAAATATAAATTATCCTGATTATCTGCACATATTCCCCATACTTCACTAAGTAATGCTGTTGTCGCTGGTCCACCATCACCACTAAATCCAAACGCACCACCTATTCCCGCAAAAGTTGAAATAATACCGTTGGTATCAACCTTTCGGATTCGATAGTGCTGGGCTTCTGCGATGTATAAATTGCCCTTTTTGTCAAAACATACGTCTAATGGATTATAAACGTTTGCCGATGTAGCTGGTCCACCATCACCTACCAATCCTGTGCCACCATTGCCTGCGAAAGTTGAAATAACATTAGTGGAAATATCAATTTTCCGTATCCTGTTATTATAAGCATCAGCAATATACAAATTTCCTTTCCTGTCGATAGCAACAGCTTGCGGCTTATTAAACGTCGCCGCCGATGCAGATCCGCCATCTCCACTGAAACCTCCACTTCCAGCAATACCACCGGCAATCAGGCTAATTGTACCAGAAACATCAACTTTAGACAGTCTATCACTACCCGAGGTGGAAATAAAAAAGAAATTTCCACTTTTATCAAAGGTACCAGTGCTGGGTGCAGCAATATTGGCAGTTGTGGCTGGATTTCCGTATCCTGAATTACCAGCTGTTCCAGTTCCAGCAAAAGTGGTAATAGTTTGCCCACTGATCGAGCATGGCAAGACACAAAACAAGAATAAAAATGGTCTTAAAACAAACATTTTCGTAACACTATGAGATAATCATATATTTTGCTCCTGCTGGCGGGGTAGCAGTACAATAGACCGTTCCTGGTACTCCAGCTACTCCGGGAAGACCGTTAGCCCAAAGTCCATTTATATGAAGCGAACCAGGATTCCCTACTGTGCCGGCACTAAGAACTATACCACTACCTGCAATATGCGAATTTGGAAAGCCTGCGGGAATTGTATTGCCTGAACCACCAATTATAGAAGAGCAAGCACTATTAATAATATTATTTAATCCACCACCAATAACCCCGTAGTCGGCTGCGCTGCCGGGCGTACCAAAAATTTGATTTAACTCACCACCACCAATAAAACTTTTATTTTGCGCGCTGTCTAAACTACCTATCAGGTTGCTGAGACCGCCGCCAATAAAACTATTATTGGAAACATAAAAGATCTGATTGTCCCTGCCACCAAAAACTCCGTTGTAGCTTGATTGGTAAATGCAATTACACAAGCCTCCGGCGAGTGCGTTATAGATGGTTTCATCATGAATTAAATTACAGCCGCCACCACCAATAAAAGCATAGCACGATACTCCATGACCACCTCCTGTGGTACTATTGCAGCAACCACCGGCAATACTTGTATAATCGCCACAAATAGAATTAATGTTACCACTGCCAATAAAACTGGCGAATGTGTTAGTATGGATTGAGTTGGCTGAACCACCGCCAATAACGCCATATTCCGACTCTATGAGATTTGCATGACCACCACCGATAAAACTACATGTACTGTTTGTCAAAATCCGGTTTTCGTAACCAGCAACGATGGCACTGTCAGTTGAACAAATGTTGTTGTAGTGTCCGTTGCCAATAAAGCTATAAGAAGTTGCTGCATGAATATTGTTGTTGTCGCCATTGCCAATAAAGCCATAAGTATCGTTTGCAAAAATACTGTTGCTGCTGCCATTCCCTATAAAACTGTAAGAAGTACCTTCAACAATACTGTTGCTGCTGCCATTCCCAATAAAATCAAAAATTGAAACTTGGTTGACAGGTGCTGATAATATGGTGTTACTATTGCCACCGCCAATAAATGAGTTATGAGCAAAAACGCAATTATGTGTTCCATTTACAATAGTTGGATAACAATAGCCCAGAGGGTTAGCTCCCGTTGACGTTGGGTCCGATGCACAATTAAAATTACCATTTATCACAGATGCATAGCAAGCGGCTGCTCCTGTAGCACCTATCGCCGGTCCATATGCACAATTATCGCTACCACCAAAAATGCTATTGAAAATGCCGGAAGTAATATTGTTGCAGCCATTAAGAATAGTATTAAACGTTCCGTTTGCGCCTGTAAAAGTATTGATGGTATTTGTATCCCCCATCAGAATTACAGAGAGATCTGAGTTATTTAAATTGGTAGGCACTAATGCCGGTATACCTCCTAAGATGGCCGAGCAGTTGGCAGTAGCCGCAAGGATACCAACATTCCA
>CAIKOJ010000048.1 GCA_903829015.1 uncultured Bacteroidota bacterium
CCATATTTATACGATAATACTAAGGCGGTAATCCATTCACCCAAATATCATTTTTCAACGTTTATTGCTTTTCGGTTGGTTCACGACCAAAACGTTTTATATTTAATAATAACATAACCTCAAAAAGTACAAAAATTGTGGATAAATACCTGTTTCTCAAAAGGGTGCATTAGTATACCTTTGCGCCACATTCTTTAATATGCATTCTTCAGTAAAGATATTTTCGGGTCGCGCTTCTACTTACCTGGCGGAAAAAATTGCCAAAAACTTCGGAAAACCACTTGGGGCTCTAACCATACAACAGTTCAGCGACGGCGAATTCCAACCTGTATTTCAGGAATCTATTCGCGGAGATTATGTTTTTTTGGTGCAAGCAACTTATTCACCTGCCGACAATTTGTTTGAGCTGTTGATGATGATCGATGCAGCCCGCAGAGCATCAGCAGGGTACATTACTGCTGTTATCCCCTACTTCGGTTATGCCCGTCAGGACAGAAAAGACAAGCCCAGAGTAGCTATTGCATCCAAGCTGGTAGCTAATATCCTGGCAAAATCAGGCGCCGACAGGGTAATGACAATGGATCTGCACGCACCTCAGATTCAAGGTTTTTTTGATATACCAGTGGATCACCTCGATTCGTCAGCAATTTTTATTCCATACATCGAGAAACTTAAAATAGAAAACCTTACCTTTGCCGCCCCCGACGTGGGAAGCACCAACCGTGTACGTGAAGTTGCCAAGTATTTTGAAGCAGATATGGTTATCTGCGATAAGCAGCGCAAACGTGCAAACGAAATTGCAGCTATGACGGTGATAGGTGATGTGAAAGGTAGAAATATTGTGCTGATCGATGACATTTGTGATACCGCAGGTACACTTTGTAAATCGGCAGCCATATTGAAAGAGAAAGGGGCATTATCGGTAAGAGCGTTTTGTACGCACCCGGTTTTGAGTGGCAAGGCTTATGAGAATATCGCTAATTCTGAACTCGAAGAACTGGTAGTTTGTGATACCATACCTCTGAAAGGACAGTGCGATAAAATAAAAGTATTATCAACCGGCGATCTGTTTGCAGTAGCCATCCGTAATACTTTCGAGAATAAGTCAATTAGTTCTTTGTTTATTCATAGTCAGAGGAAGTAACCCACTACTCATTTTAATGAGATCGAGTGGTTACCAATGTTGACTTAATTGCAAAAGACGAAGTAATAAAAAACAAGAAGCTCTTTGTAAAATCGTAAAACACGAGTCTCACGACTCATGACTTACGACTTACGACTAAAATAAAACGACTGTTTATACAAAAAAATCCGCCCCCACAAAGGGAAGACCTTTATTATTAAAACGGATTTCGGTACGGATGTTAGGCGGAATAGCGCACGTGACCGAAAGAACAAAACACACAAAATGAAAAGTGTAAAAATTGAAGGCAAATTAAGAAGCGATCTTGGCAAAAAAGCAACACGCAAGCTTCGTTCTGAAGGTGAAATACCAGGCGTAATATACGGTGGTAAAGAAACAATCCATTTCAGCGCACCAACTATCGCGTTCAAAACGCTGGTGTACACACCTGAATTCCAGTTGGCTGAGATCACTGTAGGTGGTAAAACTTACCGCAGTATCATGAAAGACATTCAGTTCGACGTAGTAACTGACGACCTGAATCACCTCGACTTTTTGGAACTGGTGGAAGACAGGAAGATTAATGCTACACTGCCTATCAAATTTGTAGGTCAGTCGCAGGGTGTAAAAGACGGTGGTCGTCTGGAACTGAAGATCAAAGCTTTGAACGTTCGTACTTACCCAAAAAACCTGATGGAGCACATCACTGTAGATATTACTAACCTGCAGTTACATGGCAACATCCGTGTTGAAGACGTAAAAGTAGATAACATCGAAATTCTGAACTCACCACGTATTCCTATAGCATCTGTTGTTACTACCCGTGCCCTCCGCCAGGAAGTTACTGCAGCAGCAGCGGCACCTGCTAAAGGCGCAGCACCAGCAGCGGCAGCAGCAGCTAAGCCAGCAGCTAAGAAATAATTTATCAGATAGTATTTCGCAAATAACAGAGACCGTCTCAGAAGTAATTCTGGGGCGGTTTCTTCGTTTAAGCAACCTCCCCGCCATACCTCCTCTTTTCAGTATGAGATCATAGCCCTATTAATTTCAGAACCCATTGTGCGATTCACATCCCTGCTTCAAGAATCACTTCAAAAACATAACACACAAATTTAATTTTTGAACTTTCACAATGTTTATTATTTTTAATGCTTGCCGGGAATGGCATACTATTTTAAAACTTTTCAAACCTCTGTTATGAGCAGCACACCACCATCAGTGTCCTTTGAGGCATTCATCGTACCGGGCGTTAGCATTACGTCGGCTTCAATTTCCGTCTATCAAATATCGTTAGGCAATGCGATACTAATGAATAGCGGTACAACCAGTTCACCCAACTTTCAGCTCAACCTATCGCTTACCCCGTCAGGCTACTATTACATCACTATGAAGGTTTTGAGTTACACACAAAACGGCACCACTTACGAAACCAACGGGCGCAACATTACGTTGCTTGCGGTATTCGATGGGTCAGCTACCAACGTATGCGTATCGGCGCAGACTACTGTTGCTGCGACATATTGCTTTGCGCGCCTGATATCATATCTACCTCAAGCACCCATCAGCATTTACGGCAATAACCGCAGCTTAAAAATCGCTTACGGCATGAAAAATAATTTCGTGCACACCAATGGTGATATTTCCCCGGTCATATCATCTTCTCCCAATGCGCTCGAAACCAACAGTTACCCCCTGTTCAACTTCCTCGGCAACCTACTGTACTACTGCCTCACCGATGCATATGTTTACGACCAGTTCCTCGCTTTGGCGGGCGGTTCTCCATCAGTTTTCGAGGGGCTTTTGTACCTCGTGTACAATCCCTTCACCAACGTCGCAGAAATTTACGCACTTATCAGCTCGTTGCCACAGGTGCTCACGCCATCGCTACCCACACTTACACTCCCCGGCAGTATGTCGCCGCAACCCAGCCAGTGGACACTGACCATTAAAGCCAACGACTCCGGTGCCAAAAACTTTCTGATAGCAGGTGCGGCTTTTGCCGTATTCGATAAAGAAGACAAGGCATGGATCGCCAACAACTGCCGTGCAGGCTCACCCGACTCCGGCACCCACTGTATAGTACTCAACTCTGATGGCTCACCTGCCAACATATCGCCCATCACCGGCGGCGGCATACTGGGCCCCGGCTTTGGTATAGCTATAGACGATGCCGGCGAAACCATAGCCATCGGCAACTTTGGCTGGGGACAGGAATCGTGGAACCCCCAGCAGGGCAGCATTTCCGTTTTCAAGTACGATGGCACTGTAGTAAGCCCGCCCAACGGCTTTACCAACAAGCTTTCGCGCGTACAGGCGCTTTGCTACGACCGTAACGGCAACCTGTGGATGTCGTCTATAGGCACACAGCAGCCTATGCCTCCCGGCACTCCACCCAGCATTTACAACTTCGAGCCGCAAAACAGCGCCATAGTAGTGTACATAGGCGGCGACCCCAATAACGCATTATCCTACGACAACTTCCTGGGCAATCCTAGCCCGTTTCACAACACTTTCGATGTGGTTATAGACAGCCAGGGCAATGCGTTTGTATCTTGTATAGGCAAGGCCAATGTTAACGATACAGGGCTAAACGTAAAATCTTCGGTACACAAAATGGCATTGGTAAACGGTGAACTCCAGTGCCTGGCATCGTGGGAGAGTACCTGGGAAGACACAGGCTGCGAAGAGTTGCGACAGGTAACCGTCAACGCGAACGACGAAGTGTTTGTGGTAGCCATCACCAGCAGCCGTGTCATAAAACTCGACAACAACCTTAATTACATAGGTCAGTTCACCACCAATATTCATGCGCCTTGGGGTATTACCTTCGACAAAGCAGGAACCATGTTTGTAGCCAACTTCGGGAATGATAGAGAACGTAATCCCGACTATGATACGCTGGATATGAAAGGTCCCTTTGGTGTAACAATGATCCGCAACGAAGACGACAGCACAGCCAGCCTGATGACAGTGCCCACCGGCGGCTTCGAAGTAATGCTGCGTAACGGAAGCCCGCTCTACGGCAACCAGCAACACCCCACAAAACCCGATAGCGGCGATACAACAAGTAAACGCATGAGGTGCTACGAACCCATCATGCGCCTCACATCTACCAGCATTGACAAAGCAGGCAATCTGTGGGCCATGAACAACTGGAAACCATCGGCATACGTAGACCTCAAAGACAACCCCGGAGCCGACGGCGTAGTGATATACGTAGGTGTGGCGGCGATATAACCGGTTCGCGAAACAAATGATTATTCTGTGGCAGGCTCATTCATAGCCTGCCACGCTCATTAATTGCCAGGTGATTTGCTGTAAGCGCCCAAATGCGCTTATTTATATTAATCCCATACCTTTGTCTAAACTCTACATTTATGAAACCTATCATTTTCATTTTTGCTTTAATTTTCTCCGCTGCTATCACTAACGCTCAAACAACCCGATGGGCACTCGACATAGGCGATGCATCCGACATTACAGAATCTTCCGCTATCTGCACCGACCATAACCACAATGTGTATCTGGCAGCTTGGTACCGCACCGATCTGAGCATGTGCGCTGCTACTCTGCCGCATGTTATCCCGCCACTTTATTCTGGCGCCAACATAAACCAGGTGATTGCCAAGTACGACTCATCGGGCACCTGCAGATGGGTGGTTACCGGTATAGACCTGAGCCACTACCAGAGCAATGGCAATGCCATATACGCCATAAAGTACGACGGAGACAACTTCACCTCAGGAGATGCCAGTAGCATCGGCAATATATATGCGGCAGGGTATGCTACCGATACCTTGGTTTATGGCACCGACACCATTCGCAATGTGGCATGTGGATGGGAGTGCAGCATGGGCTATATTCTGAAGGTCGATACAGCAGGACATATTCTTTGGACACGCACCATAAACGGCACAAGAAACAGCAACCCGACCATTGCCGGTATGGAGGTGATAAACGGCTGCACATATGTATGTGGTTGGTACCAAGATACTGTGCGTATAGACACCTGCATACTGCCCAGCTACAACT
This sequence comes from uncultured Bacteroidota bacterium, assembly GCA_903829015.1. Lineage (GTDB taxonomy): Bacteria > Bacteroidota > Bacteroidia > Chitinophagales > Chitinophagaceae > Nemorincola. The sequence goes on from CAIKOJ010000048.1 coordinate 5,156, forward strand.
CATGGACATTCAGAGGATATATTGCCAAGATCAACAGTGCCGGGCGCTGTCTGTGGCTGAAGGATGTATCTGATACCGGGCTCATAAACAGCATGGACGCTATCACCACCGACGGCAAAGATGTGTATGTGCTGGGCAGCATTACAGGCATGGCAGTATTCGGCTCAGATACCCTGCACTCATCCGGATCGTACAGCAGTTTCGTTGCTAAGTTAGATACCAACGGAAACCACAAGTGGGTAAATGGCGGCGCACAGATCGGCGGCTTCCTGTATTACGATAAGATCGAGTACAACCATGCTGGCCATTTGCTTATTAGTGGCATATACAACTACAAGATACGCTTCGGCACCGACTCAATCTCTACTGCCGATACTACATCAGTATGCGTGGCACAACTCGATACTGCCGGTCATTTCAACTGGCTGTATGGTACAGGGTTTAAATGCGGCTATCTGGGCAGCACCGCCCTTTCCGCCGATGACTCAGGCTTTTATCTGTACACAAATTTCAGAGGCGTGGCACATGTGGGCACCAGCACTTACACAGATCTGGGCGGAGCCAGAGGCGGCAGCTTCCTGATGGCGCGGTACGATACCGGCAGAAACGTTGTTTGGTCTGAATCATATGGCGGCCCGCGCCAAAGTTGGGTGTCGGGCATAGCTGCATATCCAGGCAGCGTGTATTATACAGGTGTCAACTATAACAGTTTCACGCTCCACGGCTTCCCCATAGTAAACCACGGCTATGCCGATGTATTGCTGGGAAGAATAGCCATACCCTACAATCCACCACCACTCTATACTCCCACACATACAACCACACGCACCACCATCTATCCCAACCCCACAACAGGTCTGTTGAATCTAAACTCAAACACCCCAAATGCCACCGATGAAGTCTATTCACTCACCGGACAGTTGCTACTAAGCCAACAACGAACAGGCACCACCATTAGCTTGGACCTCACAGCCCTTGCACCCGGCGTATATTTCCTTAAGGATATTTCCCCTTTGGGAGTAGTAACGCTTAAAGTGGTGAAGGAGTAAGGGAATTTACTCAATTAATCCGTTCTTTTGGAGTGTCCCAGCCCATCTCTCTGAAGCGTAGACCAGGTGTGCGGGAAGAGGATTCGGCTGAAATAAGTATCGTAGATTTCATTCCTTATTTTTGAAAAGTGCTTGCTGGTATTTTTAAATCAATTGTGCGCGTTATTGGCTATATCATAGTGGCATTATTTTCTGTGCTGCTGATATTTGCTGGTTTTGCAATATTGTTTGCTCCGCCGGTTTCACCAAACGATATTGCTGTTGCTTCTGTAACAGGTACACTGGCGGAAAATCCTGATGTTAATAACTATGGAAAGAACAGGAGTGTAAGGCTCCTGCTGAACGAATATCCCGCTAATACTTTCGTTATAAGTGGAGACGCATTTGAAGCCACCGCATGGGGAATGATAAATGACTATGTAGGTAAAGGTGATACTGTGCATTTAGAAGTTGCTGCCGAAGATTATAACAACAACATACAAAAACCTCCAACGCAGGAACGCTTTCCTCAGGTAGCCGTATATGCTTTTCAAGGTAGGGGACAAGTATTTCTAACGCTTACCAACTATTGCAAAGAAGCTAATTCAAACAACTGGATTGGTGTTGTAATTATAATATTCGGTGGCGGCTTTGCATTTGCGCTGTATTATGAACTACGAAATAAGAAGAAGCGCGAAATTGTTTCTACAAAATGACGCTCTCCCCCGTTTGGCGCAAGTCTTTTTGACTTGTTTCTACCAGGCATCAAGTTTTTTCCACTTGCGCCCACCTCAAACTATTTTCCATCATAAGCCGTATACGTCCCATCACAGACCATATGCGCCCCGTCATAGATTTTTCATTTTGCAGTTATAAATCAATACACGATATTTACAACACACCAATACCATTTTTCCAATCCAACAACCCGCAACCGCCCATTTTTTCCAGAAAACCCGCAATTATCACATAAAATACTGAATACCAATAGTTTACATCACTTCCGCTACTTCCGCCACCGGAAGAAACCGGAAGTAAAACTGAAGTTCATGAAGTTGAGGATGTTATCTAATATTTGTGAACCTTGTGCATATGAGCTTGCCGAACTACTTTGTGAACCTTCTGCTAAAACATTTTCCAACGCACCAAATAACACATTATGAAAATCCTAAAATCCTTAAATCCTGATCCGTTTTTCCCAAATGGGTAGTTTTTGAGAAATTATTATCCACAAATCGGGTGCAAAATATTGATTACCAGACTTCTAATTTTTTCACGTACTTTTTGTAAAAAGTGGGAAAATACCAGCATCGGGCAAAAATGATGTTCCAGATTTACATTCCACTTACTCAATAGTAATTCAGACAATTATGCTTTTTTAAAAAGTAAATATTGATTTTATTCAACCAAAACTAAATTTTATTGAAAAAGAATTTACCTTTGTGAAACAAAATGCAAAAGAATCTACCACATATTTGTCCCAGCTGCTCTGCCACACTCAGTGTAAAAAGCCTGGTGTGCGGTAAATGCAGCACAGAAGTAAGCGGGCTGTTTTCACTCCCGCTGCTGGCCAGCCTCACCAACGAGGAGCAGGATTTTATTGTTGAGTTTGTAAAAAGCAGCGGCAGCCTCAAGATCATGGCTCAGAAACTGGGCCTCAGCTACCCTACCGTCCGCAACCTGCTCGATGATATCATCAGCAAAATAGAAACCGGTGCAAACAACTTAAAAACGATAAAATGAAAAAGTGGCTGTTCAACCCATTTATCTATTTAGCCGGCACCCGGGCTTTACTCATCGGTCTGGCGGCAATGGTCCTAACCGGCCTGATTGGTTTTTACAGCCATACCCATTTCGATGGGGTGATTGATATTCACTCCGGCAGAATATCCCCGCTCACAAGCCACCTGCTCGAGCAGTTGATCGTTTGGGGTGTTGCAACTGCATTCTTTTATCTTTCGGGCATCATATTCTCCACCTCTCGCATCAGGTTCATAGATGTTGCCGGCACTATGGCGTTTGCCCGGTGGGTAATGATTTTTCCAGCCCTGTTGGGTTTCCTGGTGCACGCCCCCGCCACACAACCGCAAACAGTTGATGAGATCATGAAAATGATCACTCCGGGTTTTATCGCGGTGGGTCTGCTTAGTGTAGTATTCGCCATCTGGTTGGTAGCATTAATGTACAATGCCTACACCGTATCGTGCAACATGAAAGGTGGTAAAGCCACGGGTACATTTATAGTTACCCTTATCCTTGCCGAAACACTCGCATCTCTTATCATACACTATTGTTTATAAAGTAAATTGGGTCCAATGAAAAAAATACTGCTCGCATTCGTCGCTACATTTATTACCCTGTACAGCTATTCGCAAACCAGAGCGGACTATGACATGGTGGTGAAAAAATTCCAGTCGTACTACAACCACCAACAGAACGATAGTATCTACAATATGCTGACTGATGCCGGCAAAGCCAAACTGACCCTCGAAAAAACAGAGCAGACCTTCAAACAGGTATTTGGTAGTTTGGGCGAAATGAAAGCATACGAATTCACTAAAGAAAAGGAAAAGACCGCCCTGTATAAAGTCACCTTCGATAAATCAGTTTTAACACTTGTGTTGGCCATCAGCACAGAACAGAAACTGGAAGCATTCAGATTCATAGCTTACCAGCCCGAAAATAAAGTGCCCAGTCTTGATGAATACATACTCTCCACTAAAACTGGTGAGATACACGGCACACTTAGTTTGCCCGATGTAGAAGGACCAGTGCCTGTAGTGCTTATCATAGCAGGCTCCGGACCAACCGACAGAGATGGCAATAACCCGCTGGCCGGCAAAACCAATGGCTACCGTATGTTGGCCGACTCGCTGAAAAAAGCCGGCATAGCATCTGTGCGCTACGACAAGCGCGGCATAGGCGGTAGCGCATCTGTATTGAGTGCCGACAATAAACAATATTTCAACGATTATATAAACGACGCAGCCGGCTTTATCAAACAACTGAACAGCGATAAAAGATTCTCGCAGGTATATGTATTGGGCCACAGCGAAGGGTCGCTGTTTGCAATTCTTGCAGCAAATAAAGAACTCGTTTCCGGACTCATATCCATTGCCGGTGCAGCAGACCCTATAGACCTGCTGATCGAAAAACAACTCAGTGTGCAGTCAAAAAGTATCGCCGAAAAAGCCAGGGTGATCATGGACAGCTTGAAAAAAGGATATATGGTTAACAACATACCCGAAGGACTTACGGACCTGTTCAACAGCGGTATGCAGCCATATATGCAAACCTGGCTGAAATACACCCCCACAGAGGAGTTGGCAAAATTACATGAGCCCATACTTATTGTTCAGGGCACAACCGACCTGCAGGTGGGCACAGACCAGGCAAAGAAACTAAACAACGCCAACGACAGGGCTCAACTGCTCATCATCAACGGCATGAACCACGTTCTGAAAAATGCACCCGAAGACCGTGCCGGCAATCTGGCTACTTACTCCAATCCAGATCTGGCACTTTGCCCCGGTTTGGTGAGTGGCATAGTACATTTTATCACAGCTCCTCCGCTACCAATCCGCAGGAAACACTAATTGACCTTGTCGGTAAGTAGCAACTTTGCGTCATCAGACAATTCAATTTTGCCGGTAGGCAAAAGGCGGCCTTTCCTATATACTACATAGTGCTCCCTGGTACCGGGTATCTCATTGCCCGCAGTGTCGCACTTGTAATAAGAGATGGTGTCTGATGTGTACAGAGTATAGTCAGCACGAAGAGTCATAAACTCTTCGCACGTAAATCCGCAGTCAGCGCCACAACCGCCTATGTGTATATCACGCTCATCGATCTTGTTGCCGTTCTTGTCAAACGTCTTCAATATCGGGAAAAAACAATCTGCTGGTCCGAGTGTGATGATACCAATATAGTCGCCGTTGGTTTTAAAACTGCAGTAGGCATATTCGTTGTCACTGTCCGATACAAACTTCGGAAAACCTGCTATGGGCAGCAATTCAAAATTCTTTGGGTCTATATTACACCCCTTGATTGCAATGGGCAGCTCTGCTGGATGAAAATGCACCATAAACGAATCAAATGCACTCTTTGATGCGTTGGCCCCTGTGCCGCTATTATTGCAGCCCAGGCAGGCACACAGTAGAATCATTAAAATTACAGCAGACAAAGTTCGCAGCATAAAAAGAGATTTGAGATAAAGATAGTAATTGCCGGATTTCAGGGGGACATCATTAAGTAACTGAAAAATGACCCCGGAAGGGTCAAATGTTTATAGTACATTGAAATGATAATGATTTCGAAGCCTTCGGCATCGCTCTGCGAAACGGGAAAAACGCTTTACTTAATGACATTGCCCCAGAGGGGCTGTCTGTTTGTAGCAATATTTTGATTTAATCATGTTGTGCCCCGTAGCGGGCTATCCAATTCGAGAAAAAAAGATAACCACACATTGGTAATTAGTGGTGGGCTAGATTTAGCTAAATAATTGGCATAAAAATCAATTCAACACACCCCACTGCGCCTGCATTGCATGTTTCCAAAAATAAATTTTGTTGGTTTGAAAAATTTACATAGCTTTGTGATGTATTGGTAAACAATGCAACACAATATTATGAATCAGACAGAATTACTTAAAGGCACACTAGGCACCATCATCCTGCGTTTATTGGAAGACAAAGGCCGTATGTATGGTTACGAAATCACCCAAATGGTGAAGGAAATGTCGAACGAGCAGATACTGGTAAAAGAGGGCTCGCTATACCCTGCCCTTCATAAACTGGAAGCTGATGGGCTGGTAACCGTTGAAGAGGTATTTATTGGTAAGCGGGTGCGAAAATACTACACACTCACCAAGCCCGGTAAAAAGGCAGCGAAAGTATCGGTTGATGAACTGCTCGCATTTCTGGATACCATACACAATCTGATCACAGCAAAACCACTATCTACTTTTGATACAGCTTTCTGACGAACAGGTAAATAAGATACAGGAGCGCATCATACACGATGGCGTAACTGATCACGGTCTGCAAAACGACCTGCTGGACCACTATTGCTGCTATGTAGAGGAAGAAATGCAAAACGGCAATGATTTTGAAATGGCTTACGCAACCGCATTCCAGGCGATATCACCAAATGGAATGCATGAAATAGAGGAGGAACTTATTTTTCTTTTAACCTTTAAAAAACAAACAGTTATGAAACGGACCATCTTGATTACCGGAGCACTGACAGTCGTATTTTATGTCCTTGGGATTGTAGCCAAATACCTCCATGCGCCAGGGGCCAGCATATCTTTAACGCTGGCAATAGGTATAGCAAGCTTGTTGTTTATCCCTACTGTGTTTGTACTTAAAGCCAGAGAAAAACAAAAAACAAGCGAAAAAATCCTTTGGGCAATAGGTTCATTGTTTGCCTCAATACTTACTTTGAGCGTCCTCTTTAAAGTACAGCATTGGCCCGGGGCAAATGTAATGGGTGTCACCTCAATCGGCATACTTATGCTGGTCTACCTTCCATACTACTTTATTTCAGGGTTCAGAAACCGCGAAACAAGGGTTAACACTATTGTCATATCAGTGTTCATTATCATTGCCTGCGGACTGTACTTTACCCTTACGCTCACTCCTTCTTCAGCCAGGCTCATTGACGCACGTGTTACAAAGGGATTTTTGCGCAACGAAGCCATACTAAAAAACGAACAATCAATTCTACAAAAATCAATTCAAAACGATACAGCCAATAACTCCTTTTCTACAATGAATCGGAAAATTTACGGCATGTGCACCGAACTAAAAACCCTCATCCTTAAATGGGATACCGGAAATGATGCCATAGTTGATGATTTTGAAAACAAGCACGTTTTGATCAGTTTACATTCTGTTGAAGACTTCTTAACCGATGATATCGGGCAGGCTAAACTTTCAGAACTGACAAAAGCCGTAGATCAATATAATGCTGCCTGCGCAGGGCATCCCGAGCATATTCCAATACCTGTCAACAATAACATCATAGATCTGAGCAGTCGTAAGATACAGTACAAAACAATAGAAGCTCTGACCGACCTATTCCAGATACAACTGATCCTGCTGCAGAATCAAAGAACAATTGCTTCACTATAACCCTATCGAAAAACACCCAAAAGCTGCATAGATGCAGTAGTCTGTATCTATGCAGCTTTTACAATCCACGATCGGGCAAACTATAGATTACCCATCCGTCGGTTATACTCCAAGGCCGCCTTTATCTCGCCATAAGAGTAGTCATCTCCCAGTATATCTTTGATTGGCTTGGCAGCAAAACCCTGCCCCGTTGATTTTATCACCTTCAAAATCTCCTCCAGTTTATCTTTAGATACCAGACGGTATACATCCAGTTCGCCAGTAGCAATAAACGCAGCCAGATGCCCCTCAATTGTTATCGGCGATAGGTTCCTTTGGCGCGCTATCTCTTCAACACTTATACCATCGTTAAACATCGCAAAGGTCGCCTTTTGAGTACTGTTTACAGCCGGTTTCTCTCTAGTATCTCTGCTTTCCTTCCGTTCCTTCTTGGGCTTCTTAAAGTGCATCTTCGATTCCAGGTTATGCTCTGCCGCATATTGCTTGATCACATCCAGAAAACCTGCCCCATACTTACCTACCTTGTAGTCGCCAAAACCGGTTATATGTTTCAGTTCGTCAAATTTCTGTGGCAGGTAGGTTGCCAGTTCCACCAGCGTATTATCCGCCACAATAGCATAGGCAGGCACGTGCTCACGGTCTGCAATATCTGTTCTCAGATTCTTTAGTTCGCGCAAAAGTGCATGGTCAAACTCCGATTCATCATAATCCGTAACCTGAGCCTTTTCCTTCTTCAGTACCAGTTTTATCTGAGATTCACCCTTTAGTATCTGCCAACTCTTTTCGTTGAGCTTCAGAGTAGCATACTGATCGTTGGAGATCGAAAGGAATTTATTGCGCAGCAGCTGCTGCACCATCCACTGCCACTCTTCTTTTTTTAACCCCTTTCCGATTCCATAGGTCTTTAGTTCCTTATGCGCCGGATTGATCTTCTCGCTGGCTGAGCCTCTCAGGAAATCGATAATGTACCCCGCACCATACCGCTCACCTGTTCTGGATACTGCAGAAAGTAATTTCTGTGCATCCTCAGTGGCATCCTTTTCTTCCAGCGAGCTCAGGCAGTAATCGCAACTGCCACAGTAGGCCGGGAAAGGTTCACCAAAATACTCCATCAGAAACTGCCTGCGGCACCCCTCGTCTTCACAATACTCCTGCATCAACTCCAGCTTCTTCATAGATATAGCCGACTGCTGTGGATTGTTATCCACCATCGCAAACTTCTTCAGCTTCATAATATCTCCGGGCGAATAGAACAGTATTGCATCACTCTTCAGTCCGTCGCGGCCGGCACGACCAGTTTCCTGATAATAACCTTCAATATTCTTTGAAACGTCGTGGTGTATCACAAACCGCACATTCGATTTATCAATGCCCATACCAAATGCAATAGTAGCTACTACAACCCTGTATTCATCCCTCAGAAAAGCGTCCTGTACCCTGCTTCGTTCAGCCGAGTCCATACCTGCATGGTAGTATGCCGCCTTTATACCTGCCTCGTGCAGCCGGCCCGCAATGTCTTCTGTAGATGCTCTTGAAAGTGCATAAATGATTCCGCTGTCGTCTTTGTGTTTTTTAACGTATTCAAGTATATGCCCAAAAACGTTTTTCTTGGGTTGTATGTAATAATGAATATTCGGCCTGTTGAAGCTGGAGATAAACACCCGCGGCTCTACCAATTCCAACCGCTGCAAGATGTCATTTTGTGTCACCTTGTCGGCACTTGCAGTAAGCGCAACAACCGGCACCTTCGGAAAACGCTTCTTTAGTGATGCCAGTTTCAGGTACTCCGGCCTGAAGTCATGCCCCCATTGAGAAATACAGTGCGCCTCGTCTACCGCAAAAATGGACGGATTAAGTTTTTCAAGGAAAGTGAAAAAACCATCACTGTTGGCAGGTATGCGCTCCGGTGCTATGTACAACAGTTTTATATTGCCTTGCTCTGCATTCTTTATAACACTCTGCTGCTCAGCCGGCGACTGCGAAGAGTTCAAGAATGCCGCATAGATACCATTTGCAGTCAGTGAGTCCACCTGATCTTTCATTAGTGCTATCAGCGGAGATACTACAATGGTAATGCCGGGCAGCAGCATTGCAGGCAACTGGTAGCAGATAGATTTGCCGGCACCTGTAGGCATAATAGCCAGTGTGTCTCTGCCTTCTAATACTGATTCAATAATGGGAAGTTGGTTAAGCCTGAACTGGTCGTAACCAAAAAAGTGCTGTAATGCCTTGTGCAGTTTTTCTGTTGAATAAGTGCTCATCTGTAAGTCGTTTAATTGTTCTAAAAGTCATATGCCAATTGCAAAGTAAATGAATTTTTTATTATTAAAACAAGCAAACCAGTATTACCACAACAAAAAAATCTTGTTTAATCTCCAAACATCGTGCCTGTAAACACGAGGTTTTGACCTGCTTGCAGCACTGGATTTATGACTCATACCTCCGGTATCTTGTACCAAAATTTAATAAAAACATATCACTGAGATAAAGAAAGTCTTATATTGTATAGGTTTTCACAAAATAGAATCTGCTTATGAAAAATCGTTACCTGCAATTGTTATTTGTGTTATTGATGCTGTCCGCTTCGGCCAGAGCGCAATGCCCGTCCGGACGTTACGTCAGTAATATCTTCCCTAACATTACCATGACCACGGTAGAGTATTCGCCGGTATACCATCAGATGATGGATATATACCAACCTACCGGTGATACAATGTCTGCACGGCCTTTAATTATTCTGGCTCACGGCGGTAGCTTCATCACCGGCAACGGCGACCGAACTAACGATCCTACGGTAGATTCTTTGTGTATCCGTTTTGCAAAAAGAGGTTATGTAACGGTTTCTATCGACTATCGCACAACCGATTACTTAAGCATGGTAGGCGCCGATTCAACACCTGCAATCAATGAGGTTATTATGGCCATCAGTGATGGCAAGGCCGCCATTCGTTACTTCATGAAAGACAGGGCTACCACTAACACCTATAAAATAGACACCAACAACATTTTTGTAGGCGGCAATTCAGCCGGAGCAGTATTGTACATGCATGTAGGCTATCTGGATAGTATTCAGGAATGTCCCGCACATATTCAAACCGCTATGGCCGCTAATGGTGGCTTTGACGGCAATAGCGGCAACGCAGGATATACCACGCGCACCAAAGGGATCATTAATTTGGCTGGAGCACTAAACAATGCTTCGTTCATAAGCCCCGGCAACAAACCATCTGTAAACTGCCAGGGCGATGCCGATCCTGTTGTGCCTTATTCCTGCGGCTACCCGCTCTATGGCTTCTGCAAGGTTACACTTTGTGGCCTGGGATCTCTTGAACCAGCTTATACGGCAAACGGCATCTATCACATGAGTAAAATATTCCCGGGAGACATGCACGTGCCATGGTCTACCAATATCCCCAAAATGAATTCTGTGGATTCAATTGTAACAGTTTTTTTATACAGTCTGGTATGTTCGGGTAGTTCTGCCGCTGTCAATCAAGTTAATTTACATCCAGAAGTTACGATCTTCCCCAATCCTGCCTCAGAAGTCCTTAATGTAGCGGCTGCCCAATCAGTAAACAGCATTTTGTTGTACGACGAAACTGGTAGAACCATTATTCAAAAGAACGAAGTGAACAGAGAAAATGTGGAGATCAACACCTCAAATCTTAGCAAGGGCATTTACTTTGTACGTATCCGTTTCACCGATGCGAACAATACACAGATCATCAGGAAAGTCGTGATTGAATAGTAACTCTTCAAAAAAAATGTGATCAGGTTTGTGCATAAGCAACAAATCTGATCACATTTTAATTTACACCGAGATTGTCTGTTACCGACAGTCTCAGTCACAGACTACCAATTTACTTTTCATCGGCAGTTGGTCCGTACATGCCTGGCACCGGAACATCGAGCAGACGCAAATACAGGCTCAATTGCCCACGATGATGCACCAGATGGCTGTATGCAAAAGACCTCAAAACAACTTTTTTAGGTAAAGTAAAATGGACGTGATCACCATTACGCATGGTCCACATTTTATCATAATCTTCGTCAGTTGATTTTTCGAGCGAGGCCATGGCCATTGCTACATTTTTGTCCATTATAGCAAGTAATTCTTCGGAAGTAGCGTTGCTTACTGGCTTGTAATCAAACGTTGCAAAATCAAGTACATCTGAGTCCAATGTGTAAGATACCCATCCGGCAATTTCAGCCACATGAGAAGCAAGGCGGCCAAGTGTCATTGATTTAGGATGTGGTTTCCAGTCGTTTTTGTCTGTAGGAACCCTTTCCAGCATTTTGCGGGTGTTAGCAGATTCCATCTGCAGTTCGGCGATAAGCGCGTGTTTTTGTGACATAGCTATTTGTATTTTTGCGTAAGTTAGTATAAAAATCAACTGAGCAGCATATTGTCTTTTTCTTAAAATTTATCGTTGAAAAAAATATTTTTACTTTTTACAATATTAATCACCGGCTTCAGATCAGTAGCCCAGAATAGGAATACTATTGCAGTTGCGTTTTACAATTGTGAAAATTTCTTTGATACATTAGACAACCCACAAAAAAATGACGATGAGTTTACTCCGCATGGCAAATACCGGTACACAAAGAAAATTTACCTGCAGAAACTACACAATATTGCAACCGTTATAAATAGTATGGAAGGCGGAGAGGGCCCGGCTGTTATAGGTTTGGCAGAAGTAGAAAACACCAATGTGCTGAACGACCTTACCCGCCAACCAGAGTTGGCACGGCGCAGTTACAAATATGAATGGGCCGATGGTTCAGACCCTCGGGGCATCAATGTGGCTTTAATGTACAACCCACTCCAATTTAAAGTGATCAAGACAGAGGCGCTACAAATCGACTTGTCTTCTATAAGCGCCAATTCAAATACACGCGACATACTGCATGTATTTGGTGTGCTAGCCGGAGACTCTGTGCATATATTTGTTAGTCACTGGCCCTCGCGCAGAGGTGATGCCGATGAAAGCACTGCTAAACGTGAACGAGCAGCAATCGTGGAGAAAAACGCAGTAAAACAAATATTATTAAAGAACCCCTCTGCTAAAATCATGCTAATGGGCGACTTTAACGACAACCCTGCAGATAAGAGCATTGCCCAAATTTTAGATGCAAAAACGGAGCCATCGGCAGTGAAAAAGAATGAACTGTATAACCCCTGGGCTGATATATACAAAACCGGCGCTGGCACCGAAACATACAAACACAGTTGGAACCTCTTTGACCAAGTGATCATATCAGGTGCATTTCTACAAAACAAAAACCATAAACTCCACTACAATAAAGCTGAGATATACAAACCTGATTTTATCATTGACCATTACAAGGGGCATGAAGGTGAACCGCACCGCTCGTTCGTTGGTACATATTGGATAAACGGATACAGCGACCATTTCCCTGTAATTCTTTATCTTGCCAGATAAATGCTCGAGCAATGGACATAAAAGACGTTCCTCAGGATAAGCGGGAAACTACCCACGCATCAGACATAAAAAAGCTGATGTATGCAGTAGGAAAAGATGGCCAGTACACCGGCGTAAATTACGAAGGTTGGGAACCGGAGAATATTGTACTGGCACAAACCTGGGAAGACATTGATGAAAATCTGAAGCTTGTATTGGCACAGGTGAAGGCCGGGGAACTGAGCCCTATTGCCTACTTTATGCACAAGAGCCTGATGGATACTACCCTGCTGGCCAGCTATGCCGGCAAATGGAAGTGGCAGGTAAAAAGGCATTTTAAACCATCTGTATTCAACAGCCTGTCTGCTGACATGCTTGAAAAATACGCCCGCATTTTTAATATCACAGTTGACGAACTAAAGAATTTCGGAAAAGGAAAATAGATTTTCAATGAGCAATAAGGAGTATAAACATTTTCAGCATGCACACTGCGAGAGCGGTGTATCTTCCAACCTGTTGAAGCACGAAGGTATTGAGCTCAGCGAGCCTATGGCTTTTGGCATAGGTGCAGGGTTGTTTTTTGGGCATCTACCATTTGTGAAAATAAACGGTGCCCCAGGCACCACATACCGCATATGGCCTGGCGCAATAGTTAAAAGAGTAGCATCAAGACTGAACATAAAAATACACTCCGAACGTTTTCGCGACCCTGCAAAAGCAATGAAGGCTCTGGACGATGTGCTTGCTCAAGGCAAGCCGGTTGGAATGCTGGGCAGTGTATTTTACCTACCTTATTTGCCTGAAGCGTTCCGGTTCCATTTTAATGCACACAATTTTGTGGCGTACGGCAAGGAAGGAAGGGATTATCTGATCAGTGACCCTGTGATGGAAATTGTAACAAAAATTGCTCCCGAAGATCTGGTAAAAGCAAGGTTTGCCAAAGGCACACCGGAACCTAAGGGCTTTATGTATTACGTTACAGAAACGCCTAAGGAAATGGATATGCGTAGTGCAATAGAAAAAGGCATAAAACAGATGTGCTATTTCATGATGGCTCCGCCAATTCCCTGGTTTGGTAACAAGGGTATTTTTTTGCTTGCCAACCAGATTAAGAACTACCCAAGAAAACTGGAACCAAGAAGGGCTTCATTGTACCTGGGCAATGTGATCAGGATGCAGGAAGAAATAGGTACTGGTGGTGCCGGGTTCCGATATTTGTATGCCGCCTTTTTACAAGAAGCTGGTCAGTTGCTTAAAAATGACGAACTGCTCAAGTTTTCGGAGGAACTCACAAAGATTGGCGACAACTGGCGAAACTTTGCCTACCGTGCAGCACGCATTATGAAAGACAGAAAATCGGAACTGGTATCATACGATGAACTAAGCGATTTGCTGAAGCAGTGTGGTACTGACGAAAAAGCACTGTTCTTAAGATTGCAGAAAATTAAACTGTAATTAAGTACAATTTATTGGCCATAGGCCGGAGGCTATCAATGATACTAGCAATTGGGCCGATTGAAACCATTGATACGCGCAAACATTCGAAATAAGACTCCGATTGTTCGATTCACATTTTTTAACAATGCATACCCCTCACCTAAAATATATTGATTGGTTTTTTTGTACTTTTACAGCCAACTTTAGTTTTTGCTTAGTTTCCTCAGACATACAATAGTAGGTATCATTGATTTTTTCCACCGGCCTTTCCGGAAGATAATCGGTGTGCAAACCTTTCGTTATCTGGCTTGCGGTGGCTCCAATACCGTATTAAATATTTTTATTTATTGGTTTGCGTACAACATTTTGCTGGGCAAACAGGACGTTCATGTTTTTGGCAATATTGTTATCGCAGTAGAAGTTGCCGCCTGGGTTATCGCATTTGCCATCAGTTTTCCGGCGGGGTTTATTATGTCAAGGCACATTGTTTTTCCTGAATCAAATCTGCATGGCCATATCCAGTTCTTCAGATATGTGCTCACCACGGTTACCTTTATCTTGCTCACCTACCTGCTTATTAAGGGCGCGGCCTTATATCTGCCCATGGTTAATGCAACTGTTTCCTACTTCTTTATCTGCATTATTACTGCCATACTCAGCTATATCTCACAGCGCACGTTCACGTTTAAGACGATCGAAGTGGCTGCAATCGACGATGAGTTCGTTTAACATATTATCTGTTCATTAAGATTGCTCGAGTCGGTTCCTTTCTTTACTACAACAACATTATTTTTGTAAGTATACAAACACATTTCTATGAAGTACCGGCTGCTCAGCTCGCTCTTACTGCTTACTATTGTATGCTCTGTTTCCAAGGTCTATGGTTGGGGCATATGGGGCCATAACCACATTAACAAAGGTGCTGTTCTGGCATTACCTGCAGAGATGGGTATGTTTTTTTATAACCACTCAGATTTCCTGACACAGGAATCTACGGTACCAGATATCCGCAAGTATACCATCAACGATAAAGCTGAGTTTTGCCGGCACTATGTAAATCTGGAAAAATACAATTACGATGGACGTGAAACAATGCCTAAAAAACTATCGGAGGTTATTACGAAGTACGGCAAAGATTCTGCAGACAAGTTCGGCATTCTGCCATGGTATATACAAGATATGATGGCAAAACTTACCGACGCCATGAAGAACAAACATAAAACCCAGATACTCTTTCTTGCCGGCGACCTCGGTCACTATATTGGTGATGCTCATATGCCTCTGCATACTACTGTAAACCATGACGGACAATCAACCGGCCAGAATGGGATTCACTCTTTCTGGGAGTGTCAGTTGCCTGAGCTATTCGGCAAAGAGTACAATCTATACTCAGGAGAGGCACACTATATCAAAGACATTGAAAAGGCTGTTTGGGACATACTGGATACCAGCTTTTTGCTCTCAGATAAAATGCTGACCATTGAAAAAAAGCTCAAGGACCAAAACCCGATGGACAAACAATATGAAATTGGCCCAGACGGCAAACCTAAGAAAAATGACTTCGGGCAAAATATACATTCCTATGAGTATGCACATATATACCACGAACTGCTGCAGGGAATGGTAGAGCGCCAAATGAGATCTGCACTTGTACACACTGCAGATTTTTGGTACACTGCGTGGGTAAATGCAGGCAAACCCGACCTCAGCAGCATGGGCCCTGACTATCTGGATGCTCGAAACAAACCCTTTTACAAAGAAGACATCAAAGCCTGGAAAAAAGGGAAGGTAAAAGGTTGTGCTTCAGAAAGAGATTATCCCGTAATGAAAGGGCATTAAGCTAATTGTAACGTCTCAATATCCATTTAGTAACCATACTTTTCCTTCCAGCATTTGCGCAGGTATTCCCTCATTTTAGCCTCCGATGCGTTGTTTGCAGGATCGTATAATTTAGTACCGGCCACGGCATCCGGCATGAACTCCTGCTCGGCAAAGTTACCTTCGAAATCGTGTGCATACTGGTAGCCTTTGCCATAGTCCAGCTTTTTCATAAGCCCTGTAGGCGCATTACGTATCTGCAGCGGCACCGGCAGGTCTCCTGTCTTTGCCACCAATGCCTGAGCATGGTTAATAGCCATATAGGCAGCATTACTCTTAGGCGACGAAGCAAGGTATGTAGCAGTTTGCGATAAAATGATCCTGCATTCCGGATAGCCGATCATCTCGACCGCCTGAAAGCAACTTGTAGCCAGCAGCAGTGCATTTGGGTTTGCGTTGCCAATATCCTCGCTTGCCAGTATCACCATTCGCCGTGCTATGAACTTCGGATCCTCCCCACCCTCTATCATGCGCGCCAGATAATACACTGCCGCATTGGGGTCGCTGCCTCTAAGCGACTTTATGAATGCGGATATGATATCATAATGCTGTTCTCCTGTTTTATCATACAGTGCCATTTTCTTCTGCACTATATCCTGCACAATATCGTTGGTAATGGTCTTATCCTTTTGAGGCAATGACGATGCCACCAGTTCCAGCAGGTTCAGCAATCGGCGGGCATCACCACCGCTTAGCTGCATCAATGCCTCCCATTCTGTGATATTGATTTGTTGTGCCGCCAGCCATTCATCCTTAACCATGGCCTGTTTCACGAGTGAGGTCAGATGCTCCTCATTCAGCGGCTTAAGTACATATACCTGACATCTGCTCAGCAATGCACCAATCACTTCAAATGACGGATTCTCTGTGGTAGCGCCAATCAAAGTAATGATCCCTTTTTCTACAGCCCCCAGC
This sequence comes from uncultured Bacteroidota bacterium, assembly GCA_903829015.1. Classification (GTDB taxonomy): domain Bacteria; phylum Bacteroidota; class Bacteroidia; order Chitinophagales; family Chitinophagaceae; genus Nemorincola. The sequence goes on from CAIKOJ010000048.1 coordinate 21,971, forward strand.
AGGCTATCCTGCTGAGCTTTGTTAAATCGGTGGATCTCATCTATAAACAACAACGCATGCCCTGCCTTACGTGCCAGTTCTATAACTGCCCTAACATCCTTCACACCGCTGTCAATAGCGCTGAGCGTAAAAAACGGCATATTCAAAGAGTGAGCTATGATCTGCGCAAGTGTAGTTTTACCAACTCCGGGTGGTCCCCAAAATATTATGGAATGCCCCTTGCCACTACGCACAATAGATTCCAACACCTTACCCGGAGCTACCAAATGCTCCTGCCCAATAAAATCCTCCAATGTCACAGGGCGTACCCTTTCTGCCAGTGGCGCATTCAACGCTGCCATAAATTTGTGATTTACTTTTCAGGTAATTGCCTAAATTAGCTACATGTTTCGCAAGCTTCCATTATACATTCTGTTGTTCATAGCCGGTGCTGCATCAGCACAAAACTCTAACAACGCCACCGCCAAATCTACTGAAAAGAAGGGCGAACCTCAAATAGATTTTAAAGAAATCGGTGCGTCTATGGCGCCTATCCGTATGATGCTGTATAAGGATACGTCAAAAAGCAAAACCGCAGCAACAGGCGCCACAAACGAAGAAGCAAACAAATCAAAAAAGAAGAGGCGTAAACGTAGCGACATCGAGGCACCTCGCGGCGAATTCTCAGGAGTGCTTACCAACAAAGATGTAGACAACGGTGCCAATTTGTTCATTATGCTGTTCAACCCTACTTGCTCGCATTGCGAGGACGAGACAGCATTGATTGAAAAGAATATCGGGTTCTTTAAAAAATCGAAGTTCTTATTTATGGCTACGCCTATAATGAAACCTTACCTGCCCGACTTTGTAAATATGATGCACATTACCGATTTCCCTGAGTTCAGAATTGGCATCGATAGTGCAGGTTATATCGACAATATGTTTTTATATCAGGCACTGCCACAGATCAACATCTATGATCATGATCGCAAACTACTGAGGATCTTCTCAGGCGAAGTTGCAATTGACACTCTTAAAAAATATATAGAATAAATAAGGGAGGGAATAAATTAAAAAGCTTGCCTACCGGGCCACACATCCTATACTCAAGGGTAATTTTAGGGGAGACAATTCCATATAGCCCTTATTCAGGGTCTACTTTCGGCTTAACCGATGTCTCAATCAATACTATCCTACTGGTGGATGAAATTAGGCATGTACCAGAGGCATGCTTTTTGCAGCACTCTTTGTAGCAGCTTTAGTCTTAATGAAAGACTGAATTTTTCTCACATAATCAAAGTAGCCCATCTCGAGGCGTATCCAGAAAATAGTAAAAATAGCAGCACTGATTCCAAAAACAGTATAGGCAACTATGGGCTCCCCTACAGTATAAAAAACTATAGATGCAAGCAGCATAAATGCGCAGAAGATCACAATCAACATAGGTCCGCCGGAATCCAGGAGACGCATCTTTGATGTAACCACTACTTTTGTTCCGCCTCCCGATTCATTGTCCATCTCCACACTGGTAATTGGCAAAGTCTTGATCTCACTGATTTGCTCTGCATGCGGAATAATACTTATTTCTTTTTCCGAATCCATGATCTCAAAATCAAGGTCATGGATCTTTACATGATTGCCAATCAGAGAATTTTTCAAATCCTCCTTACCAACTTGGAAATGATACGTGCGTGTTCGCGTAAAAAACATAAGCAACGTTTTAACTTGTGAGAAATAATTTACTAACATAAAGTTAATGGTTTCGTTAAGAAATCAAAAACTTATTTATAAAATTATAAATGCCAAAAACCGTGCCAAGTTTAATTTATTATAGATACGTTTTAAAAACCAGGAAAGTCGCCAATGAATCCCGGAAATATATATTTATTTTATGCAATACCGCTTTTACTTATTGCCAATGATGTGGAAATAATTTTCCACCATTTCCTTGTAGTATGGCTTCAGTTGAGGGGGAACTGTTTTATACAATTCCAGCAACTGTTTTTGGTCGGTAATGTACTTTTGTAAAGCTGGTGGCACTGGCCTGCTGATCTCCTCTGCACTCTTTGAGCTTCGCTTGTCGTCCTGCTCCTGTTCCCTCAAAGACTTTTCTACCTCCAGCATCCTTGTTTCTATTTCTTTTTGACGCAGCAGCAGTTCATTGGTAAGCCTTTTATTGACCAGGTCAGTTTCTGTCTTATCCATCTTCTGCTCAATCTCCCTGAGTTCTTTGCTGTTACCTAATCCCTGACTGTTGAGCAGACTGGTTAGTTCCTGAATCTTCCTTCTCAATGCAGCCTGCTGCTCTGCAAGCCTGGCGATTTGCTCAGAGTTGCCATTCTCATCACTCTCCCCTTCTTTACCCTGCTTATTGCCAGTCTTCCCTTGCCCTTCTCCACTTTTGCCACTCTTGCTGCCGCCCGGCTTTTGCATCTGCTCCATCGACTCGCCCAGTTTCTTTTGACCAGATATAATGTCCGCCAACTGCTGGCCCGGCCCTTTACCTTTTTTAGATGTCATACCTCCCGGCTTCTTTCCTGGTTTGGAGCAACTACCTTCTCCACCCTCCTGCTTCGACTGGCTTTCCATTTGCATCAGGTTGGCCAGAATCTCATTCAGCATCAACGCCAGATTATTGGTGTGCGTCATCACATACTGCTGGAAAGTAACTGTTGCCGGCTGATTCCTGTTCTCCAATGCTTCCACAGCCTTCTTCATATTGTATTCCAGTCCGGTTGTTTCGCGGTTCACTATAGCCGGAAGCTTGTCAATGCGCTTACTCAGCGCAAACAAACTATCCCTGATCATGAAAGAGTTTTTGCGCAACCGGTTTTGTATTTCCTGATTGGTTATGTAAGCCTGAGTTGTATTAGATGTCTTGCTGACGCTCTCCATCAGGTCTTCCTGCTCAAACGAAAGACGCATTAGGTTGGTGAGCAATTGTCTGGTAGACTTAATATCGATCTCTATTTGCTCCATATCCATGCCCCCTGCCTTCTTGCGCAGCGACTTAGCCATCTGTTCCAGGTTTTGCGCAGCTTTATCCTGGCTCTTACTTGCTTTGTCTTTCTTATCCTGACTCAGTTCGTCTTCGCTGTTCTGCATTTCCTTTTCTGCGTCCTTAGCCTGCTGTTGCTCATCATCCAGTTTGCCATCTTGCTTGGTTTCTTTCGCAAGCTTCTGGGCTTCCTTCATATCGTCTTTCATCGCCTTATCCAGCTCCTTCTTCAGCTCCTGCTGTTCCTTACTCAGTGCTTTGCTGTCCTTTGGTGCATTCTCTTTTCCATCCTTTTTATCGCCTGCCTTTTCATCCTTCTTGTCTGCACTTTTCTGCTCACCATTTTTATCACCTGCCTTCTTATCGTCCTTGCCATCACTGCTTTTCTTATCCCCCGATTTCTCCTGGCCTTTCTGATCGTCTTTCTTATCACCGCTTTTTTGGTCTCCGTTCTTCTTATCGTTCTGCTCGGCTTTTTCAGTTTCTTTCTGCAATGCTCTTTCCTTTTTAGCCAGATCGTCCATTTTGTTGGCCATATCTTCCATGCGCATCTGCATTTCCATCTTCTTCATCAATTCCTGCATACGCTCCATGTCCATCTTGAACAGTTTGTTGTCCTGCTCCAGTTTTTGCATAGACTCCATTGCATCCTCCTTATTCAGCTTTTGCATCAACTCCTGCAACTTCTTCATTTGCTCCTCCAGCTCTTTGTTCAGCAGATTATCCAACTGCTTCTCCATTTCCTTTTGTTTCTCTTGCAGGTTCTCGCTGTATTTCTTCTGTTCACTCTGCTGTACCTGTTCTTCAAAACGCTGTTTAATATTCTCCAGATTAGTTTTCAAGTCCATCTGCCTGCGCATCATTTCCTCCAGCGATTCCTTCTGCTCCCAGTCCATACTTTGGCTCTGCAGCATTTTAGACTGCATGCTCTTGTAATCGTTCTGCAATTGCTGGGTCTTTTGCGTGCTGTTGCTAATACCCGAATTGATCTGTTTTGAATTCTCGTTGATAGCAGAATCCAACTGCTTTTCATTGTACATGAAGAACGCCATTACTTCGCTCCTCGATGCCTTGCTGCCATGCACACCATCATTGTCCCACGCCTCAATAAAATACGACACCTTTTGTCCCGGCAGAAGGTTTAGACTTTTAATATCGAAATACTGCTGAAACGCCGACAGCACACCGCCGCTGATCTTCACCGGAATACTTTTGGTCAGTACCGTCTTGTTCTTATCACTCACTTCGTAGTTGAATGTGACTCTGGTTATACCATAATCATCTCCAGCCGAACCTGTTATCAAAACCTGCTTGCCGGAAACTGTATCCCTGAACTGTTGCACCTGCAGCACGGGGTACTGATCGGGTATCACCTGCACATTGTAATGGTAGCTGTCCGCTATGCCTGCGTTTCTGTTTTCGAGTGTGATCGTGTAGGCAGTATCGTTCATGAATCGGTACTGATACCCATAGGTTGCCCCCCCTTTATTCAGCGGATTGGGCGCACCGTTGCCAAAGTGAATTGATGCAGCATCTGTATGCTCCGTCACAAAGGTCCAGTTAACCGTAGTACCCGCAGGCAGTGTCATATCACTCAGGCTGCTGCGCACCTCATTCTTCTTACCCGTGTAGGCTGGGTAATTTACCTGCACTTTAAATTCCTTTAGAACTGGGCGCTGCACTACCTTAATGGTATTATCGCCTGAATAAAAGCCAGCGGCAAAAAACCGAAAGTGGATAGCATCAGTTACATTCTTGAAAGTGTATTGGAAACAATGGTTTTCCAATGGCTGCATAGGCAGGCGCTCGCTCCCCATTTCCACCGATACCTCGGCAGGCAGAGCACTGCCCTTCATTTCAATAGTAATTGTAAAATCGGCGTTACGCAGTGCCACCAGCGATGGATTTTTGATCACCCACTGAAATGGAGCCGGCTTTTCAAATGGCTTAGTTGGCTGCAACAACCTCGAAGAACCCTCCCTGAATACATTGGGTGCGGCTACTAATATAAAAACCAGCACTAACAGCAACGGCAGCAAAAACGGCAGGTACTTCTTATTCTTGGAAAGATCAATGGCCTTGCCTATCGGCACCACAGATATCTGACCTATCTTTTGGTTGATGCTCGCTTCAGCCAGTTCGCGGCTGGATATGTTGTCATTCTGCCTCTTAAGCTGCAGTATATTCAGCAACCGATCACTCACCTCCGGAAAATGCTGCCCAATGATTTCTGCTGCCCGTTCGTGAGATATAACACTGCCCAGCCTTGCCATCTTGGTAAGCGGAATGACCACCCACGCCACAAGTGCAGTGATACCCAATGCCAGAAATGCCGAAACGATGGTAATACGCACCCATACGGGCAGGTACAGATAGTATTCACCCACGCTCACGGTAAGAATGTAAAACAGTACACAACTCAGAAACACCAGGCTGCCCCGTATTACCTTATTTGCATAGTATTTCCTAATAAATGCATCCAGCCTCCCTATCAGCCAATCGTAGTTGTTCATAGTAAATCAGGTATGCAATATAATTGATTTTTCAGTGTAAGAAAGGTTAAAATAAGGCCGAATTTTAGCTTATCGGGGCTTTTACACACAATCAATTTAATTAATTTATTTTATTACATTTGAACCTACCCATTGCTTAAAGTAAGGAACGTCTATGACTAACAACCATTACAATCACAAAGGTCGGATCTCCGGTAGCCAGACTATTTTACTGACATTCATAGCACTTGCCGGCATCTTCATTGGAAGCTTTTTCATTTTTGATTTTCAAGACGGGGCAAAATTGTTGTTTGAAAAAGTTACGGCAAAAACAAATCATAAAGCTCCTGTTGCTACCGATACTACAGATAGTGCCGCACCGGTAGTCTACCGGGATACATTGACAATAGAAACGCATTTAGACACTGTTGCTGAAGACAGGAAATTGTTTTATGAAATTGAATTTGAGCCTGCCGCTATAATCGATTCAATAATATCTGAATACTTAACCGGTAATTCGCGGCTCGTGTACAGCTTTGAACAAAATTCAAAAATATCAGACACACTTCGTGAAGAGCTGCGTTACCGGAAATGGTTGGCTGCCAATTTACCGGATTCAGAACTCAACCAAATGCTGGTAAGTAAACAGTTATTTATAAACCGGGATTCCTTTGATGAATCCTGCCTTATGGTAACCGATACCGGCAAAAAAACCAGGAAAACATCATCACCTATTCTCTGGGACTATTACATCAACTACTCATTGAAATACCACAAACCGATCATTCCATTCCATTTACAAAGCGAAGTGCGCCAGCGTGTATGTTATTTCAACTCCAATAACGATTTCTTTACTGCAAATCCGCCTTTCCTACTATGGGCGCTTTTGCTTATTATTCAGTACGGACTGTTCCCTGCGCTTACATTATCGGGCATAATAGTGGTCAGAAATTTCAAGATGCGTTATCCCGACGTTTATAAAAGAAAAAAGAACAAATGGCTCATTTATTTTTATCCGCTGTTGTCGGCCTTTACTATTCTGGTACTCGTCTATTCGGCGTTCTTCACTTTTTTCAACCCAAACTACCTTAGAACCGGGCTTTTTTATGTACATCTTTCCGGAGCACTTGTCGCAGGTAGTTTTTTCTCGGGACTAACTGGTACCATTTGTTTCACCGGTTTTTTACTGATCTCCGGAACCCGGAACCACGCCGAAACAGACAACGAAATTACTGAACGGGAAATAGATCTGCTCAATGACATGAACGTGTTGTTTAACAATCTGCTTATTATTGCATCGCTGGTACTATGTATGATTGTGCTTACAACTGGTTCACTATATTCATCTATTGGCGAATTGGAGTTCATTAAAAAGGTGCATGACGATATAGGCTACACCCCGTTTGGCTATTCAAATGTGATGTTGGTGGCATCGTTATGTTCGTTGTTATTACTTTTCTTTTTTGTTCCGGCTAAATTAAGGTTGATGGCCATGGAAACAAGAATTAAGAAAATAGACCCTGACGACAAAAGGATAGGTAAACCCGCGGATATACTAGGGATAGCCAAAAGCATATTTATCGTTGGCCTTCCGGTAATAACGAGCATTGTTCACTTCGTCATCAGCTCGTTTGCGAATAAATAAAAAGTTTGGGCACCTCAAATGGTTAGTAGAGTACCTCGTAAAACCAAACGTGGAGATACCAGGTGAATCCTAAGATATTTTCCACTGGCAATTCAGAAAACGTTGAAATAACATAATTTATGCCTTCTTCAATGGAGAATCAGGCTCGTTAAGAAAGTGCTTGTAAACGAGTTTATCAGCCAGTGAAGGGAAGAATTTATTGACCCATACTGCCAGCTTTCCTTGCCGGGTCATCACAATAGTGCGTTTGCGGCTGCTGATGCCATCGAGTATTCGCCGTGCACATTCTTCGGCACTCATGAGTTTGCTTTCGTCGAGCGGAGTCTCTGCCTGCGCAGAACCATCACTGCTGCGTGCTACATTACGGATATTAGAAGAAGTAAAACCCGGCGAAACCCACATAACATGCACCCCAGAATGCAATAACTCTGTTCTCAATGCCTCCAGAAAACCCTGCAATGCAAACTTAGAGGCAGAATACCCGGTACGTGCGGGAAGCCCCCGGTAACCGGCTATGGAGGATATCCCAACAATAATGCCCTTCCTTTTTTGAACTGAAGGCAGCGCATACTTAGTACAATTTACTGCACCCCAGAAATTAATATCCATTAGCTCCCTCAACACAGAGAGGTTCACATCTGCAAACAATGCGCGCATGCTGATGCCTGCATTGTTAATGAGTATATCTACCCCTCCCCATCTGGCAGTTACAGCTTCGATAAAACTTTGGCAGTCCGTCTCTTTGCTTACATCTGCCTGCATGCACAGCAGTTTATCTGATGGCGCAAATAGCCCTTTCAGTTTATCCAGGTTGCGAGCACACACTGCTACCCTTGCTCCTGATTTCAGAGCTTCCTCAACCAGTGCCTTCCCTATTCCCGAGGAGCCACCGGTTATAACAACCACCTTATTGTCAAAAAACGAATCCAATTACAATCTTTTCAGTTACGGGTTAAAGATACAGGTGTTGTGCCAAAAACATACAATTCATCACTTTGCACCCAACAAATCCCGGGACTTATTTGTAATTCTTATTTACCAGGTAATAATACGGAGCAAAAAGATGGTGCCTAAAAATATTGGAACCTGTATCCGGAAAAATCTTGTGGTATTCTGCATCCGGCTGCAATACTATTGTTGTACCGGCCGTAGCATAGTTAAAACTGTGTGCATACTCAGGCTGATCCAGATCTACCAGGTATTTCGCGATCTGGGTATATAATTTCCTGCCCAGGTATTTCTCGTATTTCCGCTGTGCTTTTTTTGTAGACCTGTTCAGCTGATTATAAATATGAGTTATGTAGTACCTCACTATAAAATTCTGCTTACGCATACTGCGTTTGGTAAACCCAAAAGGATCATCGTTAATATCTTTCAGCGTTTGTATGGTACCGGGCATTTCAGGCACCCAATCTACTGTGCTCACAACATTAAAACCCCAGCCACCCCTTGTTAGAAAATCGTAATCATAAGCATAGTACAGATTGCCCGGTTTGGGTCCGGCACTACAGTATGTTTTTATTACCAGATCTTTGGGCAGCTTTCCATCAGCCATCTGATAACGTATATAAGACGTTAGCAAAAAAGCGAGTGCCCCACCTTGGCTATGACCTTCAATCAATATTTGCCTTACCCCCTTGCCATACCATGTTTTGATCTTTTCGGTAATATCTGGTATGAGGCAACTGATACCAATAGCCCAACCCACATGCACAAGTGCTTTAGGGGTACCTGCAAACTTATAGCTGAAAGGTTTTCCGGGTTCAATATTCAATTTCCCTTCGGCAGGTATCATAGCCGAATAAAAGTTTTCCAACAGGCTCGATTGATCAGAAGTAGTGCCGCGTAAGTCGATAGCAATAGTTGTTTTGTCTTTATTCACCCAAAGCTCCCATTTATTCTTCAACCCCATTTCCGGTGAATCGTACACCTTTTCAAAGTTCATCGTCTTCGTCAAATCCAACTTGAACTTTTTATCAACGTGCTGTGAGCATCGGTGCAATACTCCTAAATATTCATCTGCATCAAACCCTGGCTTCAAAGTTTGAGCGAAGGATGTAGCGGTGTAAAATAAAATGCCAAAAAAACCGAATTGGAATAAACGCAGGAATTTAGAAAACATATCCAAAATTATGGCTTTTCAGGAACAAACAGCCTGATTAAAAAGTTATGACTTTTCAAAAACTGCTTTCATTTTCTTAATGCTGTCCTTAAGGATATCAACATCTGTCTCGGCATCTATCACTTTCTGCAGCATAGGTTTTAACAATGCCAGCCTTGCCCTGGCTGGTGCACTTACCTCCGTCTGTTCCGATTTCGGATTGGTGTTCAAATCATCTGCTAAACTGAAGAGGACGTTATTGAATGCTGACCGGTAAGTCCTCAACCCTTCTGTATTTATCAAATCTACCAACACACTGGCACAATCCCGAAATGACTCATCACTTTTCACTTTTCTCAGGTAATTGTGCATTGCAGACGAAAGATAAAATCGTTTGTTGCCAAAAATATAAGGCACATATTTCGCAAACAACTGAGCATCTTCATCGGCTGCCCTCTTGCCAATAACAGACCAAACTGCCGCAAGCAGGTTTGTCTTTGGGTCTGTTGATACCATTTCTTTGGCCAACTGATACGCTGCCTCAGTATCTATCTTGTAAAGTGCCTCCAGCGAAGCACCTGCTATGGAATACGAACTATAATGCACGCCCAGAATCATTAAGTCTCTGGCAGCACTAATTTTCCATTCACCCAAAATTTCAAAAGCCTCAGTACGCACAAGTTTATCACTGTCATACTTTGCCATTGAGATTACATAGTCGGTCCACCTTGTCCTGTAGGTTTCGTTGCTGGTATTCTTGATCTGAGTCAATGCGTACCTCCTTATTGAATGTATATTATCAGCGAGTGCAAGGTCTATGATCGATTGCGAGCTGGCATCTGATAGTTGCTTGCCTGCAGCACTTACAGCAAGTCGCTTACTGATGTAGTCATCCGTGTTCACGAACTGAGTTTTGAAATCCTCCATCTGCTTCCCATCCTTTAACTCCCCCGGCAGTACATGTGTATAGTCAGGAACTATTACCGGCCTTACTCCGTTTTTGTAGGGCAATTTAAACGACTGTTTTCTTTTGTTTATATCCCAGTTAACAACTGTTTTCAGAGTACCATAAAATATCGCTGTCTTCAAAGGCAATTTGTATAAATAGCTACTGTCTGCCTGTGTTTGTGCAACTGTTACTGTGGTTGTCTGCAATGAATCATTGTTTACGTAACTGTATTTTAATGCAGGGTGCCCCGCATGGTAATACCATTGATTAAAAAACCAGCTCCAGTCCTGCCCGGTTGCTTCTTCTACGGCCATACGCCAGTTATGCGCCTCGGCCGAATGGAGCGCATTTTTAGTTAGATATAGGTTCATTGCCTTGTTGAATGCCGAATCGCCAACCAGGCTGTTCAGATAACGAAGTACAGCCCCACCTTTATTATATGAAATCCCGTCAAACACATCTTCACGACTATCATAGTTAAACCGCACAAGCTGCGGATCGTTATAATTGGAATAACTAAGATAACCGCTAAGGTCATTGAACGCCAGTTCATCTGCCGATTCATTGCCATATCTGTATCTCCGCCACAACTGCTCTCCATAGTTGGCAAAAGATTCATTCACAGTAATGTTGCTCCAAGACTCACAGGTTACATAATCACCAAACCACTGATGAAACAATTCATGTGAAACGACATCCTCAGAGTTTCTGTCCGCCACCTCCCTCGGGTTCTGGTTCACAAACTCTCCAAACAAAGTAGCAGAAGTGTTTTCCATGGCACCTGAAACATAGTCGCGTACCACTACCTGGCTATATTTATTCCACGGGTAAGGCACTCCGGTACGTTGCGAAAAAAACTCCATCATTTCGCGGGTATGATTAAACATCAGGTACGCATAGTGTTCATACTCGGGCTCCACATAATAGCTCACCTCCTTATTCCTCCAGTGGTTAACATCTACCTTGAACTTACCAATAGCAAACATGACAGCATACGCCTGTATGGGCATATCCATCTTCCATATATCGGTACGCAAACCTTTGACTGCAAGAGATTTCTTTACTAAGGCTCCGTTACTTAATGTAGTAAAGCTATCAGGCACAGTTAGCTCAATCTGTGTAGTAAAACGTGTATTGGGTTTATCTATCGTGATCATCCAATGAGAGTTGGACTCTGTTTCACCTTGTGTCCATATCTGGGCTGGTTTGTGCGGTATTGTATGATCTGTGTTGATGAAATAAAGCCCTCGGTCGTCTCTAATTGCTCCACTACCACCGGATTGGTTCGCATAGGGCATTGCGGTGTATTTCAGATACAATTCTACATTATCGGTCGGCTTATATAATTGACTAAAGAATATCTTTAACTTATCATTTTCATAGACAAAATTCAGCTTCGACTTTCCCTTCGGTCCAACCAGCAACACGCTGTCTATTTTCATACCCTTGGCATCAAGATCAATCGTATCTACCTGATAAAAATAAGGACGCATTGTGATCCATTCTTTTACATCAGCCGTCTTGTGCATCATATCGAACGACAATGCTACTCGTGTATTATTTATCTCCCATACTCTGGGTGCCGATGGCTGGTATGGAGCACTGCCTGCCGGTGCCACTATCTCCATGGTATCGAGCGTAACATACGAAACGGAATCTTTGCTTGTTGTGTCTTTAATTGTAGTCTGGGCGTAACCTGACGCACATTGCAGTAGCAACAAGAATAGAAACGTCCGAACCATAAATACCTGCAGTTGATTAAGTGAAACGGTAAAAGTAGGATTATAAATTTAAATATTTCCACCTTCAAAAGGGGCAATTGTAGTTGGCTCCGTCAGTAAAACGCTTCTTCAAAATGCACAATTTCTTTGACTATGTCTTTATCTAAAATTATGCTGATAATATCAAATCTTACATTTATATACTGGGGGAACTGAGCAGTATAATCAGTTGCAGCTATTCTCAAAAACTCCTGTTTCTTTCGGGTCACGGCTTCCTCCGGATAGCTGATAATCGACTTCGAACGGGTCTTTATTTCAACAATAACTAATATATCGTCCTTAAACGCTACGATATCCACTTCCTTCTTACCGCTGCGCCAATTCTTATGCAGTATATTATAACCTTTATTTAGCAAAAACTCTGCTCCAATTTGTTCGCCCTTTATACCAATTTTACTATGTTTGGACATTAAACGATAGCTAACGCAATGAAAAAATTAGTACTGGATTTTCCAATACAGTTGCACGAAGCAATAATAATAGGAAAAAATCACCGTTTTTTAGCACCTGCCAAAGAATTTAGCAACGTAGTTGTAACCGGTCTTGGCGGCAGCGGCATAGGCGGATCTATAGTTCAGAATTATGTTTTCGATAAACTTAAGATACCATTTATTGTCAACAAAGATTATTTTCTGCCGGCTTTTGTAAGCAGGAAATCACTGGTTATAGTTTGTTCTTATTCGGGCAATACTGAAGAAACATTAATTGCTATGCGCCAGGCTATACGCAAGCGCGCCACTGTTATTTGTATTACATCTGGCGGTGAGGTAGCTGCAATTGCTAACAGCAAAAAATTCGATTGTATTCTTGTTCCTGCAGGAATGCCGCCACGCTCTTGTCTTGGCTATTCTCTAGTGCAGATACTTTATGTACTTGCGCATTTTGGACTGATCGGTTCACAATTTGAGCGTGAGATAAAGAGTGCTATCAAGGCAATGAAAGCCAATGAGGAAAGCACTCAGAAAAAAGCGGCAATCATTGCTAAAAAAATACTCGGCAAACTACCTATCATTTATTCTACACCGCTTTTTGAAGGTGTTGCAGTACGGTTCAGGCAGCAGATCAATGAGAACAGCAAAATGCTGGCCTGGCACCACGTGATACCAGAGATGAACCACAACGAGCTGGTAGGCTGGCGCGATAATGCAGACGATAAGGCAGTGATCATTCTTCGCAGCAAGGATGACTACAGCCGTTCGCAGCTAAGAATGGAGATCAACAAGAAAGTAATCAGGAAATATACTCAGACCATAATTGAGATAGAGGCAGAAGGCAAAACCTACTGGGAGCAAGCATTTCAACTAATACACCTTACCGACTGGGTATCTGTAATACTAGCTGATCTGCGTGAACTCGATGCTACCGAAGTAAAGGTGATCGACTTCCTGAAGAAATCTTTGAGCAAGGAAGCAATAGTGTAAGCATTTTACGTTTCTCTGTCGTCCGCTTATTACCTGTTCCGTTTTACGGGGCGATATATGTACGATCAGTAAATGAGCCTTTCTATATTGTTGTTCCCGTAATCGTATGGCAGATATGCCAGTGACGGTATTGGCTTGGTGAGGATAAGGGTTGCTTTCTTACCTACCTTTATTGTACCAAGCTCGTTGGACATTTCCAATGCGGCAGCTCCATTTATTGTTACAGCATTTATAGCCTCTTCTGGGGTCATTTTTAGTTGCGTACAGGCAATTGAAAGCAACAGTGGTACATTGCCTGATGGACAAGAACCCGGGTTATAATCCGTTGCCAGACATACCGGCAGACCAGCATCTATAATTTTTCGGGCAGGTTGATAATGCATACCCAGGAAGAAAGCCGCACCCGGCAACAATGTCGGCATGGTATTGCTCCCTTGCAGGGCTGCAATTTCTTCTTCACCTACACACTCCAGATGGTCCACACTAATTGCACCGTGCTTTACCCCCACCTGAACACCTCCGGAGTGATGTAACTGATTGGCGTGGATCTTCAGCTTAAGTCCATGTCTTGCACCCGCATCCATTATCCTTTCAGTATCAGCGACACTGAAAAAACCTTCTTCACAAAAAACATCAATGTAGTCAGCAAGACCCTCACCTGCAACCACCGGCAACATTTCGTTAATGATCAGATCAATATATCCAACCTTGTTTTGCCGGTATTCAATAGGGTACGCATGCGCTGCAAGAAAAGACGCCTTGATTGGAATCGCCACATTTTCCTTCAGTCTTCTAATCACCCGCAGCATCTTCAACTCCCCTTCCAAACAAAGACCATAGCCACTCTTAATTTCAATAGCGCCGGTTCCTGTTGCCATAACTTTATATAGCCGCTCTAATGACTGATCATACAACAACTGCTCATCCATTTCATTCAACCGTCTGGCAGAATTCAATATTCCACCTCCGTTTCTTGCAATCTCTTCATAACTAAGCCCTTTTATCCGGTCCACAAACTCACCATCACGCGGTGCTGCAAAAACCAGATGAGTGTGACTATCCACCCATGCCGGAAGTACCATCCTTCCTGTTGCATCGATCGTTTCATCAGCATGCATTTCTGGCTTCGAGTCCATAGTTCCCATGCTGTGAATGATCCCGTTTTCGGCAATCAACCAGGCATTTTGAATACACGGCAACTGAGCCATACCAGCACCTGAGCGTCGTTCGACAAAACTGTTTGCATCTTCCGTATTACAGAGGGTTGAAATGTTATTAATGAGTACCCGCATGAAAAAGACAAATTAAAAATGAGCAATTAAAACAGCCGCTCAAAGGTAATAGATATCAGTATTGAAAAAACACCAGGACAATATACGCGGATTCAAATGCCAATTGAACTTCGAAAATGGCAGATCATAAACGGAGTATGAATTGTAAGAAACACACAAAAGTAGCATGTGCGCAACTGCTCCAAATCCCCAAAATTTTTCTGTCTGGTTGCATTTCATGTATCTTTGGCTATGCAAACGGAAGTACTACAAAAAACAATACCCGCTGATTTCTCAGACAATGCCAAAGTGTGGGTTTACCAAAGCAGCCGTGCTTTTATTGAAAAAGAGGCAATTCAGATAAAGGAACAATTGCTTCAATTTTATACCCAGTGGCAATCACATGGTCAACCGGTAAAAGGTTGGGCCGATTTGCTTTTCGGACAATTCATCGTTGTTATGGCCGATGAAACGGAAGTAATGGTTGGCGGTTGCAGTACTGATAGTTCCGTTAGAGTGATCAAGAGCCTGGAAAGGCAATATGATGTGAATTTCTTCGACCGAATGATGCTCACCTTTCTGGTAAAGAACAAGGCCGAAATGTTACCGTTCAATCAGGTACAATATGCTATAGACAAGGGATTTATAGACCGGAATACACTTGTCTTCAACAATGTTGTACTGAATAAGGCAGAGCTAATGAATAACTGGCTGGTACCGGTAAGCGAAAGCTGGCTGAAAGACAAAGTGAACTACTAGCCCGCATTATTTGCAAACTATTTCTGCAACTCAATTTTGTCACGGAATTCGAAATTTTGAAAAATAACGGGCAAAAATGAAAAAGCACCGATAAATCGGTGCTTCAATGAATTACGAATTTTTTTGTAACAATTGGATCGGTACTACTTTTTAATCACTTTACATTTCTTCTTCAGTAGCCCCTTGTCTATCCATTCATTTATTTGCTTCGATGAATTGATTTTTTCGTTTCTAACACCACAATCGCACAACTCCCTGATCGGATTTTTGTCTACGATCATTTTATATAGTTCCGTTGCAGACGGTGCAGTTTTCAGCTTACCATATTCCTGATAGCTGAGTTTTATAAAAGCAGTGTTTGCTCCAACACCTTTCTTATCAAGGTAATAACCTTTATGTAAAGAAACGGGAAGCACCCCCGATGGAGCGCTTCCCGTATTTATGTCAGAAGGATCCGGATATGACTCAACGGCACTTCTATCTTTTGAAAGCATTACCGGAACCAGATTCCGGTATGCTGATTTCGCCTTGTAAACAATTACATGAGGTAACGCATCACTTCCTTTCGACTGTGCCGATACGGAACCGACACCCAACACTAACCCCACGCAGGAAATTACCGCCAACTTCCTCATTTGGCAATTACAATTTTCTTGGTAACTACTTCAGCACCCGAGTGCAACTGAACAAAATACATACCGGCAGCCAACTCAGCAACCGACATGTTTACAACTGTCTCGTTCGAGCTCACATTCTGATTCATCAACACACGGCCACTAATATCACTTACTGTGATTGAATTTACATCCGCTCCCATTAGATCTATGTTCAACTTATCATTAGCCGGGTTTGGATATACATTGATATTTTCAGCAACCTGCGACAATGGCAGTACATCTACACCAGATACGATGTAGAAAGGAACAGGATTTTGATATAAGTTGGCGCCTGTTGTAATTGCACCGGTACCGCCAGGCAAATGCTGAACGGCAAGTACATAAGTACCACCAGGAGCGGTAACTGAAGGGCTGGCAATATTGAAAGTGCCAATTGCCCCGGCTCCAAGGTACTGCCCAGTAAGTGTCTGTACAGGGTAAACATATCCTGTAAAACAGTTAACCAAAATAGCTTGTATAGAACCGCTAAAAGCCCCCGAGCCCGAATTTCCAATTTTGGTATTAGGTAACGATAATGGAGCTCCACGTGCAATAGTGTGGCTTGACAAATGTAAAGAGTCAGTTAAATATATTATTTGGCTATATTCTACTTCCAATTGGTTGTAGTTAATAAAATTGCCATTATTGCCAACTGCAGTCCATGTTCCAGAACCCGTAGGGCGATAAAATACTCTGTAACTATACGCTCCAGGCATACCATTCTGCCCAGGTACCATTCCTGTCATTCCACCACTTGAAAAAGTAAGTGCTGCACTGCTGTCTCCAGCATTGATGTGCTGTCCTGTGATAGTGCTTGCAGTACCGATCTGAACATTCGATGAATTGAACACCTGAACACAGAAGTCTCCATTATATGCTGACGATGTACCATTGAGAATCTTAGTAACAATTGAAAAACCAGCTGCATACTGCATTGGTGAGCTGGTAGTGCAATTGAGGTGCGCCAGCAGTTTAATGTTGTCAGTAGAAGTAGGGTAAGTATCTGGCTGAATTCCAATAATAACGTTTTGGTTAGTATTGAAATTACCTCCACCGCCGCCCGCACCCAACGCTGGTGGGTTTACATTGTTCACAGAATAATAACCATCTGATGCTCCACCCCATCCGAAATTAAAGTGCATATTGTTCGACGCATCATATCCGTCGCACACCCATGCATGACCTCCTGAAGAACCACGTCCTGAATAATACATAGGACGACCGGCGTCCAGTTCTGTTTTCAGGTAGCTGATCCAGGTAGGAGTTACTATAGCAGGTAGACCACCTGGCGTAGCATCTCTCGAAAGTCCTTTCAAAGTTGGTTTGTAATGAAAATAAGCTTTCAAAGCATATTCAGCGCAATTGGTTATCGGCGACCAGTCGAACGTAGAATAAGCGCCACTACCTGATGCACTGTAGCCAAAATCCATGTCTACACCTACACCTGCATGGTACATAAGCGTTGCAATATTGATATTGTTACTTGCAATGGTATTCGGCATTCCACTCCATCCATATTCAGTAATTCCGAAGTTAGCAGTTTGTACAGCAGGTGCATAGTTAGCTGCAGTATAAGAATGAGAACCAGTTCCTTTTACCGGCCAATTCCAGAATTTCATGATCTGTGCCATAGCGGTAGCAACACATCCAGTGTATGCTTTAGTAGCTCCTGTACCCGGGTCTTTCCAGTTATAAGGTGCATCCTGATTCCATTTTGTAGTTACAAGTGGCGTAACTGCAGTTGTTTTCGCACCAGACCTATTGAAAGGCTTCATTAACTGCGCCCAATCTCCTGCAGCACTTTCCTGAAAAGGTGCATTGTTTGCTACAACATAAGAAATCTGTTTCTGGTAGCCTTCTATCCAATCCTTGGCAGCCGGAGCCATATTGTTTATATCAAACAAACCCTCTTTAGAATAAGATAAGATCGGAATATACAGATCGTCGCCCGAAACCATAACATAGCCGTTACCATTAACTATATTGAAAACATAGTAATCATTAATTGTCTGCCCCTGAATAATATCCGTAGCTACATATACTTTAGATAGATCAGCTGCGTTTCTAACCCCCGGAACCCCCATAGAAATTAGAAAGTTACTGCCTACCGTTTTAGCTGTATTTTCATCTACAGCTTTGGCAAAGGATGTCGTTCCGGTAAAAAGTGAAACTACCAGAGCAACAGAAATTGTCATTAACTTCCTCATGATCTTGATTTTAAATTTTATTTTTCGGTTTTAGTAAAAGATTTCAATAACAGAACTGAATACTGCAATATGCAAACATAACCAATAAAAATGATGCAACAAAAATGCAGTTCAGATTTATTTTCTCACAAAACTGAGTAAAAAAACAGCCCATCCAATACAAGCAACAAACACACATGTGTAAATTTCGCATTCTTTAAAAGATGCTTTGATGCAAAAAAAAGACATCTCAAATGTTGCGTAGTAATGTAAGTACAATCTCCGTGCCAAAGAAGAAAAGACATCTGCTCTACCCCAACTTATCCCAACCCAATAACCTGATTCATTGCCGGTATCACTACATCTTTAAAACCCTTTTTCATCAGCCTTTCCCTGAATTCCTGTTGTGCTTCGTACGAACCATGCACTAATATCAATTTACTCACCAGACTGGCATCCTGGCAGGCAAGCCAGTGCATCAGATCGTTATAGTCGCCGTGGGCGCTCATGGTTTCTATTACACCTACTTCTGCATGTACCGTGTGCAACTCGCCATAAATAGTTACCTGCTTATCTCCATTCCTCAGTTTGCCCCCCAGCGAATGTGGTTCGCAATACCCAACCATCAAAATCGTATTCCGGGTATGACCAATGTTATGCGCTATGTGGTGTTTTACCCGCCCTGCTTCCGCCATGCCTGATGCAGATATGATCACACAGGGATCTTTCGATGAATTCAGTTTTATGGACTGCTCCGCAGTTTTCAAATAGTGCAGCCCCTCAAATGCAAACACATCTTCGTCTTTTTGCAGCAACGCCTGAACGTCCTTATTGAAAGATTCAGGATGCTGTTTGGCAAATTGTGTAACTAAAATAGATAGCGGACTATCTACGTAATAATTGAGTGCTGGGAGTCTGTTTTCGGTCTCCAGTCTGTTCAGCAGGTACAATATCTCCTGAGTGCGCCCTACGCTGAAAGCAGGAATGATGAGCTTTCCCCTTTTGTTGATACAGGTATGTTCTATAAACTCCAGCAAGTTATCGGCAGACGGCGTTACCATATCGTGTAGTCTGTTGCCATAAGTTGATTCCAGTATGATACAATCTGCCTGAGGGAACGGTTCCGGTGCTCTTAGTATCAGATCGTTATACCTGCCCACATCCCCACTAAAAGTGAGCCGGGTAATTTTTCCATTTTCTTTGATCTTAAGATTGACTGCAGCACTGCCTATAATGTGTCCGCAATCGGTATACATCAGTTCTACCTCATTGCAGAGTTTCAAAGGTTCATTGTAGGGCAACGTTACAAACAAAGGGAACACATCCAAAGCATCTTCTTCGGTATACAAAGCTTCCACAACGGCTCTCCCCTGCTTCTGCCGCATCTTATTTACGTGCTGTACATCCGACTCCTGTATCCGTGCCGAATCCAGCAACAGTATCTTCGCCAGATCCATGGTTTGCGGCGTACAGAATATGGGACCATTATAACCATCTTTCACCAGCTTGGGCAGCAGACCAATATGATCAATATGTGCATGAGATATGATCACATAATTAACATCAATTGGCGAAAATCCCCAATGACTGTTCAGTTCTATGGTCTCTTTCCCCATGCCCTGAAACATACCACAATCCAAAAGGATATTGATATCCGGGTTGATGTGTAACAAGTGCTTTGATCCGGTAACGGTTCTGGCCGCACCGTGAAAGGCTATTTTCATTAGAAAACTATTTTGTCTGATGTTCTCAGAAGTATAAAAGTAACTAATAAAACAGCACTAAAACAGGCTCGCCAACCTTAAAACAAAAATAGCCCCCGGAACTCCGGAGGCTATTTGAAATATCACTTCTATCTTACTTCTTTACTGCACTTTTAAAAACCGCCTCATTTACTTTCAGTGGATAATCTTTGCGCATTTTTTCATTCCACTGTTTCTCCAGATAATCCTGATATTCTGCCACCACATACCCCCTTGCCTCATCCAACGACTTCTGGCTTGGTGCTGAGAATACCTCTTTAGCAACAACCACAGTATAAGAGCCGTTTGTATTTGCAATGATCTTCATTTTGTCGTTCTGAAGCTCGGCCTGAGTTGCATCCTTGAAATGAGAGAATTCGTAATGACCTCTCTGTATAGATACCCCATCAGGATGATTGCCGTTATTTATTTCTTTCACAATAGCCTCATCACTTGCATTGCCTTTCAGCATTGCCAGACCAGTGTCAAATAATCCTTTGGTCTTGAATTTGTACACACCACCTGCAAATCCTGCATCCCACATGTACTTAGCCTTATGCGCCTCATAAAAAGATGCCAGCCCGGCCGAATCGTGCGCCGCTTTGCTCCATACATTGCGGTCCATAAGCTCAAACAGCATAATACCATCGCGGTATTCTTCGATCAGATGCTTGAAATCAGGATGCTCTTCTACCAACTTATGCTCTTCAAAATCATTTACTACGTTATTCACATACAGCTTGTATGCATCACCAATCACGGTAGCTTTTGGTCCGTTTAGTTTGCCATGTGTCAGTTTTTCAACGAACAACGCAAAGTCACTTTGCAGGTAGTTCTTTCCTGCCAGCGCGAAAATCGGACTGTTCATACCCTTGTAATCATCTGCACTGATCGTTTTAGCATTCTTACCTGTATCTGGTACTGTATTTACGATCTTGTCACTCAAAGCTTTGTAATTCGCTGGGAACTCCTTAAATCCGTTTTTCTCCTTGATCTTGTTGAAGAAATACTCCTTGGCATACTGAGCACGTGAGTCGTTCTCTACTTTACGTTTGATCTGTGGCAATACGGTGTCGTAGGGTTGTAATGGTGTTTTCGACAATAGTTTTATGATGTGGAAACCATATTCTGTTTTGATTGGCTCAGAAACATCTCCCGGCTTTTTTAAAGCAAACGCTGCATTTTCAAACTCGATAACCATCCGTCCTGCACCAAAAGGCTTCAGTACACCACTGTCCTTCACAGAATACTGGTCTTCTGAATATTTCATTACCAGATCAGCAAAAGGTACGCCATTTTTGATTGCCGCTATAACACTGTCGGCACGCTTACGGGCAGCTGTTACGCCTTCCTCACCTTTAGATTTCGGAGTCTGAATCATGATCTGCGCAACTTTCACCGTTCCACGATCCGGATGCCTGTCCAGCACTTTCACAATGTGGTATCCAAACTGTGTTTTAAACGGTTTTGATATCTTGCCCACCGGTGTAGCGTATGCAGCATTTTCAAACGCATATACATATTGCAGTGCTGTGAAATAACCAAGTTCGCCACCGCGGTCTTTAGACCCCTTGTCATCCGAAAACTCACTGGCCATTGTCTCAAAATCACCTTTCTTGCTTTCTATTACGCGGTATATGCTGTCAATTTTCTTCCATGCGGCCATCGTATCTGCACCCGGGGCACAGCTTACCAGTATATGAGCCACTTTCACATCCTCCTTCATCCTGTCGTAAGCCTCACGAATCAGTTTGTTGATTGCCGCCTCATCAGTCAGGTAGCCCTTTGCCAGTTGCTTACGGTAATTGTCCAGTTCTTTTCCAATCGACTCAACTGTATCTAGCTTCTGCTTGTCCGCTTCAGCAACTTTCATCCGAAACAGCGCATACAGATCAAGGTAACTCCTCAGCGCAGTATCAGACATGTCGGGCTTTTTGTTGATACTGTTCTTTTTGTAAACTCTTAAGAATTCTTCTTTAGTTACAGAGTGTTGGCCATAGGTAAATAGAGCCTGTGCCTGCGCAGCAGTCAGACCTAAACAGGTAATAATTCCGGTCAATAAGAATTTTCGCATTTTCATTTTATTTTTAGGATTTCGTGTTCTTTGATTTTTTCGCCTTTATTTCAAGCATATCGATAAGACCACCCAGGTTAGTGTGATCAATTCGCTTTCCTCTTATTATTTTTTTCTCATCAAGCAGATAAATCGTTGGAGTGCTGTACACATCATACTTACCCCTCCAGTCGCCAATATGGTCATGATCCCACGTATTGGTCCATTCCTCCAGCTTGTTTTTTGTAATAAAATCTGTGATCGCTTTGTCTTCACCTTCAGTTGCTACCGTAAACACTCTAACTCCCTTCGCTTTCAGCTCCTTCCGGTACAGCGAGTCCAGCGATGGCAGTTCATGCTGGCAATGTCCGCAGCTTGGCGAATAAAAAACCAGTAGTGTGTATTTCGACTTCTGGCTATACAAACTTTCCAGATCCTTGGTCACCACATTAGGCACTTTAATTTCAGGTGCTATGTTGCCTATCACGTTTGGTGCAATTTTTTGTGCCCTGTCCATATACTTGGTCAGTTCATCGTTGGTAAGCCAAAATGCGTCTCCTTTCATGTAGTAGTTCTCTACCAGGTACACAAACACTTCGTCCATGCCCATCACCTTGCTGTTCTCTACATTCCGCGTCAGCCACCACAAGGTGTACTTAAAGATATCCTTGGTACCATGGCTTTTTCTTAAAAGTACATCAGCCTCTTTCTCCACACTGTCGGGCCAGGGTAAAACCAGTTTATTAAAATACTCATCCAGCTTTGCATCAAATACCGGCGCATGGATCAGACGATCATCCTGAAAATCAAAACCATCCCAGAAATGAGATTTGTAGTAGTTGTATGCAAATGTTGAATCCCGTGTTACGCCATCAGCCAAAAAATGGTCGCCTTCCGGTACCTGTGGTGTAGACAAAGCATTAAATATCGATGCCAGCAACGTATTTGGATGGTCTTTAGAATATGCCTTGCGATAATTAGTAAGATCTTTAGATGCAGCACTACCCTTCTTTCTCACCTCCAGCGTATCTGCACGCGTTTTAGCCTCTTTAAATTCCTTCTGCAGCTCCTGCTGTTTCTTGCCATACGTGCCCAGAAAATCAACATACTGCTGAAAACGTTCGTTTTCGGGTGAATTCTTAAACTTCACTCCTTCCGGCAGTTTACCTAATTCTGCATTGATAGAGAAATCATCACCCGAGTTCAGCAGAAATTCAAAATACGTTTTTCTGTCGCCAAGCAGCATCATATATATACCGCCATTGAACGTACTGTCCGTACTTTTAAATTCAGCATTACCATTTTTGTCAAATCGCGCCGAATCTCTTTTGTAAATGGATGGCAAAGGTTTACCATAATAATGAACCAGATATACTACAGAATCTTTAACTCCGGGTATTTTAAGATGAATTTTGTAGCCGCCGCGTGCAAATGAACAATTTGCCATACCAGATAATACCAGAATGGCCACTAATAAGATTCGGTTCATAATTATTTTATTGATTCCCCCTATAAGACGGAATTAAAATGCCTTTTGTTGGTATTGAAAATCAAAAATAAACCATAAAATCGGTGTATCCCAATTGATTTCGTCAATTACTGCTTTATAACATATTTTTTACATATTGAAAATGTAATAAAATGTCGCGGACAACATTACAAATTAATACCCTAAAAGACAATACTTTCTACACATAGAAAAGGGGCATTTAAAATGCCCCTTTCTTTATTCTCAAATTATCTTCTACTGACCAGTTTTAGCTCCTTTATTTTTCTCCTTATCCCTTGCCTTTTTTTCCAGCATATCTATTACACTGGCAATATTGGCGTGGTCAAGCCTCTTACCTCTGATGATCTTCTTCTCATCGAGCAGGTAAATAGTAGGAGTGCTGTACACATCATATTTGTTATGGTAATCACTGGTATGCCCCGGATCTGAGGTATTGATCCAATTGTCTATCTTATACTTAGTAATAAATTCCGTGATCGCCTTTTCCTCACCCTCAGTAGCTACCGTAAACATTTTTACCCCTTTTGCCTTCAGCACACTCTCATACAGCGAATCTAGGCTCGGCATCTCGTGCTGGCAATGACCACATGTAGGCGAATAAAATACGACTACTGTGTACTTTGCTTTTGTATTGAGCAGGCTCTCTTCCTTCTTGGTTACAATGTTTGGCAGTTTTATTTCAGGTGCAATATTGCCAATCACATTCGGAGCAATTTTTTGCGCACGATCCATATACTTGGTCAGTTCGTCATTGGTTAGCCAAAACGCATCGCCTTTCATGTAATAGTTCTCTACCAGATACACAAACACCTCGTCCATGCCCATTACCTTGCTGTTCTCCACATTATGTGTCAGCCACCAAAGTGTGTAATGGAACATATCCCTTGTCCCTTTTGTCTTCTTCAACAATACGTCACATTCCTTTTCCATACTGTCTGGCCAGGGAAGAACAAGTTTAGTCATGTACTCTTCAATCCTTGAATCGTACAATGGCGTAAATATCAGCCTGTCATCACGGAAATCAAATCCATCCCAGTAGTGTGCCTTATAATAGCGGTAAGCATAGGTAGAGTCTTTTGTTTTACCATCTTCCAGATAATGAACTCCTTCTGGTATTTCCGGTGTTTCCATAGCATTGAAAACCGCTGACAATAATGAACCCGGATGAGTTTTAGCATAGTCGCGTCTGTACTCTGTAAGTTTCTTCGAAGAAGCGATGGATTTCTTACGGATCACATCCGTATCAGATGTGGTCTTAGCTTTCTTAATTTCTTCTTTCAGTTTATCCTGCTCTGCACTGAAACCCTTCAAATAATCTACATATGCCTCAAAGCGTTCATTCTCTGGTGAATTCTTGAATTTCACACCATCAGGCAATTTGCTTTTTGTTGCGGTAATAGTCATATCGTCACCACGATTCAACAGAAACTCAAAATTGGTACGCTCTTTATCGCCTATCAGAATAATGTAAATACCACCGCAAAACGTGGAATCTGTACTCGTAAACGTTACATTACCGTTGTGGTCAAGTTTGGCCGAATCAGTGATGAAAATTGTCGGTCGTCCTTTACCATAATAATGCACCAAGTACACCAGTGAATCTTTCACATCCGTCATCTTTAACTGGACCTTGTAGGCCTGACGTGCAACTGACAACTCTGCCATGCTAATAAGGAGCAGCATGGTAATTAATGCGATTTTTTTCATATGCAATTAAGATTGTTAATAATTCGGCTAAGGGTTGATGATAAAATAAAGTCTATTGAGTTAAGTAGTTATTTATCTTTTATGCAAGTTGCAAAATTCGCGAATAGAAATCTATTTAAGAACTTTTGCAAGACAGCAGAAATGGAAAAGAACTATTAAATTGGTAGATTTTATTTTTTCATCATCCCTAAAGACAGCCGCAATAAATATTGAGTTGGTTTAGAAAACCAAAAATAATTCATAAAACTGGTGTATCCCATTCCATTAAGACTAATTTTGCCACTTATTATAAAAACTATAACAAAATTTTGTCCAGGAAAAAGAAAAAGTGGCTGCCTCTTACAAATATTACAATGGAATCTTATGCAGCAGAAGGTAAGAGTATTGTTCGGCTCGATGACGGCAAAGTGCTGTTTGTAGATAATGTGATTCCCGGCGACGTAATTGATGCCGTTATTATTAAAGACAAGAAAACATGGGCACAGGGAAAACTGCTGAAACTGGTAACTCCCTCGCCTCAGCGCATCGATCCGTTCTGTCAGCACTTTGGGGTTTGTGGTGGCTGTAAATGGCAAATGCTTCCCTACCCGCAACAAATAAAGTACAAACAACAGCAGGTGCAGGATCAACTCACCCGTATCGGGCACCTGGAACTACCGGAAATGCAGCCCATTATTGGCAGTCCGCACGAAAGGTATTACCGCAATAAATTAGAGTTTACTTTTTCCACCCACAGATACCTGACATACGACCAGATCGCCGACCGCACAGAGAAGATCGCTCCTGTTCCGGCACTTGGTTTTCATGCACCGGGATTGTTTGATAAAGTTGTTGAAATTGAAACTTGCTACCTGCAGTCGGAGCCAACCAATCAGCTACTCACAGTTCTAAGAGCATACACCGAAAAACACAACCTACCTTACTACGATACAAAAGCGCAAACAGGCTGGCTCCGCAACGTTATTATACGTGTAGCCAGCACCGGCGAGGTACTGGTGAACCTCATAATGCAGCATGAGCAGGAAGAAGCCCGAAAAGCACTGCTGGATCATCTGCTGGAACAGATACCAACAATTACATCGCTCAATTACACCATCAACCCTAAAGTAAACGACACCATCTACGATCAGGAGGTGATATGCTACCATGGCAGAGATTATATTGAAGAGAAGCTGGAAAATTTCAGGTTCAAAATTTCGCCTAAGTCCTTTTTCCAGACCAATACTTATCAGGCCGAAGCACTATACAGAGTAACTCGCGAATTTGCCGGTCTCACAGGATCTGAAACGCTGTACGACCTGTACTGCGGTACCGGCAGTATCGGTATCTTTTGCTCTGCAGGCGCAAAGAAAGTAATAGGCATAGAAGTAGTAGAAGACGCCATAAAAGATGCTTACGAAAACGCAGCCCTAAACGGACTGGACAATTGCAAATTCTTTGCCGGCGATACAGAAAAGGTGTGTACCGATGATTTCTTTGCAGAGCATGGCCGCCCCGATGTGATCATCACCGACCCACCCCGTGCCGGCATGACTGAAAAACTTATTAACCAGTTACTCAAGATAAAAGCACCCAAAGTAGTGTACGTAAGCTGCAACCCTGCAACGCAGGCACGCGATCTTGCTCTGCTGAACGCTACCTACAAGATCACCAGACTGCAACCGGTAGATATGTTCCCGCATACCCACCATATCGAAAATGTAGCGTTGTTGGAACTGAGGTAAACTATGTGTCCAGAATATGGGATAACAATGCTTGGGGGAGGTTCAAATGAGAAAACAATTCAAATTTGTTAAAAACAATAATCCCCCTTTGCCTCCCCCATATTTTGCGATATTATTTTATATCTTGCCTCTTCAAATAACTTACCAAACAACTCAATATGAAAAGATCCATATTCCCCGCAGTGGTTGCGGGCATGATGCTGGCCTGCTACGCACCTGTAAAAGCACAAACTGCCGATGAAATTGTAAAAAAACACGTTGATGCCATTGGCGGCCTGGATGCCTGGAAGAAGGTCAACTCAATGAAACTGACCGGCAGTATGAATGCAGGTGGCGTTGAATTTCCGGTATCGATCACCACGGTGAATGGAAAGGGCTACCGCATGGAGTTTTCTATAAGCGGCATGACCAACTATATGATCCTCACCCCTACCGAAGGCTGGATGTATTTCCCTATTCAGGGTCAAACAAAACCCGAACCCGTAACACCTGAAATGATAAAAGAAGAGCAGGACCAACTGGATGTTTCAATGGATCCGCTGATAGACTATGCCGCAAAAGGCAATACGATCAGCTCACTTGGCAAAGACCAGGTAGAAGGCACTGAATGCCATAAGCTAAAAGTGGTGCATAAAAACGGTAAAGAAGAGACAATGTACATTGATGCATCAAACTACTACTGCATTCGTGTTACCGAAAAAACAAAAGCAAACGGTAAAGAGACAGAATCAGTTTCCAACTTCAGCAACTACCAGAAACTGCCGGAAGGTATCACCTTCCCAATGTCAATAGACAGCGATGGCGGACCAGTCACGCTGAAATCCGTTGAAGTCAACAAACCAATTGATGAGAATACTTTCAAACCGACCGAACCAAAAAAATAACCACCTAAAAATTTAAAGATGAAAAAGCTATTTTTATCAATACTCACCATTGCCTTTACAATTGCAGGTGCTGCAGGTTTGAAAGCTCAGACCGTTGAGGAGATCATACAGAAACATTACGATGCCATAGGCGGCGTTGACAACTGGAAAAAGATCAATTCAATTAAAATGGTTGCATCCAGCAATTCAGGTGGTGTTGAAGTACCGATTACAATGACTTTACTGCAAGCCAAAGGATTTAAAGTAGAATATACTTTTAATGGCATGACCGGATACACAATTATGACCGATAAAGCCGGATGGAATTATAGCCCTTTCGGTGGACAAACAAAACCGGAAGCTATCCCTGAAGAAGCCATTAAGGAAGCGCAGGATGCCCTCGATATTCAGGGTCCGTTGTTTGACTACAAAACCAAAGGCCATAAAGTAACATACCTCGGCAAGGATGATGTGGAAGGCACAGAATGTTATAAATTAAAGGTAGTTTTCCCAAGTGGTAAAGAAGAAACGATCTTCATCGATACGAAAACATTCTACCACATCAAATCAACCACCAAATCAAAAGCCAATGGTAAAGAAACTGAAGTTTCATCAGCCTTCAGCAATTTCCAGAAACTTCCTGAAGGCATCACTTACCCTATGACAATGGAAAATGGAGGCAATCCGCTTACCATCAAAACCATTGAGATCAATAAAGGTATTGATGAGAATTATTTCAAATTACCTGAAGTAAAAGAACCGGAAACAAAGAAATAAACCAACCCTGTATGAGACCAATCAGATTTGCACTTTTGATCGCCGCAATTTTGATTGCCTCCTTCGGCAACGCCTATGCGCAGACTGCCGATGAAATAATACAAAAACACATTGCTGCTATAGGTGGCGAAGACAACTGGAAAAAGATAACTTCCATAAAAAAGATTTGTGTTCGCAACGCAAGGGGTAACGATGTGCCGGTGATCATCACTATTCAGCAGGGCAAAGGATACCGCACAGAGTCTACGATAAACGGCATGACGTCCTATTCAATCATTACCGAACATTCAGGATGGAGTTACAACCCTTCCCGTGGTCAGCAAAAACCCGATGTAATGACTGAGGAAACTGTAAAACAGGCTCAGACCATACTCGACATACAGGGCCCGCTGATTGGTTATAAAGAAAAAGGCAATAAAGTTATCTACCTGGGCAAAGATGATGTAGAAGGCACAGAATGCTTCAAGCTAAAGGTCACCTACCCTATTGGTAAAGAGGAAACGTATTTTATAGATGCGGGAGATTATTCACTTGTTCGCACTGTTGCCAAAATAAAAGCCAACGGCAGAGAACAAACGCAGACTACTACTTACGGCAGTTACGAAAAATTGCCAGAAGGTATTACCATCCCAATGTCTATTGACAACGGCGGCGGAGGCATCAACGTTAAAAGCGTAGTTATCAATTGCATTATCGATGACAACATATTTAAGGTTCAGAACTAATTACTATTACTATCTTAAGATCAGTATTATGAAACAACTGTTTTTATTTTTATTTACGACACTGTCCGTCGGCAATCTGCAGGCACAAACAAAAGTGAACTCATACACCTTTGGTGCCCTTGAAGCGCGGTGGCTTGGGCCCGGCACTATGAGCGGCAGAACTACAGCCATTGTCGGCGTAGTGTCAGACAATAAGACATTGTACATAGGCTCTGCAGGCGGCGGCGTATGGAAGAGTAC
>CAIKOJ010000049.1 GCA_903829015.1 uncultured Bacteroidota bacterium
ATCTCGGGGCGAGCTGCAAATACCGATTCTGCTTTTATTACTCCTTTCGAGCGGTCGAATGGCCGGCAAACGGCAACATTTGCTGAAGCAATTGAATATTACAAAAAATTATCAACCACATATAATACCGTGATGCTGGGTGATGCCGGTATAACAGACAACGGCTACCCGCTTAAAGTGGTGTACTATACCAAGGACGGAAAATTCACCAAAGACGACTGGAAAAAGAACAACCGTGTGGTAATATTGATCAATAACGATATTCACCCCGGCGAGCCGGATGGTGTTGATGCCAGTATGATGCTGGTACGCGATGCCGCTACCGGAAAAATAGATGTGCCTGCAAACATAGTACTTGTGGTTATCCCTGTTTATAATATTGGAGGGGCACTCAATAGAAACAGCAACAGCCGGGCCAACCAGAATGGACCCGAGAGTTATGGCTTTAGGGGTAATGCCAAAAACCTCGACCTCAACCGCGACTTTACCAAATGCGATGCTGCGGAAACGATAAGCCTCGAAGAACTGTTTGCACGAACTTCACCAGACATTTTTATTGACAACCACGTAAGTGACGGTGCCGACTACCAGCACGTAATGACTTTGCTCGCATCTCAGCACGATAAACTGGGAGGTGCCGCCGGCGACTACATGTACAAGACCTTCACTCCTTTGTTATACAAGGAGATGAAAACAAAGGGATACGATATGGTGCCTTACGTAAATGATTTCGATAAGACACCAGAAACCGGTTGGACCGCTTTCTTTGAATCCCCCCGTTATTCGAGCGGCTATGCATCCTTGTTTGGCATACTCGCATACGTGCCTGAAACCCATATGCTGAAGCCTTTTAAGGACCGTGTGAATGCCACCTATGCGCTCATGGAGTGCTTTATAAAACTTGGCGCAGAACATGCCGCTGAGATCAAAACAGTACGCGCCACAGACCGCAAAGCTGTGATCACCAAAAAAGAATTTGCGCTGGATTGGAGAGTGGACACTACCCGCTGCGACAGCATTCTGTTTATGGGCTATGAAGCAGGCTACAAACCCAGCGATGTATCGGGATTGCCACGCCTGTACTACGACCACAGCAAGCCCTTCACTAAAAAGATACCTTTCTACGATCATTTTGTGCCAACCAAAACGGTCACAAAACCGCAGGCATACATTATTCCTAAAGCCTGGGCATCTGTCATCAGTATTTTACGCACCAATGGTGTTCGTATCAATCGCATTTCGAGAGATACCACTTTCGATGTAACTGCCTACCATATTGATAATTATGAAACGCTGCCGCGACCCTATGAGAAGCACTACCTGCATAAAAATGTACTGACCTCTGTACTTAAAATCTCTATGCGGTTTACAGAAGGTGACTACATCATCTGGCTCGATCAGCCAGCTAACAGATACGTCATAGAAACCCTTGAGCCCACTGCCCCCGATGCCTTCTTTGCCTGGAACTACTTCGATGGAATACTCCAGCAAAAAGAGGGCTACAGTGATTATGTATTTGACGACCTAGCAGCACAACTGGTTGAAAAAGACCCTGCACTGAAATCTATGCTGGAAGAAAAAAGAAAGGCAGATCCGGAATTTGCCAAGAACGCAGATGCTCAGCTTGATTTTGTGTACAAACACTCTCCTTACTTCGAAAAAAGTGTGAACCGATATCCGGTTTACCGGCTGGAATAGGTGTTAGAATTATTGAAAGACCTTGAAAAAGTTCGGGAAATTTCACCACTCGATTTTGGCTAACTATACTGCGTCAAACCAAAGCTTCTTTTTATCGTCCCAGTCTCCGTTGTAGTTGATGGTGAGCTCTTCGCCTGCATTAATGTCCCGTACAGTGGTGATGCACATCGTTTCTTCTTCGTAATTCATAAAATACTCGCAGTTGGACTCGTATGAATGGTTAAATATGGATACGATACCCAATGCCATGCAGCACATTTTAACGCCATCGGGCTCCCACTCAAAAATGTAATCGTGCAGTAACGTTTTATCGAGCTGCACCCTGTCGTCGGCACTCATAACAATAACGGGTGCGGTTTCAACAACGGTACCAGCCTTTATTTGTCGCTTGGTAAATACCCCCCTGCCCTTTGCCTTAGTTTCCGCGATATATATATTGGCCATAATTTAGTGTGCTGTACTTCTGCCAGACCTGCAATAAGCTACGTAGTTCATTGATTGTAAGATCGCAGAGGCGTGCAAAGTTAATTTTTATACTTCTACTGTGCCGCATAGGAATTGTTAGCGGCGGCATAGTGTCCTTACTGAAAAAGAATAGTTAGGTTGTTGGGAAATAAG
>CAIKOJ010000050.1 GCA_903829015.1 uncultured Bacteroidota bacterium
GTCGCGAGTAGGAGATTATTACTTTTTTGCTAATGATTTTTTTACTGTGAAGTTAATCTCCTTGAATATCTTCAAATTTCTGAATAACCATACCTAATATTCGCTGACTTACGACTACATGTACTGCTTTTCGTAATATTTTTGATAGTCGCCAGAGGTTACGTGGTTCAGCCATTCTTCGTTTGCCAGGTACCAGTCGATGGTTTTGCTTAAGCCTTCTTCAAAAGTTACGGATGGGTACCAGCCGAGTTCCTTATTGATCTTATTGGCGTCGATTGCGTATCTGCGGTCGTGGCCCGGTCTGTCTTTAATATATGTGATCAGTTGTTCTGATGTTCCGGCTGGCCGGCCCAGCTTTACATCCATTTCTTTGCATAGCAGTTTCACTAGTTCTATGTTCTGCCATTCATTGAAACCACCAATGTTATAAGTTTCGCCATTACGGCCTCCATGGAAAACCATGTCTATTGCGCGGGCATGGTCTACTACGTACAGCCAGTCTCTGGTGTATTTGCCATCACCGTAAACTGGCAATGGTTTATTGGTGCAGATGTTATTAATAAATAATGGTATCAGTTTTTCAGGAAAGTGGTTAGGACCGTAATTGTTGGAGCAATTGGTAATTACAAACGGAAGGCCATATGTGTTGCCATATGCTCGTACCAAATGATCTGATGCGGCTTTTGAAGCAGAGTAGGGGGATTGAGGATCGTATGGGGTAGTCTCCAGAAAAAATCCTTCGGCCCCCAATGAGCCGTAAACCTCATCAGTAGATACGTGGTAAAAACGCTTGCCTTCGAAATTGCCTTTCCATGCTTCACGTGCTGCATTCAGCAGGTTTGCTGTACCCATTACATTTGTTTGAATAAATGCATTTGGGTCGGTAATAGACCTGTCTACATGGCTTTCTGCAGCCAAATGGATCACTCCATCAAAGTTGTACTGCGCAAACAGGGTTTTGATCAGGTCAGCATCCGTAATGTCTGCTTTTTCAAAAATATAGTTGGGCGCACTTTCTACATCTTTCAGGTTCTCGAGATTGCCGGCATAGGTAAGGGCATCGAGATTAACGATCCTGTATTCCGGGTATTTCTGTACAAATAACCGAACTACATGCGAACCAATAAAGCCAGCACCACCGGTTATAAGCAATGTTTTTTTCATGCTGCGAAAGTATGATGGAATTAAATTAATGCAATTTTATACCCAACAAAAAGTAAGTTAAATATCAGAGTAAATACTTACACCAGCTTAAACGATTCCATGAACTTGGTAGTGAAGTTACCCTTCCTGAAATCTTCGTTCTTCATCAGTTGTAAGTGGAACGGAATCGTAGTTTTTATGCCTTCGATCACGTATTCGCTCAATGCTCTCTCCATAGTGTTGATTGCTTCTTCCCTTGTTTGGGCAACGGCTATCACTTTTGCGATCATTGAGTCGTAATACGGAGGGATTGTGTAACCAGCATAAATATGCGAATCAACACGCACGCCATGGCCGCCCGGCGTGTGCAGGGTAGTAATCTTACCCGGACAAGGACGGAAATCGTTGTAGGGATCTTCGGCGTTGATACGGCATTCGATAGCATGTATCTTAGGCTCGTAGTTACGGCCGCTGATGGACTCGCCCTGTGCAATCTTTATTTGTTCCTTTATCAGATCGTAGCTGATCACTTCTTCTGTTACGCCGTGTTCTACCTGAATACGCGTATTCATTTCCATGAAGTAGAAGTTCCTGTGTTTATCCACTAGGAACTCCACTGTACCCACACTTTCGTAGTTAATCGCCGCCGCTGCTTTTATAGCTGCTTCGCCCATTCTCTGGCGCAATTCAGGCGTCATGAAAGGAGAAGGAGATTCTTCTACCAGCTTTTGGTGCCTGCGCTGAATAGAGCAGTCGCGCTCACTGAGGTGGCAAACTGTTCCAAACTGGTCGCCCGCAACTTGTATCTCTATATGGCGTGGTTCTTCTACGAACTTCTCCATATAGATACCATCGTTTAGGAACGATGCTGCGGCTTCAATTTTTGCTGTGCTGTAGGCATGTGCAATTTCTGCTTCATTCCATACAACGCGCATACCCTTACCTCCTCCACCGGCTGTTGCCTTGATGATAACGGGGTAGCCTATTTCGGCAGCAACAACTTTAGCTTCATCTACACTTTGCAGCAAACCTTCTGATCCCGGGATAACAGGCACACCTGCTTTGATCATGGTTTCCTTTGCAGTAATCTTATCGCCCATTGAGCGGATCATAGACGGTGTGGGGCCAATGAACTTCATGCCGTGTTTTGCACATATCTCGGCAAAGTCGGCATTCTCGGCCAGAAAGCCGTATCCGGGATGTATGGCATCTGGAGCGGTTATCTCGGCTGCTGCCATGATGTGTTGTTTGTTCAGGTAAGAATCCGTGCTCATAGGTTTACCTATACACACAGCCTCATCAGCAAAACGAACATGCAAACTATCTTTATCTGCGGTAGAGTAGACTGCAACAGTGCGAATACCCATCTCGCGACAGGTACGTATAATACGCAGAGCTATCTCACCACGATTGGCAATTAATATTTTTTTGAACATTCTGATCGTACTAATAATTAAATCGGTTCTACAAGGAAAAGAGGAAGTTCGATATCAACAGGCGACGAGTCTTTTACACAAACTTCAACGATTCTGCCGCTCACTTCACTTTCGATTTCGTTATTGATCTTCATGGCATTGATGATGCATAACACCTGACCTACCTTAACCTCATCTCCAACTTTCACAAAAGGAGCTTCACCCGGTGCCGGGCTGGTATAAAATGTACCGATCATTGGCGACTTAATAGTAACCAGATTTGATGCAGCTGGTGCTGGTGCCGGAGCAGGTGCTGATGCCGGTGCCGCAGCAGGTGCAGAATGTTGAGCAGGCATTGGCATTGCCGGTGCTGCCTGTACCGTAGCCGGTGCCGCCACATAACTAACCGGTCCGGTAGACGACTGCTTGATGGTAATTTTGAAGTCACCTTCTTCCACTGTCAGTTCGCTGATATTAGATTTATTTATGGTCTTTATCAGCTCCTGTATTTGTTTGTATTCCATGAAAAATAATTTAAATTCGGAAATGAAAATTTAAAAATCCGGAAAATTAAAATTAACGCATGTTGTTGAAAATCAACTATTTTAATAGCTTATTTCAACAGGTGCTTTAATTAAATTATCCCTTTACTCTTTCAATATATGCGCCTGTCTTCGAATCAACTTTAATCAGTTCGCCCTCATCTACAAACAAAGGAACCTGAATGGTTGCACCTGTTTCCAAGGTAGCTGGTTTCATTGCTCTTGTTGCAGTATCACCCTTAACACCGGGCTCAGAGTAAGTAACTTTCAGCACAACGTGTGGAGGCAGTTCCACGCCCATTGGGGTTTCGGTTTCGGTATTAATTACTACAAAACACTCCTGACCATCCTTGAAAAGTTCGGGGTGCTCAATTAGATTTTCATTTACTAAAATCTGTTCATAAGAGCTTACATCCATCAGATTAAAGCCATTATCTTCTTTATAAAGAAACTGATAAGGGCGTTTTTCCACTCTTACTGGGAATATATTGTCGCCTGAGTTCCAGGTGTGCTCAATAGACCTATTATTATCTACACCTTTTAGTTTAGCCCATACTTTTGCTGCTGCACGAGCTGTCTTGTTCTGACCGAATTCTACTACTGAATA
>CAIKOJ010000051.1 GCA_903829015.1 uncultured Bacteroidota bacterium
AAGTAGGTATTCCTCACTACGCAATGGAAAAGGCAATCATCTAACACAATAAAATATTTGTGATCAATCTTGCCCCTACGAATATTTATTTATTTTATAACAATTGGTTGAGTAGGCTAAACAGGATTAAAATTTCCCTAACATAAGGAGAAATATTTTTTTAGTTATTAATTATTTCTTTTACTCGAAATTTATTTTTACCTTAGTGGCTAAATAATTTTGTTTTCAGGCAAAACTCTCATATTTTGCATAACCATTTTTTTGAAAAACAAAAAAATAGTTGTGAACATTGTTAGTAACTATGTGAATTCTAGAATTTTTTTTAACTTTTGTACCACCAAAAAATTAACAGTATGAAACGATTTTACCTTTTAAAATTAGTGCTCCCAATTGCAATTATTTTGGGTCTGCAACTAAGTGCGTTCGCGCAACCTATCACGTTTAGTTATACAGGCTCTGTGCAAACATACACTGTGCCTGCAGGCGTAACGTCACTGAACATAGACCTGGCAGGTGCTCAGGGAGGCAATTTCACCAGCCCCGCTAAGATTGGGGGTAAGGGTGGTAGGGTTACTGGCTTTCTGGCAGTAACTCCTGGTCAGGTGTTGTATATCTATATTGGTCAGCAGCCAGGAGCAAGTTCTTGCGGTTCAGGCGGTGCAGCTGGTTTAAGTAGTGGTGGCGGAGAAAACGGCGGCACCGGCTCAAGCAGCGCAGGCCAGTGTGGCGGTGCCGGTGCGGGTGGAGGTACGGATATTCGTACAATTGCCGGTGATCTTAACAGCCGCAAGATGGTTGGCGGCGGCGGCGGCGGCAGCGGTTATGCTTGTGGTGAAGATGGTGGCGATGCAGGTGGTCTTACCGGTGTAAACGGTAACTACTGTGGCGGTGCCAGTACCCAGTGTGGTAGTGGTGGTACTCAAACCGCAGGTGGTGCTGCTGGCAGTCCAGGTGCAGTTGCTGGTAGTCTGGGTGCCGGAGGAAATGCGTCAAACAGCTTCTGGGGCGGCGGCGGCGGCGGCGGCTATTATGGCGGCGGTGGTTCATATGGCGGAAGTGGTGCAGGTGGTTCATCGTATGCTGGTGGTGCCGGTGTTTCGGGTGCAGTTTTGACGGGTGGCTATAATACAGGTAATGGATATGTTATCATATGCCCTGTTCCGGTTGGTGGTGCTATTTCTGGCACTGCAGCATTATGTCCAGGAGGTACTTCTACACTTACACAGGCAGGTCCTGCTGGTGGTGTTTGGAGCAGCAGTGCTCCACTTATTGCTTCAATAGGTTCTTCTTCTGGTGTTGTAAACGCAATTGCTGCCGGTTTGGCATCAATTACTTATAATGCTTCTACTGCATGTGGTACTGCAGTTTCTACTTATACTATTACAGTTAATCCAAACCCTGCAACTATCGGTGGTACACTGACAGTTTGTGAGGGTGGTGCAACAACTACATTAACAGATGCTGCAGCAGGTGGTACATGGACAAGTGCTAATCCATCTATTGCAACGATCGGAGCTAGTTCAGGTGTTGCAACAGGTGTTGCATCTGGAGGCACGCCTGCTTCTGTAACAATTACTTATACGCTTCCAACTACTTGTTCTATTACAACTTCTTTATTGGTGAATCCTTTGCCTGTTCCATACACTGTAACTGGTGGAGGTAACTATTGTACTGGTGGTTCAGGTGTCGCAGTTGGTTTAAGTGGTTCAACAGTTGGTGTTAATTATCAATTATTCCTTGGTGGCACTCCGGTATCATCATTATCAGGTACTGGCAGCGCGCTCAATTTTGGTTTGATGACAGCAACCGGTACATATACTATTGTAGGTACTAATGTTGCTACAGGCTGCTCTAAAAATATGACAGGCACTGCGGTTGTAGGATTTAATCCTAATCCTGCAATACCTGGTGGTGCAACTTCAGTTTGTGCTTTACAGACAGCAGTTTTAACAGACGCAACTCCAGGTGGTACCTGGACAAGTGGTAATACTACTTTGGCTACTGTGGGTTTAGGTACAGGTATTGTTACCGGTATCACTGCAGGAACGCTGAACATGACTTATACAATCGGATCAACTGGTTGTAAATCTTTTGCACCATTTACGGTGTTTGCAGCAGCAGGTGCAATTGGTGGTACACCAAGCGTATGTGTTGGTGGCAACACTACATTAACTAACACCGGTGGCGGTACATGGACAAGCAGTGCAACAGGTGTTGCAACTGTTGGTGCTGGCTCAGGTATTGTTTCGGGTGTTGCACCTGGTACAACAACAATTACGTATGCTTTACCTACAGGCTGTTCAAATAGCATTTCTGTAGTAGTAAATCCATTACCAATCGCTTACACTGTAACCGGTGGTGGTAGCTACTGCCAGGGTTCAGGCGGTGTACACGTAGGTATTTCTTATTCGAATTCAGGTGTTCTTTATCAGTTATACAACGGATCAACTCCAATAGGAGTTGCACTTAATGGTTCAAATTCCGGTTTAGACTTTGGTGCACAGACTGGTCCTGGTACTTATACTGTTACTGCATTTAACCCACTTACAGGCTGTACAAGCACTATGACGGGTTCTGTTGTAGTTTCAATTAATCCATTGCCATTACCTCATAACGTAACCGGCGGCGGAAATATTTGCTTCGGTGGTGCAGGTTTGCCAATCGGTTTGGACGGTTCAGATCTGGGTTCAAAATATCAGTTATATAATGGTGCTATACCAGTTGGCCCACTTGTAAACGGTACAGGCGCTGGTATCTCATTTGGTTCGTTTACTACACCAGGTACTTATACAGTTGTTGGTATTGTTATTGCAACTGGTTGTACTGATTTGATGGTCAACAACGCTGTGATCACTATCAACCCATTGCCTAGTGCTTATGGTTTGTCTGTAACAAACGGAGGTAGTTATTGCGCCGGTGGTTCTGGTCAGAATATTATGCTTTCTGGTTCAGATCCAGGCGTTGATTATCAATTATACTTAGGTGGTGTTCCGGTTTTAGGTGGATTACTGACAGGAACAGGAACCGCATTGAACTTTGGTTTGTTCACAGCTCCTGGTGCATATACTGCTAAGGCAACAGATCCTATGACAGGTTGTACTAACAATATGCTGGGCTCAGTTAATATTGTAATTAATCCATTACCTGCAGCATACAATGTAACAGGTGGTGGTCAATATTGTGCTGGTGGCGCAGGATTGCATGTAGGACTTGTTTATTCTAGTATTGGAATCAGGTATTACCTGTGGTATGGCGGTGTCATTATAGATTCTGCTGATGGTTCGGGTACTAGCCTTGATTTTGGTGCACGTATGGCTCCAGGTTTCTACACAGTAACAGCAACTAACCTTGCTACTGGTTGTGTAAATAATATGACCGGAAGTGCAAACATTACTATCAACACACCTCCGGTTGCATATGGTGTAACTGGCGGTGGTAACTATTGTACAGGCGGTGCAGGTGTTGCAATAGGAACAGATGCTTCTGATCTTGGTATTACATATCAGCTATACCGCGGTATAACTGCAATTGGGTTGCCTGTTGCCGGAACCGGATCTCCTCTTAATTTTGGCAACTTTACCATTGCCGGAACTTACACAATCGTTGCAAAAGATGTGCTTACTTCTTGTATGACAAATCTTATGGGCAGCGCAGTGGTTGGTGTTAATCCGTTACCAACTGTTTATGCAGTTACCGGCGGTGGAAACTATTGTATGGGTGGTATTGGTGTAAATGTAAACCTCAGTGGTTCAAGCGTCGGTACTAATTATGATCTGTATCTGGGTGGTTTCATCATTCCTGGAACAACTGTTGCTGGTACAGGTTCTGCAATTTCTTTCGGTTTGCAAACTTTACCTGGTGTTTATACTGTAGTAGCAACTGATGCTGTATTACCAACTGCTTGTACAAAAGTTATGGCAGGCAGCGCTACTGTAGTAGTTAATTCATTACCTATCGCGTACAACGTAACAGGTGGCGGAGAATATTGCTCTGGTGGAACTGGTCGTGCAATTGGCCTTGATGGTTCAACTGCAGGCATCCGCTACCAGTTGACAAACGGTTCGCCTTCAGGAACTGCAATGTCAGGTTCAGGTGGTGTACTTAACTTCGGTTTGAGAACAGCTTCAGGTAATTATACTGTTGTTGCTACTAATCCATTAACTGGCTGTAGCAACACAATGAATGGTAGTGCAGATATCTTTGTTAATCCATTGCCTAATGTTTACCCAATGTCGGCTGGCGGTTCATATTGCTCTTACGATCCGGGAATCGATGTTTATTTAGTGCCAACAGATATTGGTTTTGATTACCAGTTATACCGTGGTTTAACACCAGTTGGTGCTTTACAGTCTGGTACAGGCGACACTCTTCATTTTGGCCCTGATACTGCAGGTACTTATGTAATTAAAGCAACAGATCAGTTAACTGGCTGTTCAAGGTATATGGGCGGAAGCACAACGGTAACAAAAATTCAGCCAATCGCATATAACGTAATCGGTGGTGGCAGCTATTGCGCCGGCGGTAATGGTGTAAACGTAGGAACTTCAGGTTCTGAAATTGGTTATGACTACACGTTGATGTTAGATGGTATTCCAACAGGTTCTACTTTGTCTGGTTCTGGCACTGCTATGAATTTCGGTTTGCAGACTGCTGCCGGAGTTTATACAGTTATAGCTACTAATACTTTGTACGGATGTGTTGGCTCAATGAACGGTAACGTTTCTGTTATCATTAATCCATTACCTCCTGTAAATACAGTTACCGGTGGTGGTATTTACTGTGCCGGTGGTTCAGGTGTTCATGTTAACTTAAGTCTGGGTAATTCTGGCATCAACTACCGCTTGTTTAATGGTGTTTCTCCATTAGGCAGCAGTGTAAGCGGTGCAGGTTCTGCTCTCGATTTTGGTTTAGTGACAACTGCTGGTACTTATATGGCAGTAGCAACAAACGCAACAACCGGTTGTTCTGATACAATGGCAGGTAGTGCAACAGTTACTATCAAAGCATTGCCTACAGCTTATCCTGCAAGTGTAACAGGTGAGCGCGTATTGTATCCTGGTTATTTCTGCGCAACAGATTCTGGTGTGCATGTTTACCTTCCTAATTCAAATACAGGCGTAAATTATCAGTTATGGAGAGGAACAACCATGATTGGTCGCGTAGTGGCTGGAACAGGATCTGTAGTTGACTTCGGTTTACAAAACGTTGCCGGCAGCTATAACATAACTGCTACTGATACAACTGCTGCACCTTTCTGTACCAACAATATGCTGGGTTCTGCAGTGGTGAGCATCGTACCATTACCAACAATCCAGAACGTAACCGGTGGTGGTAAATTCTGCCCAGGAGGTGTTGGTGTACATATTGGTTTGGATGGTTCTGAGCCAGGTATCATTTACAACCTTTGGAATGGCAGCACATTCTCGGGTAGCCTTGCTGCAACCGGTGGTGCGCTTGATTTTGGTGTGAAAGATATCGTTGGTACTTATACCGTAATTGGTACAAGTTCAATTATCTGGTGTGCTAACAACATGTTTGGAACTGCAGTTGTAGCGCACGATACCATCTATACTCCTAACGTAGTGCTTCGCGCATTCCCAGGTAACGATGTTGGTGTATGGCACATCGATTCAATGAGGGCTGAAGTTACCAATGGTGGTACTAATCCAACCTTCCAGTGGATAATAAATGGTCACCCAATAGCTGGTGCAACAAACCAGTCATTTACCCATTATGAGTTCTTTAACAAGGATTCTGTTGCATGTATGGTTACTGCAAGCGGTAATTGCGGTGGAAATACTACTACTAAGTCTATGATCATTACGCTGCACACTGAAGGCGTTACACCTGTAACTGCAGTTAACAGCCAGTTGATGTTGATACCTAACCCGAACAAGGGTACGTTCAATGTGAAAGGAACATTAGGAACAACAATTGACGAAGATGTAACTCTTGAAGTTGTGAATATGCTTGGTCAGGTTATTTACAGCGGAAAGGCTTCAAGCAGAAACGGTTCAATAGATGAATCTGTTCGCCTGAACAATAATCCTGCTAACGGAATGTACATTCTGAACGTTCGTTCGAATACACAGAATTCAGTATTCCATTTTGTGATCGAGCAATAAGATCACAGAATAAACAACATAAAAGATGAAGCCCCTTTTTGAGGGGCTTCGTCTTTTATATAATGTCAGTTAAAATTGCTATTGCGTCAGCTATTATTAATGTGCTTCCAGCCAGTTGCTGCCCATACCGGTTTCTACGTCCGCAGGTACATCGAATGGCAGCTTCATTGCATTTTGCATACAGTTTTTCACCAGATCACGCACTTCATTTTCTTCACCCTTAGGCACGTCAAAAACAAGTTCGTCATGCACCTGCAGGATCATTTTGGTCTGTAGTTTCTGAGATTTCAATTCCTTGTGAACAGCAATCATCGCTAGTTTGATCATATCTGCGGCAGTACCTTGTATGGGCATGTTGATGGCGTTTCGCTCTGCATATCCCCTTACCGTAAAGTTTGCTGAATAGATGTCTTTCAGCCAACGCTTACGGCCCATAATAGTTTGCACATAGCCATGCTCCTTCGCAAAATTGATGGAGTTGTCCATGTATTTTTTTATGGACGGATATTGGATGAAGTAGTTATCAATAATTGTTTTTGCCTCAGTGCGGCTTACCCCTATATTCTCGGCCAGGCCGAAAGCAGATTGTCCGTATATGATCCCGAAGTTGACAGCTTTAGCGGCGCGTCTCATATCCTTTGTAACTGCGCTTTCTTCTACACCATAAACTTTAGCCGCTGTTGCAGTATGAATATCTTTCCGGTCTTTGAAAGCCTGGATCATGGCCTCATCGCCGCTGATGGCAGCAACAATACGTAATTCTATCTGTGAGTAGTCGGCAGAAATGATATGGTGATTTGAGTCTCTGGAAATAAATGCTCTCCTTATTTCACGCCCACGCTCAGTTCTGATTGGAATGTTTTGCAGATTGGGGTTGTTGCTGCTGAGCCTGCCCGTTACTGCTACTGCCTGATTGTAGCTAGTGTGCAGTCGCCCTGTTTTAGGATTGATAAGATCAGGCAAAGAATCCACGTAAGTGCTTTTCAGCTTGGTCAGCTCGCGGTAGGCAAGTATATCCTCAACTATCTGATGTTTATGACGCAGCTTTTGCAATATATCCTCACCGGTTGCATATTGTCCGGTTTTTGTTTTTTTCTGTCCGGCATCAATTTTCATGATGTCAAACAGCACTTCACCCAACTGTTTGGGTGAACCGATATTGAAATTAACTCCGGCATGCCTGAAAATATTTTCCTCAGACTGGCGAATGTCTTTCTCCAGTTCTTTTGAGTATTCTCGCAGGAAATTTACATCCAGCCCTACACCTTCATACTCCATATCAACCAGTACCGGTACCAAAGGATTCTCAACTGTTTGAAAAACAGTTTGCACATCGCGCTCTGCCAGTAAGGGATCAAAAGCATTTTTTAACTGTAGCGTTACGTCAGCATCTTCTGCAGCATATTCTTTCACCTCTTCAATAGGCGCATCTCTCATGGTCATTTGCCCCTTGCCCTTCTTGCCTATCAGCGTTTCAATTGATACCGGCTCATAGCTAAGGTATTTCATACTCAGCAT
Source organism: uncultured Bacteroidota bacterium (assembly GCA_903829015.1). Lineage (GTDB taxonomy): Bacteria > Bacteroidota > Bacteroidia > Chitinophagales > Chitinophagaceae > Nemorincola. The sequence goes on from CAIKOJ010000051.1 coordinate 7,644, forward strand.
GTCCATACTCCGCTTGCCATCGGGGTCAATCACATAGTTGGCAAGCATGGTGTCATAAATGTTTCCTGCAAGAGCAAAGCCATACCATTTCAGCATGATCATGTCATACTTAATATTCTGCCCCACCCATAGGATATCAGGATTTTCAAACAGCGGGCGAAACTGCTCCAGTATCTTTTTAACCTCGTCCTGTTGTGCAGATACTGATACAAAGTACCCGGTTCCTTTTTCATAACTGAAACTCATACCAACCAGTTCAGCCAGATTTGGATCTATATCTGTTGTCTCAGTATCAAACGAGATAGTCTTATGTCCGTTGAGTTTGTTAACCAGCTTAGCTATTTCTTCGTCGGTAGTGACCAACGTATAAGTGTGTGGTACCTGCGTAATGTTGGTCAGATTAGAAGGTAAATCCTCATTCTCCTCAATTGAAGTAGGGTCAGCAACGGGTGGTGCCACCGGTGGAAGGGTTGCAATTGTTGCTCCTCTTTTCTGCTGCACCTCGTTACCAAAAAGGTCTGTGTTAACGGGCGCTGCGGGTCCGCTGCCTAAAACTCTTTTGCTCAGTGTTTTGAATTCCAGCTCATTGAAAATTTCCGTCAGTGCCTCTACATTCTTTTCCTTTACCCTGAAATCCTCATCGTGAAATGGTACCGGTACATTGGTGATGATGGTAGCCAGCTTTTTCGACATGATTGCCAGGTCTTTCCCTTTTCTGATCTTCTCGCCCATAGCACCTTTAATACTGTCGGCATTGGCAAGGATATTTTCCAGCGTATCGTACTCAGCCAGCAATTTGGCGGCGGTTTTTTCTCCTACCCCCGGTATGCCCGGTATGTTGTCCACCGCATCTCCCATCAGCCCCAGCATATCTATTACCTGATCAACACGTTTGATACCCCACTTGGCGCACACCTCTTTCTCGCCCATTATTTCCAGATTGCTGAAACCGGATGCTGGCTTGTAGATGAATACTTTTTCGCGTACTACCTGACCGTAATCTTTATCCGGGGTAACCATATATACTGTGTACCCCAGGTCGGCAGCCTCAAGAGCTAAGGAGCCAATGATATCATCTGCTTCAAAACCATCCAGTTCCAGGCAGGGCAGATTGAAACCCCGAATGATCTTCTTAATATCAGGTACTGCGGCCGAAAGATCTTCAGGAGTTTCCTGTCGACCGGCTTTGTATTCGGGGAAATCGGTATGGCGTTCTGTTGGAGCCGAAGTGTCGAACACCACAGCAAGGTGAGTCGGCTTTTCTTTATTGAGCAGGTCAAGTAAGGTAGTCGTAAAACCGAACTGAGCATTGGTGTTTCTTCCCTTGCTGGTTACACGCGGATTGCGGATCAATGCATAGTAAGCACGGAAAATCAGCGCAAATGCATCGAGCAGGAATAGTTTCTTTTCAGGCATATGCTAAAGTAAATAAAAGTAAAAAGATGGCACCGCTAATGGGCAGAATAAAAATTGCAAATAATTTACCCCAGATCTATCTCAGTATTGTCACCAATATTCAGGCTTTGACTTAGGCCTCGAATAAAAGCATCGTTGCCTATGATAGATGAGTTAAGAACTACCTGTTGCAACTCGGCATACGAGCCTATAATGGAGTCTTTAATAATGGATGATTCTATTTTGGTAAATTCCCCAATGGTTACGTTGGGTCCGATAATGCAGTTGCTAATAGTGCAGCCCTCCGCTATACTCACCGGATGGATAATTACTGTATTATCAAAAGATTGCACTAGCACTTTTTCGGGGTGCTCATCTTCCATCTGGCGCAGCAATGTTGCATTCGTGGATAGAAGTGTTTCCTTCTTTCCACAATCAAACCAGTTGGTAACCCTGAAACCATGAAAAGGGATACCGTCCTCAACCATATGCTGTAGTGCATTGGTTAGGTGGTACTCACCGTTCTCGTCAGCAGTGTTGTTCAAGTGTTTGTCGAGTGATGCAAACATGGCCCCGGTTTCCTTGATGTAGTAAATACCTACCATGGCCATATTGCTTTTGGGTATCAGTGGTTTCTCCACCATCCGCATCACCATATCTTTCTCGTTGAGCTCGGCTACGCCAAAACTGCGAGGGTCATCAACCTTACGCACACCTATCTGCGATACTGAGCTGTTAAGAATTTCTTTCACATTGTAATCACACACCGTATCACCCAGCACTATCATTACTTCGTCGTCTTTTACGGCATCACGTGTCAGCCAGATTGCGTGTCCGGTACCCCGCCTGTCGTTTTGGGTAACAATAGTATGCTTCAGATTTGGGTATGCCTTATCAACATAGCGCTGAATTTTTTCACCCAGGTATCCTATCACGAAAATAAATTCATCTACCCCGGCTTCGAGCAACTGATCAATTATAACCCCGAGAATGGTTTTGCCGGCAATCGGTATTAAGGCCTTTGGTTGTGTGTACGTCAGTGGGCGGAGTTTGGTACCCGCTCCTGCAACCGGAATAATAGCTTTCACAGTTTCTAGTTGAGCAGTAAAAGTAGTAAAAATGTGGAGAATGAGGCAAAATGTAAAAAGCCCCGGTACGGGGCTTTTTAATATTTCAAACCAAAAGGAAATTAATAGATGGTTGCACCAAATTCACCAAGTTTCGTGTGCAGAGGAGCGCGATTGGTTACCAGATTATTTTTAAGATCCCAGATCACAAAATAAATGGTCTGTTGGTTTTGCAATATCGTTTCGTGAGCGGTCTTATCAGCCGGGCTGGTTGCATGGTGAATGCTCTCTTTGCTGGTTTTTAATACGCTCAGCATCATAGTATGTATTTCTCCCCATGTTGTAGTTGCAGCAGTCATATTAGAAGCGGCAATGTATGCATCGAGTTGGTTCACTTTGGCAGTAAACGTAGCAAGTGTAACGGTAGTTTGTGCTGCTGCCTTCTGTGTAAATGTAAATGTGCCGGTTGCTGTCAGTAAGAAAAAAGCAAATAATAAACGTTTCATTGAATTATTTTTTATAAAGTTATACAAATTTACAATAAAAATGCACTAATCATTATCATAGACAGATGCACCCCCCCCATATAGTTGGGTCTTATACCGTAAAGATGGCGAATTTATTATTGGCCCGAGCCCCAGATCAGCCCATTTTTTATCTACTATGGCAATAGTGTCGTCGTCAGAAGCAAGGATGTTAGGCCACGGCCGTTCGAATCCATCTAGTTTTTTTGTTTTGCGTGTTCCATCTAGTCCCAGTATCTGGTGTTGTGCACCTGCGTAAAAATGATCTCTTTTTGGATCCAGATTGTTGCAGAACCGCCAGAGCACATCGGCTATATCATCGGCACTAACAGTATGCTCTACATAGCATATTATCTTTATATTACTTAGGGTCGGCTCTTTACAAATGGTCTCATGTACATCCCTTACATGATTGAGCCTGTCTTTCTTCACAGCCACGAACAGCACCGGAATGTCCCATTCCTTTGCCATTCGCTCGTTAATACCTGTGATCTCAGGTAGGGAAGACATCATTGCAGATTTCGAGAATCCCGGGTTAAGTTTGAATGGCACTAATGGCGTTGTTATCTCTTCTTCGGTTTTCCTTGTGCCATCGATACACAGCTTTCCACCAAAACCGAGTTTTGAGCAGCTATGATCAAGTACATCCATGGGGCCCTGGCTAAAGTAAATGTCGGTTACGGGATTTAGATTACTCAGCACATAATGAGCCAGGTTTTTATAATCGTCTATAGCAATGCCACTGGTTGCCTGCCCGTCAGACAGCACCAGTATCTTGTTAAACATCATTTGCCCTGCCCCCCACATGGCGTTCATTACTTTTTGTCCCTGGCCGGCATATTCTTTGTTGATGGTGGTGATCACCAGATTATGAAACACACCTTCTACCGGCATATTCATATCTGTGATCTCAGGTACCATCATCATTTTTATGGGTGTGAGGAATATTCGCTCAGTGGCCTTGCCCAACCAGGCATCTTCTTGCGGAGGGATGCCTACTATTGTTGCGGGATATATTGCATCCTTGCGGTGGGTAATGGCAGTTACATGAAACCTGGGGTAAAAATCGGGTAAAGAATAATAGCCGGTATGGTCTCCAAACGGGCCCTCCCATATCAACTCTTCAGCAGGGTCCACATAACCTTCAATTATGATGTCGGCATCGGCCGGCACTTCAATGTCTGGTTGAGTGATGCAACGAACAAGTTCTACTTTTTTCTTCCGCAGAAAACCAGCCAGCATATACTCATCAACATTTTCAGGCAGTGGTGCTGTAGCTGCGTATGTATACACCGGATCGCCGCCAAGAGCTACTGCTACAGGCATAAGCTTGCCCAGTTTTTTATATTCGTTGTAGTGCCTTGCCGAAACTTTATGCTTATGCCAATGCATTGCCGTCATTGTTTCGTCAAACACCTGCATACGGTACATGCCAATATTGCGAATACCGTTATTGGGCTCTTTTGTATGAATGGCAGGCAACGTTATGAACCGGCCCCCATCCTGTGGCCAGCATTTAAGAATAGGTATTTTACTCAAATCCGGCTTTGCCATTACCACCTCCTGGCAAGCACCACGGCCATTAATTACTTTCGGCATCCATGATGCAAACTTGCCAAGCTGCGGTAGCATAGACAGCTTTTCAAGAATGCTGGTTTTAGGTGCCGACATTTTCTTGAACAATGCTTCTATATCGCTGGTGGCATCATCCAGTTTTTCGATTCCAAGTGCAATGCACATGCGCCGCTCGCTACCCATAGAGTTGATAAGCAGTGGGAATCCGGTACCAGTATTTTCAAATAGCAATGCTTTATTCCTATCCGGGGTTTTGGATACCCGGTCAGTGATCTCAGCAATTTCCAGCACCGGATCTACAAAGGTCTTGATCCTTACTAGTTCTCCTGCCTGCTCCAGTGCCTCAATAAATGCCCGCAACGATTTATATGCCATGGTGCAAAGTTAGGCTGATAAGTTGATTGCAGAATAGGATGTTGCTATGGTACAGTCATTATTAACTATACATCCCGTTGTATGATCAATGAAGGTTTCATCCTTGCTGATATACGCTTGCCAATGCTAATGAACGGGCGTTCTATCAGATAATAAAAAAGTGTGGAAGTGATAAAAACAGAGGTAAAACAAACAACCGTAAACAAAATCAGATACCGTACACTAAAGGGTCTATCCAGCGGACCACCAATAAATTTCACAGTTATACCGATAACAAGTAAATGAACCAGATAAACTGCGTAAGAGATCTTACCCAAAAACACAAGTAATTTATTTTCAAGTATTCTTTGCGCTGTTTTACTACGGAGAATAGCAACCAGAAAAATGAATGAGCCAATGGCTGAAAGTACAAAGTAGTCTATGCACGTAAAAGTCATTAGATAAATCAGTGTGGATCCAAGTTCGGAAATGCGGTTGATCTGTCGTAAAGAAAACAGCACTATAGCAGCAGCCAATATCAAATAGCGGTATTTGTGCCATTTTGTTTTTTTAAACTCATCGCTAGTGATCATTGAATAATGACAACATACCAGTATGCCAAGCAAGAAGTGGAAACTGAAGATGATGGAACTGCCAAGTATCAGAATTGTAAACAGAAAGTAGTTAATGAATCGTTTATTTTTTAACGCTAATGCAACAAAAAAAGGAATTAGAAATGAGCACATCATTTCTATGGTCAGTGTCCAGCCCGGGCACCAAAATTTATTGTTGTATCTAAACAATATTGCCTCCTGCCAGAATTCAAATTTATTAAAAACAAAAAGATCCTTAAGCACCTGCATCGTGATGCGACCCTGGAATATCCATAGCGCAGAAGCCGTGACTATAATAAAATAGGGAGGGAATAATCTGAAAAATCGGCTTACGTAAAATTTTCTGAGGTCAAGCGGTTTGTTTCCGACGATGTATTTAAAAGACAGCACAAACCCACTGAGTACAAAGAAAAAAGATACAGCATCGTTGCCATTAAAAAGGATGCAAAAGACTCCGATATTTTTAGGATTTTTAAAATTGTAAACATAACCGGTATAATGGCTCACAAAAACCATCAATGCAGCAATGCCTCTTGCCGAATCAAGATATTTGTAGTGCTTTTCTGTTTGAATTAATGGAACGTCAGGCATAGGTATAATTTAAGGTAAAAGTAAAGTATTTTCGAAAGGGCGATAACAGAAGTCTATTACAAAAATAGTGTTTATGCTCTGTTTCCGCCTGTCAGTAAAATCAGCATACCTTTGCAGTAATGCAAAACAGACCAACCGCAGCCGAACTGAAGAAAGGAGGAGTGATACTCGTAGATAAACCCTATAAGTGGACTTCCTTTGATGCAGTGAATAGTATTAAGATATCACTTAGAGCCAAAATTGGCCATTGCGGCACCCTTGATCCGCTGGCCACTGGCTTGCTGATCTGCTGCACCGGAGAAATGACGAAACAAATTTCGGGATACCAACAATTGCCAAAAGAATATACGGGCATTTTCCATCTGGGCGCTGAAACTGCTACCTACGATCTGGAGAGTGAGCCTATGGACTTTAAGCCATTTGAACACATTACGGATGCCCAGATACACGAGGCGGCATTAAAACTCACCGGAGATATAATGCAGGTGCCACCAGCACATTCGGCCATAAAAAAAGACGGAAAACGCTCTTACGACCTGGCACGAGCCGGCAAGGAGGTGGTAATGGATGCCAGACCAATAACCATAGGCGAATTTGAGATTACGGCTATTAGGCTTCCGGAAGTGCATTTCAGGGTGATGTGTAGCACAGGTACCTATATCAGGTCTATTGCACATGATATTGGTGATCTGCTGGGCTGCGGGGCGTACCTGCAAGAGCTTAGACGTACAAAAATTGGAAATTTTGATGCAGCCGATGCGCTGACGCCGCTGGAATGGAAAAATTTCTGGAAACCTGCACCAATCGCTGAAACGGGCAGCCAGCAATGATTGTAAGTATTTACCGGTAATGGAGCAGTTGCGGTTTTAGCCTCAATAGTATTGATTGGCATGATTATTGTAAATTTCATGTTCTGATTATATATTATAACAATTCGCATTAATAATGACCAGTTAAGTGCTTGTAAAACAACTGTTAATAGATTTTGTGGAAATGTGGATAACTAAAAAAACCGTATTATTGTAGATTAAAGTAAAAGGTTATGCATTACAAAAGTCATCCTTCAGGTATAGTTACAAATAATTTATTTGCTATAAAGGTTGAAGACCTTATAAGGGAAATAATTATTCAGAATGAAATCCCGTATTACAGGATCGAATCGGGGGTGGAACACCACACCGCTGAGGGAGCTGAAGACGGCGATATGCCGGTGATTCGCATTATTACCTATTTTGAAGATACGGTAAACAAAATATCGCATGTGCTGCATGATGAGTTTGATGTTGATATTGAAAGATCAGTAGACAAAAAGAAAATACGCATAGAAACCTTCGCATATAAGAATATAAATTATACTGCAACGCTTACCAAAGACCGTCAGCAGCAAACTGAATACAAAAGATCAGGCAACAAGAAATTCGAAGTTCAGATCTGCTCCATGCTACAGGATGCGTGGTCTGGTATTGAAAAGGAACTTGGATACGATACCAATTTTGTACCTGACGAAGCAAAAAGAGATTTTTACAGGGTAGGTGCACTTCTGGAAATGGCAGATATTGAATTCCTGAAAATACGCACTGAGCTTGGACAAAAACTAAGCAACAAGAAGAATGCAGCAGCACCTGCGACTGTGCAACCCGCAGCAGCAGCTGTGCAACCCGCAGTAGCAGCTGTACAACCAGTGGTAGAAAAAGAAGCAACAACTTTTGCAGATTTTCTGAATGCTGTATCAAAAGAAACACCAGCAGCACCACCTCAACCTGCAGTAACTTTTGCTCCACCGGTATCTGAAGCACCTAAAGTGGTAGCACCGGAAGTAAAAATGCCCGAACCAGTAATGCCTGTAATGCAGGTACCTGTAATACCGGAAATAAAGGTGGAACCAGCACCACAACCAGTGGCTCAGATTCCTGTGGTTCAAACGCCTCCGCCTCCGGTGCCACAAATAAAGGTTGAAGTTGCACCACCACCAGCCCCTGTAGCACAGGTGCCGCATATGGAAGTGCCACCAGCTACGGTACAACCAATTAAAGTTGAAACTGCACAACCGGTAAATTACTACCAGCCCATAGCTGAGATACCTGCTATGCCGGCAGCAATAAAAGTGGAAGAACCAGTTATTGCGCCAGTACCGCAGCAACCTCAGGCACCAGCAGCAGCAATGGGCATAGCACCAAAACCGATAACTGTACCAAGCGTAGAATCAGTTATCAGTGCTGGTGCATCGGGTATTAACCTGGGTGGGTTAAAAGAGCTCGCTGAGAGCATTAACCACACGGAAATCAAGAGCAACATTACTGTTCCTGTACCACCAGCGCCAAAACCCGAAATTATAATAGAATCAGTAATTCCGCCGGCACCAGTGGTAGAAGCACCTAAGGCTGCTCCATTGCCTGAACTGGTAGTACCTGTGGCAGAAAGAATTATAACCGAATCGATACCACAGATAACATCTGTACCTGACATAAGCAATACCAATGTAAACGGCAGTGGTATCTTCCAGAAGATACCAGATATTATCCGTGAGGAAAAGGCGGCACCTGTAGTAAACGAAGAAGCAAAGGCTACAATAGCAGCGCCGGTTGATGAGAACGCACAGATGACCGATGTAACACTCAGAGACTATGTAATGAACAGCAAAATACTGAAAGAAATAGACCAAATGATCGCTGAGCGTGCCGGTGCAAAGATCAACTCAGATATTGATATCGAAGGTGATGTAGAGCGCCTGCGCTTCCTGAAGGTGTACAGCCTGAAGCAACTGCACGACCGCCTGACCGACAACAAAATGGACATTGTCGCATTTGCTGAAAAGTGGATAGGCAAGGATAACGGTGGTTCATTTGATTCGGGCATATCACTGTTCTACTTGGAGTATTTGCTGGTAGGTAAGAAAAATGATCCGGCATTTGCAGTAGATTATGTTGTGAAATTTATTTCGGACAACGACTACAGCGCGCGCTACATTATACCTACTTACAACTCAATACATAACACCGAAGCACCTAATTTTTCGCATCTGACATTGAAGGCGTAAGCCCAACCCCCTAAACCCCAACCCCTAAAGGGGCTTTTCCCTTGTTTGGAAAAGATGGCTTAGCGGTCTGGTAATAAAATAATTGAGCGGTTGGATTTACTCCAGCCGCTTTTTTTATGCGGCAGGAGGCATGCGGGCAATCTTTGTTTCTGAACCGTTTACTATTTTTTCTTTAGTTGTTTTGCGTGCATTTTAGGCAGCAGCATTTCAATCATTTTTTCAATACGCTTTGCTCTGGTTTCGGGTTTTTTGGCATCGATGATGGAGATGGCATATTCTTTTTTGCAGGTAAAAGACTGTGCATAGAAATACTCAGAAAGCCCCTTATGCTGCCGCAGCGCTGCATGGGCATCAGTGGGCAGGAGCACAGTACGCTGCACATAATCAATCCCTTCGGTTTTGCGTTCGGTAATTGGCACATCGCGGTCCGATGGTTTGGCGCGTGGTGCATTGGTAAACCTGATACCCGACCAATCATCATTGAGCGATACCGAAGTCTGGCCGCGGTAACCGTATGTGGTTACGATCTGCCAGTGTTTCATCTGGATAAGATCAGATGAAATGGCGCCGCTTTTTTTTGGGTAGAGTATCCAAAAGACTGTTTCGTGGCCGATGTGATCTGCAACCACTGAAAGGTAGTGATGCAGCTCACTGCTATCGAGCGTAAACAACGCCAGCTGCGGAACGGGTTTTTCTTTGCCCAGCTTTTTACTGACTTTAAAATCAGTAAAGTACTCAGCACAATCGGCAGGGGCATTGATGAGCCACAGCGGTTTTGCAGTGTTAAGCCTTAGTTTTTTGAGAAGATCCATTGGGACAAATAATGCAGAAAAGGATCAAAAAATGCAAAAAATTATAGTTAAAATTATGTTAAATATTTGAAAAACGTATTAAAAATGATTTTTTTTTATTAATTCTATGCTGATTTATAGTTTCTTAACCTTTTTTAAAAAATATACCAATGAAAAAGATAATATTGTTATTCGTACTCCTGGCATTTATGCAAGAAATAATGGCGCAAACAGGCGCTCTCAGTGTAACCAATAATAATACCTGCACTTATCATGTGATTATGTATGCTCAATCCGTATACATGGGCAGCGGCGGCGGCTCATGTAGCACTATACAGGCTATTTTTGATGTGCCGCCCGGTGTGACCTATTCATGGACCGATCCTTACGATTTTGAAACGAGTACTTCCTATTGCACTGCAGGAACAGGTACGTGTCCAGCAACGCCGGCCATTGGCTGGACCGCCTTACCAGGTGGATATGCTTCCGTATGCGGTACTTCATGCTTTTTATTAAGGCCCTGGAGTGGTACCTATCCATCAGACTGGTTCTGGACGAGTGGCCAAATTGATTATCCCGGTTGTTCATGCGGCGTAACCGGGTTATTGGGGGCGGCATCCTGTAGTGGTTCATTGACTTTGTCAGGGGGTTGCTCGTCCAGTGCTTCGTGGAGTTATGGTGGAAGTGCGCCTTTAGATGTAACTATCGTTGTAAACTAAATTAATTTCAGCTTACATTTAATTGCAATAATTAGCTATTTTTATGAAACCGTTGTAATAAATAATCTGTGCTTATATGAATTCTAAAATAAAAAAGTATAAACTGAGATATTCATTTGTCTTATTTTTTTCCTTTATTGTTTCTTTCGGCATCTTGGATAGCAATGCCCAAATAATAAATACAATTGCCGGAAATGGCATAATCGGATTTAGCGGGGATGGCGGGCAGTCGACTGCGGCGCAATTTCATGCCCCACAGGGCATTCACATGGACAATTACGGAAATTTATATATTTGTGACGCTAGCAACGAACGTATCAGAAAAATAAATTCTTCGGGTATAATATACACAATAGCAGGGACCGGAATAGCGGGGTACAGCGGGGATGGCGGACAAGCATCTGCGGCCAAATTGTGGGGCCCAAATGATATTACAGTTGATGGAGCAGGTAATATTTTTATAGCCGATGCAAACAACTATCGAATTAGAAAAATTGATCCATCAGGAATTATTACAACGATTGCAGGTACCGGAACGATAGGTCTTGGCGGCGATGGCGGCGATGCAACCGCTGCGCAATTAAATTTCCCTACGAGTATTTGTGTTGATGGCGCAGGGAATATACTTTTTGCCGATCAAAACAATCACAAGGTACGGAAGATTAACACATTAGGGGTAATAACAACAGTTGCCGGAACCGGAGTTGCCGGCTTTGGTGGCGATGGTAGTCCAGCAACTGCTGGGTTATTGAATTTCCCTCAGGGTATAGATGTAGACGCTATTGGAAATATTTATATATCTGATGGCGGCAATAGACGAATCAGAAAAATTGATATGACCGGTATTATTACAACAATAGCAGGTACAGGCGCAAGTGGATTCAGTGGGGACGGAGGCATGGCAACCGGTGCGGCAATTGGACCAGCTCAGATATTGTTGGATGGAACCGGAAGTCTTTTTATAGCTGATTTTAATAATAGTCGTTTAAGGGAAATTAATTCTTTCGGAATTATTTCAACAATTGCAGGGATATCACCTCCAGGTTTTAGCGGAGACGGAGGCACAGCTACCTCAGCACAGTTAAATGGTCCGGTAGGAATAGCGGTAGGTTGTGGCGGAAATATTTATTTCAGTGACCGCAATAATCAGCGCATCCGCAGGATAGCAGTTGCCAGCCATGTCCCGGCTTTCGCCGGAGGACATACCGGAAACTTAGTTGTTTGCGCAAATTCCAGTACTAACAATATTGATACGTTATTGACCGCATCAGATTCAGATACCGGGCAGGCAGAAACATGGAGTGCAGTTACTTTGCCAATGCATGGAACGCTGATATCATCGTATTCTGCAATAGTCACTGGCGGCACACTCATGCCCTCCGGATTATCGTATACGCCTGCTGCTGGATACTCTGGTACCGATACTTTTACAGTACAGGTGTCGGACTGTATGAATCTATCTGACACTACCACTGTTTTCGTAAGAATTAGCGATTGCACGCTTGGAATCGTTGCCGATACAAAAGGGAGCTCTTTGAATATTTATCCAAATCCTGCGACCGGTGTGCTGACAATAAAAATGAATGATGGGACGTTCACCTCATTAACTATTTCCAATTCGGTAGGGCAGGTTGTCATTTCGCAACAATTGATTAACGCTACTCAAACAAAAGCAGATGTAAACACATTGCCAGCAGGATCATACTATATTACTGTGAAAGGTGCGTATGGAAGTGTGGTGAGGAGGTTTGTAAAGGATTGATCTGCTGTTGTCTAATTAATCGGGCATAATCCATTAAGCCTTTTTACCGCTTCATCGAGTGTTTCTTCTTTTTTCGCAAAGCAAAAACGAATTAGTTTGTCGTCTTGTTTGTTTTTGTAGAATGCACTCAGAGGAATTGTTGCCACACCATATTCTATGGTGAGCCATTTTGCAAATTCCATATCGGGCAGATCGCTGATGCGCTCATAACCTGCCACCTGAAAGTAACTGCCACGCGAGGGCTGGTGTATGGTAAACGGTACTTCTTTGATGAGGTTCAGAAAATGATCGCGCTTTAACTGCATCAGGGTATTTACGGGCATGGCTGTCTGATGGGGCATGTGCAGGGCCAGTGCCACCTGTGCGGGTGTATTGACACAAAATGCGATGAACTGGTGCAGGCGCCTGAACGCCTCGGTGTATGCCCGCGGTGCTATGCAGTAGCCGATCTTCCAACCGGTATTATTGAATACTTTGCCAAAGGAGTACAGCGCAAAACTACGCTCCCTTAGCTCGGGATGCTGCAGCACACTGTAGTGGTGCATGCCATCGAAGACCAACTGCTCATACACTTCGTCGGACAGGACAATGATCTTTGTATTGCGCACCAGATCGGCGAGATAGTCCCAGTCTTTTTTTCTCCAGATGGCACCGCCGGGGTTGTGCGGCGTGTTAACGATAATAGCCCGGGTGCGGGGTGTAATTGCATCTTTTACTTTGTTCCAGTCGACCCGGAAGTCGGGGGCGATAAGGGATACGGGTACTGCAATGGCACCGTTCATTTCTATGTTAGGTATGTAGCTGTCGTATGCCGGCTCGAGCACTATTACCTCATCGCCGGGTTGAAGTACGGTTGCAAATGCTGTATAAATAGCGTGTGTGGCCCCGGGGGTGATGGTGATCTCGTGATCGGCATCGATATCGAGGTTGTAGCGGTTTTTGAAATCTGCGGATATTGCCTGCCTGAGGGCGGGCAGGCCGGGCATGGGTGCATACTGATTGTGACCCGTGCGGGCGGCCTCGCCGAGCAGGTACGACAGGCGCTCATCGATATGGAAATCGGGGAAACCCTGCGAGAGGTTGATGGCATTGTGCTGTTGCGCCAGACCACTCATGACAGCGAAAATAGAAGTGCCGGTGTTAGAATGCCTGGGCTTTAACTCGCGGATCAGTGCTTCTGCATTACTGTTATTTTCCATGCCTGTAGTTTTTTATAAAGATAATTTAATGCCGGAAAAAATGGAGTTTTGCGTAAACTCATCTTGCCTGTAATAAATTGGAATTGTACCTGGCTGTCGGTAGATCGATTTTGGAAAAGAGGACAAAAGATTCAATCATTTAGCTTCATACCTTTGAAAGCCATCTAAGATGGAGTTTTATTTGCGGTTCCGGATGAATATCCGGGAACAACTGCCGGGTTAAAGAAGGAAGACAGGAGGGTTTTCCGAATGCATATCGAATGAAAAATCAGTGATTTGCGGTATTGATGATGGAAATAAAATCATCATTTTTGTAAGTACATTTACATAAATTTATATTTCTAACAGTCAAAACAAGGTTTATGAAAAACAGCATCATTTTAATGTTTTTGTTAGTTGCAGGTTCTTTTTTCAAAATCAGCGGGTCAGTCTGGCAAGGTACTTGTGGAGGAACATTTTGTAGAAAATGACCGCGGTTGGAATCTGAGTGATGATAATAACGTGGTAAGAAAAATAGAGAATGGAAAAATGGTACTTGAGTGTAAAAAGTACCTGACAGGCAAGGGCGGTGGTTACTGGATAAAGCTTCCCGACTTCAAACTGCCGGCAAATAATTACTCAGTTTCATACACCACTCATTGGGTGAAAAATATGAAAACCGATGACTCGTACAGTCCGTATGGGGTGATACTAGGCGATTATTATTTTCTTACTTATGCCGACGGTGAGCGCAGATTACTAAAGCTTGACCCTGTGACCAAGAAATATGAGACGATAGTAGATTGGGGTGTTCAGTCGGTTATCAATAAGAAAGACAACGGTGATAACAAATGGGAGATCAGAGTTCAGGACGGTAAGGCGGCATTTTATGCAAACGGCAATATGCTTTATAAGAAGGATGCCGTAATACCAGAAGGTACCAGTGTGAAATTATACATTGAGAATTCTGAAATGGTGCAGTTTGATGATGTTGTTGTAAAGAGCCTATAGTGTCGTAGGTGCAACCATATAGTTTCTTGATTTTGATACGGGCGTTGCAAACGCCGTGCCATGGCATCCTCGTTGCAAATGAGGGAGAAGCCTCTTTAATTCCAGAAACTCTACTTTACTTTTTGCCGGGGAAATAGTGATCGTAGGCTTTTTCTACAAAGCCATTGCCGGCATAGGGGAGATTGAAGGCTGTGTACATGAGTACTATGCAATCTGACTGATCGATGACCCGGAGCCAGTCGTGATTATCTATGAGAGCAGATGGTTTGTCGGCGGTGCTGTTTTTGTCCCATACCTGTGCGAACCATTGCCATACTTCCCAGTTACTATTGGTGTGATCCATAATGCCGTCTGTGATCCAGATGAGGAGGAAGCTGTCGCCGATGTACACCACTTTTGGTTTCGTCATGGTGGCATCCTCGGGGTAGGTAACTTCGGGGTAGCTAAGTACTTCGTGTGTGAAGGGGTATATGAGGTTGAGCGTTTGCTCTACATCATTGTCGGTTTGCCGGGGTTTGTCGGAGTGTGTAACTTTTGTCCATACCGGATGAGGCATGTGTATGCTGCGTTGGTGCTCTAAGTAACGGATGAGGCTATCCGCGGCGAGGTAAGAACCATAGACCGACCAATGCACACCTTGCTTTGAGAACAGCTTTTCGTTACTGGTATTTTTCATGGAGCAAAACCAGCCGTTGAAATTGATCTGTGGTATCTGAAGTGAATCCGCTACACGGAGATAGGTTTCGAGGTTGGTAGTGCCTTTTTGGGTGATGAGGGATGTAGGAATGTACTCGGGGTACATGAACTCCTTGGCGGGTGAATGCACAAACACAATCGACTTGCCGAGTTTTGCAAATGTATCAGACAGTGCTTTGAGCTTTTCCATTTTGGTGCGGATGGCGGTATAACCAATGTAGTCGGTGCCGAAGTAAGCAATGGTATTACTGCTCACAAACAAGTTATGTTCCCCACCCTCTACAATACGAAAGGCATGCAGTGCATTGTACAGGGAATAGTCGATCTGGTTGTTGAGGCGTATCAGGTCTGGTTTGAAAGCGGAATTATCGTTGAGGTATTTGTTTTTTTGCTCCTGATAGGTGCCATCCCACCATCCCTTCCAGGTGAAGGGTACATCGTCGGCAGATTGGGCATAGCCGTTCAATGGCTTGCTGGAAAATATCGGAAACTTATCCTGTACCCACGGCAAACAGAATATGGCGAGTACCAATACAAACAGACCGTATTTTATTTTCGATGCCATGGTCTAAAACCTGAAGTAGATAAAGGGGTTAAAGGATGATGAACTTAACTTGCCTAGGCAGATGACAAACAATAGTATTGTGCATAGGAACATGATGATATGCTGCGGCAGTGAATAATCGGATCCGAATACCCTATTGCAGAGCCGGGTGCCGAAGGATGACAAACCGGAAAAAGAAGTGAGGACCGCAATGGTGAGGATGATCACATTCTCGCGGGTGGGATGCCAGATGCTTACATCGGGTTTCCATACGAACATGGTATGGAGGAAATTCATGGCAGTATCGAGATGCTCTGTGCGGAAGAACACCCAGCCGATGAGTACTACCGGAAATGTGTAGAGGACGGCGAGTTTGCCTGCCCGCTTAAGCACGCCCGCAAGGAACAATCTTTCGATGACAAGAAACAGGCCATGGTAACAACCCCAGATTATGAACCCCCATGCGGCGCCATGCCACAACCCTGATGCCAGGAATACTATAAAGAGATTGACATAAATGCGCCATGGCTTGCCTACCCTGTTGCCACCCAACGGGATATAAAGGTAGTTGCGCATCCAGGCACCGAGGGTGATGTGCCAGCGGCGCCAAAAGTCGGTGATGGAGAGCGCGGAATATGGATTGTTGAAATTCTCGGGGAAACGGAAACCCATCATGAGCCCGAGTCCGATGGCCATATCTGAGTAGCCCGAAAAATCGAAATAGATCTGGAAGGTATAATTGAGTGCGCCAAACCATGCTGCAGTGGTGGTAAGCTCGTCGGGCGAAAGCGTGAAGACCACATTGGTAGTAACACCGAGGGCATTGGCAATAATGACCTTCTTGCCAAGACCTATGAGAAAGCGGTAAACACCGCGCAGCCTGTTATCGATGTTGTCGTTCAGGGTATGGTTGTACACCTGATCGGCGAAGTCGCCAAAGCGGATGATGGGGCCGGCAATGAGTTTTGGGAAGAGTATAATGTACAGCTGATAGTCGAAAAAACTGCGGAACGGCTTGTGGGTGCCACGGTACACATCTACCACATAGGTAAGGGTTTCGAAGGTATAGAAGGAGATGCCTATGGGCAGTACAAGCTGGGGCCATGAGAGTTTGGCCATACCCAGTCCGCCCAGCAATACATCGAGGTTATCGACAAAGAAATTGCTGTACTTAAAATAAAAAAGCAGACCCAGGTTGATGCTAAGTGACAATGCCAGCAACAGTTTGCGGACCTTTGTGCCGGTGGCCGCAGACATAGCACGAACAATGTAAAAATCTACAATGGTGGTACCCAGAATAACGAAAATAAACCGGGGAGCACCCCACGAATAAAATAGAATACTGCCACACAGAATGACTGCGTTTTTGAACCTTGCAGGTACCAGATAGTAAGCAAGAAAAAACGCAGGAAGGAAATAGAATAAAAATGTGAGGCTGCTGAAAACCATTCACCGCAAATTAATTACTCACGGCGGTATTCCCAAGGAAAGGGGTGCAGAGTGGGAATGTTATGGGAAAAAATAGTTGTGGATGGTGTGTGGAGGACGAGAGGAAAAACCCTGACCCTAAAGGGGGGTGGTATGTGCCTGGACTCATTTGCCAATAAACCCCGACCCTAAAGGGAGGTGTTATTTATGCCCCTGATTCTGTGGTCAATCAATTTTGTAAAAAAATTGGGCGAGTTTCTATAAAAATTTATCTCCCTTATTTCGCTTCACTTCGGCTACGTATTCTTTTATCTGCTGCTCGCGGTTGCGCTCGCAAATGAGGAGTACATCGGGGGTATCTACAACAATGAAATTCTCGAGGCCCTGCACAACTACCAGTTTTTCGTTGGGGGCTTTGATCATGCACTCGCTGGCATCAATCACCATTACGTTGTTGCCCAGTACAGCGTTGCCTAGGTAGTCCTTCGTGCAATTGTCGTAGGCTGATTCCCATGTACCGAGGTCGCACCAGCCAAAGTAGGATGGTATTACAAACACATTGCGCGCTTTCTCCATGATACCGTAGTCGATAGAGATGTTGGTGCAGTGCGGATATAACTTTGTTATGGTATCGTGTTCGGCGGGGGTATTGTACACGTCCTTAGCCTGAGCGAATACTTCGTTCATCTCAGGCAGGTAGTGTTCCAGTGCGTCCATAATGGTCTGCACATTCCATACAAAAATGCCTGAGTTCCAGAGAAAGTCGCCGCTTTTGAGAAAGGTACGGGCCAGCTCCAGGGAAGGTTTTTCAGTAAATGTTTTTACACGGTATGTTTTGTCAATTTCAGTTTCGGCATCGTACTGAATGTATCCGTATCCTGTATCGGGGCGGGTAGGTTTAATGCCGAGTGTGAGTAAAGAGGGGTGGTGGGCTACAAAATCGAGTGCCTCGTGTGCGGTGCGCTCGAAAGAATGTTCGTCCATGATCAGGTGATCGGCGGGCGACATGATGATATTGGCCTTTGGATTGAGGGCCATTATTTTATGGGCGAAATAGGCGGCACAGGGCGCAGTGTTTTTGCGCGAAGGCTCGCTGATAATGTTTTCGTAGCTGATCTCTGGTATTTGGCTCTTGAGGGTAGATATGTATTGCTCGTTGGTAATAAAGTAGATGTTTTCCTTAGGGCAAATGTGCTTAAAGCGGCTGTAGGTCCACTGGATGAGAGAGCGGCCTGTGCCCAGCAGATCCAGAAACTGTTTTGGATAATGGGTGCGGCTTTCGGGCCAGAAACGGCTGCCGATACCCCCTGCCATAATAGCTACATAGTTATTTTGGATACTCATTTTTCTTAGTCGTAAGTCTTTAGTTGTAAGTCGTAAGTGGGGATGAATCCTCAATACAATGTAAAAATACTATAATAAGCCCAATAAAACAGAAAGGGCCGGTTACGACTTCGTTATGGGTTATTCTGTGACGCTTTTTACAATTTTACCAGTACAAAAAAAGCATCGTTACGATGCTTTTCTGTTATACTTTATGTCGGTATCATTATTCTGCCTCTGCTACTACTTCTTTCACTTCAGGTATCATGCGCTTCATCATACCTTCTATGCCCGATTTAAGAGTGATCATAGATGAGGGGCAGCCCGAGCAGGAACCCTGCAGCATGAGGGTCACTGTGCCGCTTTCGTAGCCTTTGAAACTGATAGCACCGCCGTCCATTTCTACAGCTGGTTTAACGTAGTTCTCCAGCAGTTCCTTGATACGGTCTACCACATCTACATCGCTGCCACTTGGTACGTACTCATCTTTTTTAACCACTACCTGATCTTCGTTGATCACTGCTTTTCCTTCTTCGAGGTAATTTTTCAGAAACTCACGAATATTAGGGATCACGTCGTCCCAATTGGTACCGGGAGTTTTGGTTAGCGTAACGAAGTTGCTGGCAATGAACACACTTTTTATAAACGGGAAAGCGAATAATTCCTTAGCCAGTGGAGAAGGACCAGCCGATGATTCATCGGGGAAGTCGATGCTTTTGCCGGGATATAAAAGCTTGTTGGCCACAAACTTCATGGTCTCCGGGTTAGGGGTCATTTCTGTATATATACTTACAATTGTATTTCCGGTCTTCAACATCTCAATAATTTTGACAAAAATACTGAAATGAGTTATAAAATCTGATTATTTAAACCAATACAAGTAAAGGCTAAATCAATAATGGGGGTAAAAACAGGCTATTTTAGAAATTTATTAATAAATTGTGGAGCGGTATTTGCAATACCATAATTATAATCAATAGAATCAGGATGAAAAAGGCCACTATAGCCACTATTTTACTTGTCATTATGTTTATCAGTTCCTGTATAGAGGTGAAACCACGTAACCGCTATTACCACAAGAACCACAAGCATTACTATCGTCACGTCTACTGATCAGCTGGCAGACCTTTCCTGTTTACAGCCTTTTCGTATTATAATATTATATAGGCTGGTGTCTTACTAACACAATCGGCTGCAAGAATTACTTCCACTTTTTTATAGGTTGTGGCGCCATACCAGAAGTTTAACAATTATGTTTTTGATAGGAATTTGCAATAATAATAAAGCCTACATTTGAGTTGAAGATGACGTTGGTAAGGATGAAAAACCTGTTGCCCGGATTGCTGTTGATATTGCTGATATTACCGGTGACGGGGTTGTTTGCGCAATCGAAGGTTGCGCAGGCAAAGGCATTTGTAGCGGAAAAGAAATACGACAAGGCTATTGAACTTTTCAGTGAGGTATATTCTGCCTCGCCGGATTCTGTTTATCAGGATTATCTGAAAACACTTGTAGCGGCTAAAAAATTCAAGCAGGCTGAGCAGCTTGTAGAGAAGCAAATGACCCTGAGGAACAATCCGTTACTTGCCGCCGATCTGGGTTATGTATATGAAAATGACAACAAGCCGGCTAAAGCCAAAGAGGAGTATGACAGACTAGTGAATATGGTGAATGGAGATTTTCTGTTCACAGACAAACTGATAAAGGCTTTCTCTGATCTGGGCAATAACGAATATGCGATCAAAGTTTATGAGCGTACCGGCAATCTGATCGGTGCTAATTTTTATTTCAGTATACCGCTGGCTACGCTGTATGCCAAAATTGGCGATCTAGGCAAAGCGATAGATGCGTTGCTGGTGGCTATTCCGGGACAGGGAACAAATGTAGAGGCTGTTAAGGCTACACTGCTGGAGCTGCTGGGCAACAACGAAGAAAAGCTGCAGCAGATGCAAAAATCGCTGGTGCTGCGGATCAACGAACACCCTGACAATGTGTATTATGTAGAACTGCTTACCTGGATATTTACTCAAAAGAACGACTGGGATGGGGCACTGATACAGATGGAAGCCATTGATGAACGGAATAAGGAGTCGGGTAAACACCTGATGGATCTGGCCAGGACGGCTCATGCTGCAAAGCAATACCTGGTGGCACAGAGAGCGTATGACGACATTATTGCCAAAGGAAAGGAGTCACCTTATTTTATCCTGTCGAGAAGCGAGCGGTTGACGACTGAGCTGGACAGGATTAAGAGTAGTCCGACAAATAAACCGGAAGAAATAAATGCGCTGGTGGGTCTGTATGATAGTTTTCTGGCAGAGTATCCGAAGTATTATTGTCAGCCGACCGCATCTGATTTTGCCACATTGCTTGCATTGTATGTAGGGAATATTAAACGCGCTATTGTGGTGCTACAGAAGGGAATTGAAGAGCCGGACACCAGGCGCAATATGGTAGGCCAGTTCAAACTACAGTTGGCTGATTACTATGTGCTGAACGGTAAAATATGGGATGCATCGCTGGTATATAGTCAGGTAGACAAGGAGTTTAAACAGGATGCGCTTGCAGAAGACGCGAGGTTCAGGAATGCCAAACTAGCCTACTATCGTGGCGATTTTGAATGGGCACAGCGCCAGCTGACGATACTTAAAACTGCTACATCGCAGCTCATTGCCAATGATGCGATATACTTATCGGTACTGATCACTGAAAACGTTGAGGACAGCGATATTGTACCCCTGCAACGGTTTGCGTATGCCGGGCTGCTCTTCTTCCAAAATAAGGATAAAGAAGCAACCGAGGTGATGGACAGCATCAATAAAGCATATCCAAAACACCCGCTGAATGACGATATACTGATGGTACGTGCTGATATGGCTATCAAGCATCAGCAGTTTGATAAGGCACTTGAGTATCTCAAAACCATATACGAACAATACAAGGAAGATGTGCTGGGAGATGATGCGGTTTTTAAGATGGCGGAGATTTACCAGAACAATCTGCATCAGAATGACAAGGCAAAGAACTACTATGAGCAGCTGATCATAGATTATCAGGGCAGTACTTTTGTGCAGATAGCACGGCAGCGACTGGCTGATATGAACAAGGCTTCGATGCCCTAATTCTGATCGCTTTAAATTGATTAATTTTACTGGCTCGGGTAAAACAGTACAACATTATTTATGCATTCACTAATTATTTTCGCATCCGGTGCAGGGTCTAATGCAAATGCCATTTTAGAATATTTCAAGAAGAACGGCAAGGCTAAAGTAGCGCTGATAGTATGCAATAAGGCGGGAGCCGGAGTGCTGAAAATTGCTGAGAGAGAAGGTATACCAACGAGTCTGATAGATAAGACCACTTTTAATGGGCAGGTACTTATTGATGAGATGCGATCATACAATCCATCTCTGATTGTATTGGCCGGATTTCTATGGAAGATACCAGATGGTATGACCAGGGCGTTTTCAGGTAAGATCATCAACATACACCCAGCATTGTTGCCGAAATACGGAGGGAAGGGAATGTATGGGCATAATGTGCACGACGCTGTTATTGCCGCCCAGGAAAAGGAATCTGGTATTACAATACACTATGTGAACGAGCACTATGATGAGGGCAATATTATAGTGCAGGAAAAATGCAGCATAAAGCCCAATGACACACCGGATACCTTAGCTAATAAAATACACCGGCTGGAGCATTTGTACTTTCCGAGGGTAGTGGGGTATTTGCTGGATAAAATCAAGGACTAACCGATTTTATACCAGCAGACCATATTTTAGCAGAAACGGAACTTAGTGAATCCTACTAAATATTGTTCAGGAACAACTGTGGCACTACACCCAGCAGAATAACCAGAATACAGGTGATCACCATCCAGAATTTGTCGCCTGAAGTAACAGGGGAAATGAGCTCGGGAGTACCGGGTTTAAAATACATAGCTATGATGACCCTGAAATAGTAATAGACACTTATGGCCGCCATTAATAATGCAAATATCACCAGCCACATAAGCTGACCCTGCTGCACAACAGCAAGGAGTACAAAGTACTTGGCCATGAAACCGCCTGTGAGCGGTATGCCTGCAAGTGAAAATAAACAAACTGTAGTTACAAAAGCAAGGAAAGGCTCTTTTTGCGCCAGGCCGTTGAAGCCGTCGTAAGTGTAGTCTTTTAGTTTTATAAGTACCGCAAATATGCCAATAGTAGCCACACTGTATGCCAGAGCGTAAATAATAATACCCTGCCATGCAATTGCATTAACTGCCAGCACTGCGAACAACATGAAACCAGCCTGTGCTATGGAAGAATAAGCCAGCATCCTTTTAACGCTTTGTTGGAATACGGCGGTGACATTGCCGACCAGCAAAGTAGCAGCAGTAATAATAGCCAAAATGAGTACCCAATGGTCGCTGAGTGAATTGAAAGAAACCTGGAAAAGGCGTAGAAATGCAAAAAACGCTGCCGACTTTACTATTGTGGCCATGTAGGCAGTGAAGGCAGTAGGTGAGCCGTCGTATACATCGGGTGTCCACATGTGCATAGGTGCTGCAGAAACCTTGAAAGAAAGCGCTACCATGATGAACAAAATGCCTGCCAGTGCCAGCGGGTTGAGCGCTTCAGAATGCAGTACGCTCACCATCTCCATGATATTGAAGGTACGCGCAGCACCATACAGCAGCGTAATGCCCATCAATAATATGCCGGTTGAGAAAGCACCCATCAGGAAATACTTGAGGGATGCCTCGCTACTCTTCAGGTTCCGTTTGTCGCTGCCGGCAAGTATATACTGGGGTATGGAGAGTATCTCGATACCGATAAACAGCATGAGCAGATTATTATATGACGACAGCAGGTACAAGCCACACAAAATGAAAAATATCAGTGCAAAATATTCGGCTACATACTTTCCGACCTTTTGTATTTCCTTACCAAGCAGCATCACGTACAATAATGAGCAACCTGTCATAATTGTATTGAACCATAAAGAATAGTGCTCCATGCGCAGCATATCATTGAACAATGACTGAGGGGCATTTGCGGGCGTGGATACCAGATCCCAGATGGAAACTCCAAGGAGTGCGGCAAAGAGAAAAGCCGCTATAGTAGCAATACTCTTCTTATCGTTCACCAGAATCCCGGCAAACATCATGATAATACCAAAAATCGTTGTAGCTATAATTGCCTTCATAAAATAAATTCCAACCCCAAACCCCTAAAGGGGCTTTCCCTCATTTTGTCGTTTGGGTCATTAATAAATAATCAATCTCCACTCACCTTTAGTGGCCAACGGTTATCATGCCAGCAATACCCGAAGTGAGATCCAAAAGAGGTTTTGGATAAACACCAAGGAAAATGATAATGCTGATAATAATGACCAATCCTAAATATTCATTCGTACTCAGATCTTTTGCAACTGTCATTTTCACTTCCTCACCATAAGCCGTTTTCTGAATCATATTCAAGGTATAAACTGCGCCAAGAATAATACCGAGACCTGCTACAACCATAACCACTATATGACCAACTGTATCTACACGGAAAATACCGTTGAACAACATGAACTCACCAATGAAACCGTTTGTAAGCGGGAGCGCGATATTGGCAAACGCAATGATCACCAGTGCAATGGTCATTTGTGGTGCAGCAGATGCCATACCGCCGAGTTTGGTCATGTCTCTGGTTCCGTAGCGCTGCTCGATCATACTTACCATCACCCACATACCGGTAATATTGATACCATGATTGAACATTTGCACCATGATACCATGTGTGCCAACCTGAGAATGTGTGAATGCCGCCGCCGCCATCAAGCCCATGTGGGCAATTGAGGAATATGCGATCAATCGTTTTATATCTGTTTGTACAATAGCAATGCAGGATGCGTACACAATACCGATAACTGATAATATAACAACAGTATCTGACCAATAGGCCACACCTGATGGCAACACAGGTATTAGCCAGCGGAGCACAGCGTACAGACCCATTTTTACCATCAGCGCACTCAGAATAATTGTAACCGGTGTTGGAGATTGTTCATACGTATCAGGCTGCCATGTATGGAACGGGAATATCGGCATCTTGATAGCAAAGGCAATAAACACCAGCCAGAAAAGCCATTGCTGTTTTTCGGGAGGGAGTGATGCACCTGCCCGAACAATATCGGCCCAGGAATAGCTGCTGAGTCCGGGTGTTTGTAAAGACAAATATATAAGACCAGCCAGCAGCATAAGGCTGCCCACAAAAGTGTAAATAAAGAACTTAAATGTAACAGCGATACGCTTTTCGCCACCCCATTTGGAGCATAAAAAGTAAACCGGTATCAATGCCAACTCCCAGAATACATAAAACAACAACGCATCGGAGGCCAGGAAAACCCCCATGAGGCCGGCCTGTGATAAAAGGAGCAAGCCATAAAACGCACCCGGTTTTTCGACATCTTTGTTGACATTAGTGATCATTACTACCAGCACCACAATACCGGTGAGCAGGCAAAGCATACTACTCATACCATCGGCCAGCAAGCTGAATTGAGTGCCGAGAACGGGTATCCATGGCTGTGTGAAAGAAACAGGAGCAGTGTAATTGGCCCCGCTGACATAAGCGGCTGCCAGCAATGAGAACATCGAGCTTATCAAACCAAGCATTTTAGCCCCATCTCCTTTAATACCAAAGGAAAAAATGCCGGCAAACAATGGAATGGCTATCAGTAATATTAATATCATATTGTCATTTCAATTGTTAAAAGTGAAAACTTAAAAAGTTGTCGCTTTCAAATAGTATTATAAAAAGCTGTAGTTTCTTCTACCCCAGCAAAAAAATTATTTAACCCAAAAAAAACTGAGTGCGAACAATACAATTATGCCCAGCACCATAATAAAAATGTAAAAACCCACCTGGCCGCTTTGCAGCAAACGCAGTCTGTCGCCACCCCACCTTACTGTTTTGCCAACACCGTTCACAATTCCGTCAATGCCGCTCTTTTCAACAAATTTTTCCATCATACGGCTCATTGCAGCAATAGGGTTTACAACAGCTGAGTTGTACAATTCATCGATGTACCATTTATTTGCCAGTACATTCTTGAATCCGGTATACTTGCCTTCGAACTGAGATACGGCAAATAACTTACGTGTTGCAATATAGATGATGAGTAAACCAACGCAGGTGGCACCCAATAAGGTCATCTCTCGCATCGTTACTTCGGCGCCTTCGTGTACAATAGCCGGAATCTTAGCACCTGCCAGGAATTGATTGAGATAGTCGTGCCCGCCAAATAAATGCGGTAACTGAACCAGACCGCCCACCAAGGACAATATAGCCAGTATAACAAGTGGTATAGTAATAGCTGCAGGAGATTCGTGTAAATGATGCTCCTGATCGTGAGTGCCTCTGAAGCTGCCCATAAATACCAGCATCAGCAGACGGAACATATAAATAGCCGTGAGTACAGCCACAAATGCGGCAATATAGAAGTATATCTTATTGTGCGCATATACGGCCAGCAGGATCTCATCTTTAGAAACAAAACCTGAAGTGAAAGGGAAACCGGCGATCGCCAGCACACCTATAAGGAAGGTAATATAAGTAATAGGTAACTTTTTCTTCAGTCCGCCCATGTACTTGATATCCTGCTCTCCGCCCATGGCGTGAATCACAGAACCTGCACCAAGGAATAAAAGTGCTTTGAAGAACGCATGTGTCATAACATGGAATACACCGGTAGTATATGCACCAACGCCCAACGCAAGTAACATGAAACCGAGCTGGCTTAATGTAGAATATGCGAGTACTTTCTTGATATCGTTTTGGTACAATGCAATAGTAGCACCTAACAAGGCTGTAGCCAAGCCAACAACTGCAACTATATTTAGCGCAATAGGAGCCAGATCATATAATACATTGCTGCGCGCAATCATGTAGATACCGGCAGTAACCATCGTAGCCGCATGTATCAGTGCAGAAACGGGAGTAGGCCCCGCCATGGCATCAGGGAGCCAGGTGTGCAAAGGTATCTGAGCGCTTTTGCCCATGGCCCCAATAAACAGACAAAATGCGATCCAGTTGAACAGGCAGGATGATGAAGAAGCGGTACCCGCGTGTAACTGACCAAAAAAGTCCTGATAAGAGAGTGTGCCGTAGTTAAACAGTATCAGCAACATGCCCACCAGAAAACCAAGGTCGCCAATACGGTTCATAACAAACGCCTTCTTAGCGGCATTGGTATAGTCCCGGTTTTTGAACCAGAAACCAATGAGCAGGTAAGAACAAAGTCCGACACCTTCCCAGCCGATGAACATAATGAGGTAGTTGGCACCCAATACGAGCAAC
Source organism: uncultured Bacteroidota bacterium (assembly GCA_903829015.1). GTDB lineage: Bacteria > Bacteroidota > Bacteroidia > Chitinophagales > Chitinophagaceae > Nemorincola. The sequence goes on from CAIKOJ010000051.1 coordinate 34,589, forward strand.
AGCATGGAGAAAACAAACAGATTGAGGTAGGCGAAGTATTTAACCATACCATCGTCGTGACCCATGTATGATGTAGAGTAAACATGAATCAGGAAACCAATACCGGTAATAATGAGCAGGAATAAAGAAGAAAGAGCATCGACCTGAAAAGCAAAAGGGATCAATAACTTACCCGAATGGATAAACTCGAACATGTTTACGATCAATGGTCCTTGAAAGGATGCAGACCTGACTTCAAAGAAAATACCCAGGGATACGATGAACGATGCCAGAATAGCGAGTGAACCGATAATACCACCCAGTGATTTCGGCATTTTTTTCCATAACAGACCGTTGATCAAAAAACCGATCAACGGGAAAAGTGGAACTAAGTAAACAAAATTAGCCATACTCCAAACCCCGAAAGGGGCTATTAAATTAAAATTCGTGAACAATCCCGCCTGTATACCAGAGCATATAAGCGGGGGATATTAATGTTTTAACCTGTTTAAAATATTTATGTCGACTGAGTGTACCTTACGATACATCATTACAATTATCGCCAAGCCTACTGCCACCTCTGCCGCCGCTACTACCATTATAAAAAACACGAATAACTGTGCATCAGCATCGCCATAAATTTTTGAAAATGCTACCAGCAATAAATTCACCGCATTGAGCATCAGCTCGATGCACATAAATATGATGATGGCATTTCTGCGCATCAATGCCCCCATTATTCCAATAGAAAATAACAGCAGACTTAAAAACAGATAATGAGTTGAATTTACCGGCATATATCTTTGTTCCGCGCGAGCGGGTAATTTTTACTTATTAGTTATTAATTTACCCTTTCTGCTTTCGCATCAGGGTCTTTTGTTTCTTCCTTCTTACCAATCACTATAGCACCAATCATAGCGCTCAAAAATAATACACTGCTGATCTCGAACGGCAATACATATTTTGTGAACAGTACCCTGCCGAGGTTAGTTATTAAACCAATATCGGTAGAAGTTTTATCCATAATCTCAGGTTTTGCCGACTTAATGCCCGCCAGGATGACCAAGAACAAAATACCACCGGATATGACCCCGGCAAGCTGTACCAACTGACCCTTTTGCGGCTCAACATCTGCATTGAGATTCATGAGCATGATCACAAACAGAAACAGTACCATGATGGCACCGGCATAAACTATAATATTTACGACAGCCAGAAACTGTGCGTTCATTAATATATAGTGACCTGAAATTGCAAAAAACGTAAGTATCAGGAACATCACACTGTTTACCGGGTTGCGGCTGAGTATAACTCCCAGCGCACAACTTACAGCAATAGCCGATAACACCCAGAATAAAATATCGTATATCTCCATATTATTTGCTTGCCTTTTTATTAGGGTCGGGAATTAACAGGTCATCTTTTTTATAAATAAAACTCTCGCGGCTGTAGTTTGCAGGCATCACTGTTTCGGTTAGGTACACAGCATCTTTCGGACAAGCTTCTTCGCAGTAGCCGCAGAAAATGCAACGCAACATATTTATCTCATACTTAGCAGCATATTTTTCTTCCCTGTACAAATGCTCTTCACCGGGTTTGCGCTCAGCTGCCTCCATGGTAATTGCCTCAGCCGGACAAGCCAATGCGCATAATCCACATGCTGTGCATCTTTCAGCTCCGTTCTCATCGCGGTTAAGTATATGCAATCCACGAAATACAGGGCTGAATGGCCTTTTTACTTCGGGGTAGCTTACAGTTGTGGTCTTTTTGAATACATGACCCAATGTGATAGATAGTCCCTTGGCCAGTGCAGGCAGGTATGCCCGCTCCATAAAATTAAGGGGGGAGCGGTTTATCTGTACTGATTTGTTAGTTAGTTTTTCCATTAGCTTCTATTTCCTAAATACCTGATAACTAATTCTGATCCGGTTTTTAAAACAGGTAAATTATTTTTTCATTGTCCACAAAATAACTGCACCTGTTACCAGCATGTTGAACAGTGCCAGAGGTATCAGTGATTTCCATCCTAATTTCATTAACTGATCATAACGGAAGCGTGGTAAAGTCCACCTTACTGCCATTACAAACAGGATGATCATTACTGCTTTAGTCAGTAACACCATTACGCAAATAAGTGAATACAATAATGGGTGCACCATGCCGGCCACCTGATCCATGAACGGAAAGTTGTAACCGCCAAAGAACAGAGTGCTTAATATAACCGAGCTCACAAACAGGTTGATGTATTCAGAAAACAGGTAAAAGCCAAGTTTCATAGACGAATACTCCTGATGGTATCCCATGTTCAGTTCGCTTTCGCACTCTGGCAAGTCGAAAGGTGCACGGTTCAGCTCAGCGAAAGAACAGGTGAAGAAAATTATAAATCCAAGCGGTTGTTTAAAGAAGTTCCAGGTAAAATAACCATCGCTCCAAAACCCATGTTGCTGTGCTACGATCTCGCGAAGGCTCAATGAACCGGTCATCATAAGCAATGCGATAAGGCTGATACCCATTGCCAACTCATATGATATAGCTTGAGATGCCGCACGAATACTACTTAACAGTGAAAATTTGTTGTTAGAAGCCCAGCCACCCAGCATAACGCCATATACGCCAAGACTTACAACCCCAAATACAAACAGGATACCTATATTAATGTCTGCAACCTGAAAAGAAAATACATGACCACCGGGTGTAACGAAATCGGGAGCCCATGGAATAACAGCGCTGGTCATGGTAGCGGTGAGCATAGCCAGACAGGGACCAAGAATAAAAATAAAACGAGTAGAACCGTCGGGGATGATCTCTTCTTTAAAGAAAAGTTTCAATCCATCGGCCAGTGGCTGGAATAAACCGAACGGACCAGCTCTGTTCGGACCAATGCGATCCTGCATGATGGCCGCAACTTTGCGTTCGCCCCATGTGGCATACATAGCGATGCCCAATGAACCGAGTAGGATAACTATAATAAGAAGAGCCTTCTCAATTATCAGCGCTGTATCAATCTGAAGTAACAGCATAATGGTACAAAAGTAGTTTTAGTTGTCTAAAAATTATTTATTAATCAATGGTTGTCGTCGATTTTTTTGCTTTACGACAGCCATTTTAATAACGTTTAATGTTTAAGCGTAGAGAAGCCGTCCCTTTGGTTCAGGTATTTGCCAGCCATTCTCTTTGGCGAGCACCAGCCACTCTTCTGCCATAATATACACTTCCTTCAAAGCCTCGTCGGGGGTATTGCCATGGGCCACACACCCTTTTAATTCCGGTATTTGAGCAATAAATGCATCATCTTCTTTGCTCCAAAAAATTATCACCTCATACTTCGTCATTATGCATTATTTTATTATTTATCAGAAATTCACGGACTTGTTTTACCTGATAGGGTTTTGCTTTTCCATTAATTGGTTGCAGGTTAACCATATCCTCAATTCCTTTCTTAAAAAAAACTCTATGACTGCCTTTTCCTTTTCGTTCTATAAATTCAAACCAAATCAAAATTTTTATCAAATCATCAAAATCAAAACTTGCATCAGCAGAACCAGCTAATAATTTCAATATTAACTTCTCTTTCTTGCTCATTCTTACTTTTTAAAATCATCTGAATGAGCTGGCCCGGCTATTTTTGATAATTCTATTTCCGGTTTGTTTACATCACTGATATCATGAATATTGAGCAGATGCTCCGGCTCTTTTCCTATTACTTTATCAATAAGTACCGGTGTTTTTTTAGTACCCACATAATGCCCCTGCGCAATAACGCTGCTTCTGGGTATCAATGCCGGACCCTCAATTACCCAATCCTTCGTCTGTTTTTTCTCAAACCTACATTCATTACAAATCCATCCTGGTGTTCCGTCGGGTCTGGTTTCAACCTCTCCCCACTCATCTTTGCGGGCTGTAACACGGAAAACCTCATCGCCCCGCATCCACAACCGTACATGGCCACAGCATTTAGGGTTACTGCAATTGCGGTGTGCATCTACCGGTTTAGTAAACCAAACCCTGTTTTTGAAACGGAAAGTTTTATCTGTAAGTGCGCCAACCGGGCAAACATCTATGACATTACCGATAAAATCATTTTTCAGCGCTTTATTGAGGTAGGTGCCAATCTGAGCATGATCGCCACGCTCAAGGATGCCATGTTCTCTTGTTTCGGTGAGCTGATCGGCTGTGAACACACAACGGAAACACATGATACAACGGTTCATGTGCAGAGATATGTACGGGCCAATGTCTTCTTTCTCGAAAGTACGGCGCTTAAACTCATAGCGGGTACCCTCGGTGCCATGCTCATAACTGAGGTTCTGCAGATCACATTCGCCAGCCTGATCGCATACGGGGCAATCGAGCGGATGGTTGATGAGCAAGAACTCAACAACACCTTTGCGGGCATCGAGCACTTTTTCAGAAGTGATATTCTTCACTTCCATGCCATCCATAACGGTTGTGCGGCAACTGGCCACCAGCTTTGGCATGGGGCGAGGGTCTTTTTCAGAACCCTTGCTTACCTCTACCAGACAGGTGCGGCATTTACCACCACTGTCCTTCAGCTTGCTGTAGTAGCACATAGTAGGCGGAGCTACCTCGCCACCTATCATGCGGGCGGCATTAAGAATAGTAGTACCTGCCGGCACTTCTATACCTATATTATCAATGGTTACTTTAAACTTTGGTGTTTCTGACATAACAAAATCAAAATTCACTAATTACTTTATGCTGTTGCGGCTACGTGAATAGGATCGGCATAGTGAGCCAGACCGAAATTACGTTTCTGCGATTCTTCAGGGTTTTTAACATGCCATTCAAATTCGTCACGGAAATGACGGATAGCTGCGGCAACAGGCCACGATGCAGCATCGCCAAGCGGACAGATAGTATTACCTTCTATCCTGCGCTGGATATCCCACAACAGGTCAATGTCGCTGAGCTTCCCATGTCCGTATTCCAGATTCTTCAATATCTTATACATCCAGCCAGTGCCTTCACGGCAAGGACTGCACTGTCCGCAACTTTCGTGGTTGTAGAAGCGGGCTAGTGTCATAGTGTGTTTTACAATGCACTGGTCTTCGTCCAAAACTTCAAATCCACCGGAGCCTATCATAGAACCTGTGGCAAATCCACCGTCAGACATACTCTCGTAGTTCATCATGCGTGGTTCGCCCTTGGCTGTTTTCAGCAGGAGGTTGGCCGGTAAAATTGGCACCGACGAGCCACCGGGAATACACGCCTTCAATCTCTTACCATTTTTTATTCCACCACAATATTCATCGCTGAAGATAAATTCCTCAACAGAGATGGTCATATCGATTTCGTAAACACCGGGTTTATTGATATTTCCGCAGGCTGACATTAGCTTGGTGCCGGTAGATTTTCCGACGCCTATTTTTGCGTACTCATCGCCACCCATAGCAATGATAGGCACCACTGCTGCAATGGTCTCTACGTTATTTACCACAGTTGGGCGCATCCATACACCTTGAATAGCGGGGAAAGGTGGTTTCATACGGGGATTACCGCGTTTGCCTTCAAGCGATTCGATGAGGGCTGTCTCTTCTCCACATATATAAGCTCCAGCACCGCGGTGTACATAAATCTCGCAATCAAAACCTGTACCTAAGATGTTCTTACCCAGAAAACCTGCATTCCTAGCCTCGGAAATGGCCTGATTAAGAATATCGGGTATCCATGAATATTCACCTCTGATATATACATAGGTCATATTACTGCCCAGTGCAAAACTACTGATCAGCAATCCTTCAATGAACAGGTGCGGATGAAACTCCATCAGGTAACGGTCTTTGAAAGTACCGGGCTCTGATTCATCGGCATTGCATACCAGATGACGTGGCACGCCCTCTGGTTTTGCCAGGAAGCTCCATTTCATACCAGTAGGGAAACCGGCACCGCCACGCCCTCTGAGACCACTCTTTTTAACCTCTTCAACGATATCAGCCTGAGACATTTTCAATGCCTTCTCTGCGGCAGTGTATCCGCCGTGCTTACGATAAGTATCATAATACCTGATACCCTCTACACCATCGTTTGCTAATAATAATTTTACACCCATATACCTGAGCCGCACTAGCGGAGCTTATTGTTACTGTTATGCTGTAATTTTTTCACTATGCCTGGAATACAATTCCCACCTGTTCTCTTTCCAAACCCACACTTGTACTACTTTCAACTTTAGTTGTATTGGCTTGCCGTTCAATGATACATCTACATCAAGCACTGTTCGTATTTGTCCAATATCACCGTTCAAATGCACGCTTTCAATTTTTGCACTGATCTCTTTATAAGTTAGCTTGCCGTTATACAGATCTTCTATCACATCTCTTTTCACCTGCAACCATCCGTTTGAATGGTAGTAACGAACATCGTCTCTCAACTGTTTGCTCAGTGCGGCGGTATCTTTTGTGATTAGTGATCTATTCAAATCAAACATGACACGTGCCAAACCAGCCGAATCTCTTTTCTGAGCATCAGCACCAAAACTTACAAAGAGCAACAATATGATCAATAAATATTTCATCAGCTTTTATCAATCATCAAAATAAAATCTTCCATCGGGTCGAAGAAGAAATCTGTCCAGCCCGACTTGTGGCTATCCATTTCCTTTTCGTTTGGGAAACCGGTATGGTGTACAATCACTTTTGTACCGGCTTCGTCTGCTTTCAATAAATAATGAACTTCACTTGGTTTTGTATCCTCAGACCAGTCGCTCGCTTTCCATGTATAGGATAGTTCATACTTGCCTGTTTTCAACACCTCTCCGGACACCCACCCATCAAACATTTCAAATTTTCCACCGGGCTTGTTCTCTAAAATTGCTTCTCCTCCGCTCCATTTTCTGATCAAAACCGGATCAGTGAGTAACTCCATCACCCGCTCCGGTTTCCCGGACAAAATAAATTCAAGTGATAGGTCGTAAGCCATGTGTTCTAGTTATTCGATTTTCCTCTTAGTTCTTCAATTAGTTTGTCTACTTTTTCCTTTGTAAGATGCTCACGGTATGTTTTTCCTAATTGCATCATAGGGGCATATCCGCAGGCACCCAGGCACTCTGCCGGCTTTAAAGTAAACAAGCCGTCGGGGGTGGTCTCACCTTCGCCTATTCCCAGTTTATCTTTTATGTAAGCAATAATATCGTCGCAACCGCTCACCATACATGGTCCGGTGCGGCACACTTCCAGCACGTATTTACCTACAGGTTTTGTGTTGAACATGCTGTAGAATGTAGCTACTTCATATACCTCAATAGGTAGTATATTCAGTATCTCTGCTACATAATCCATTACCGGCACATCCAGCCAGCCACCAAATTCATCCTGCGCCATATGGAGCAAAGGTATCAGCGCACTCTTCTCCTTACCCTCGGGGTAATGAGTAATGAGTTCTTTTACCTGCTTCATTTTTTCGTCTGAAAATTTCACGCTCATTTACTATGTTCTTTTAAGAATTCCCTGAATTCCTGATCTGTATTCTTGTTGTCCAAATAGTCTTTTGCTTTTTCTTTAAGCATCCAACTCTCCCGCAATTACATTCAAACTACTAAGTGTTACCACCGCATCGCTCAGTAACCCACCTTCTACCATTTCGGGATACGCCTGATAATAAATAAAACAAGGCCTGCGGAAATGCAAACGATAAGGCGTGCGACCGCCATCACTGATGAGGTAAAAACCTAATTCTCCATTACCCCCTTCCACAGCATGGTACACCTCACCTTTTGGTGCATCGATCTCGCCCATTATTATTTTGAAATGGTAGATCAGTGCTTCCATCTTTGTGTACACATCCTCTTTGGGTGGCAGGTGGAAATGATCTGCCTCCTGAGCGTAGAAAATATTCTTCTGCTCAGGGAACTCTTTTTCGATCTTCTGTATTTTCTCCAGTGCCTGCCTGATGATGCTCAGACTTTCCCATATCTCGCCATTGCGCACCATGAAACGATCATATACATCGCCGGTGGTGCCAACAGGTATTTTAAAATCAAAATCTTCGTAAGACGAATAAGGCTGTGCAACCCTTACATCATAGTCGACACCCGTTGCCCGTAGGTTAGGGCCTGTAATGCCATAATTCAATGCTCTTTCAGCACTAATAGGTCCGGCACCGATGCAACGATCCACAAATATTTTATTCCTGTTGAGCAGGTTTTCAAATTCGGTCATCGTCTTTGGAAAGTCGATCAGGAATTTGTTCAGTTTTGTAAAAGATGCTTCTGAGAAATTGCGTTCAAAGCCCCCAACCCTGCCTATGTTGGTGGTAAGACGTGAGCCACATATCTCTTCAAATATTTCGTAAATGTGCTCTCTTGCCTGGAACACATAAGTAAACGGAGTGAGTGCACCGGTATCAACGGCAATTACCGAATTACACACCAAATGATCTGCAATACGAGCCAGCTCCATAATCAGCACCCTCAGGTATTGAATCCTTTTTGGGATATTGATGTTTAGCAGTTTTTCCACCGTCATGTGCCAACCCATATTGTTGATAGGCGATGAGCAGTAATTGAGACGGTCGGTAAGGGTAGTGATCTGATAAAAAGGCCTGCGCTCTGCAATTTTTTCAAATGCACGGTGGATATATCCGATAGTGGGTACTGTTTCCAGCACACGCTCACCATCTATTTCCATGATGTTCTGGAACACACCATGTGTGGCAGGGTGCGTAGGACCCAAATTGAGCGTGGTGGTCTGTTTCTGAAGTGACTCCTCAGAAAGTTTTATGTGTTGCTGCTGCTGTTGTTGAAGTTCCATATACCCTATATCCCTTAAGGGACTTCCCCCCGTTATAAATTGATACTGTTTCTATTCTAAATACTTTGCACTAATCTACCTGCCAAACATCTCATTATCCTTATCTCTGCGGGTAGGGTCTTCCATTTCATATTCTTTACGCATCGGGAAATAATCCATCTCATCTACATTGAGTATGCGTATAAGGTTGGGGTGGCCGATGAAGTTCACACCAAAGAAATCATAGGTCTCACGCTCCATCCAGTTGGCACCCGAAAAACGTTGGGTAAGCGTATATACATCTGGTTTCTCAGATGGTACATATACTTTGAAACGCAGACGGATATTATCGATCAGATTATGCAAATGGTACACTACACATATCTCCTCACCTTTCCTATCTGGGTAATGCACCCCGGTAAGGTCGGTAAGGAAACGGAAACGTAGTGTTTCGTCGTCGTAAAGAAACTGAATTACTTTCAGGTTGAGCTCTGCGGCCGCACTGAATGTCAGCAGTCCGAATTGCTCTTCCCATCCGGTTAATTGCTCACCGAATTTTTCAGTTAATTTTTGTTTTATTATTTCGTTGGTCAATCCCATTTTAACTAGTCGGCTGTAAATAGAAAAATCACAATTGTTATTTTACCGGGTACTCTGAATTGGTTTATTCAATTCCGTAACTCTCCATCAGACTCTTGTACACGGGGTTATTTCTTCTTCTTAAACTTTCGGTACTTACGAGGTCCTGTAATTTAAGAATGCCGTCAATAATGCCTTCGGGCCTGGGCGGACAACCGGGTACATACACGTCTACCGGAATCACCTGATCTATACCCTGCAGTACAGAGTAAGAGTCGAAAATACCGCCACTGCTGGCACATGCCCCAATGGCAATTACCCAGCGGGGCTCGGCCATCTGCAGATATACCTGACGCAGAATGGGAGCCATTTTCTTTGCTATGGTACCAGCTACCAGCAAAACATCGCACTGGCGGGGAGTGAACCCCATACGCTCAGCACCAAAACGGCCCAAATCGTAATGAGAGCCCATGGTAGCCATGAACTCGATACCACAGCATGATGTTGCAAATGGCAAAGGCCACAAAGAATTCTTTCGACCTAATTCCACTATCTTATCAAACGAAGTAGAGAAAAAACCTTCTCCCGAATATCCTTCGGGCATCTCTACCATTTTAACTTTCGTATTATACTGTACAGGCCGTGCCATATAAAATAATTAAGTAAAAATAAAAAAGCTCACGGGGTAAGCAGTTTTATGGTTTTTATCTTTTTCTTATTCTTCCCAATCAAGAGCGCCCTTCTTAACGATGTATATAAAACCGCACAAAAAGAAAGCTACAAATAATACTACCTCCAGAAAACCATCGGTACCCAGGAATCTGAAATTAACAGCGTATGGATAAAAGAAAATAACTTCTACATCGAACAAAACGAATAGGATAGCCACCAGAAAATACTTGATGCCCATGGGCTGACGAGCATTGCCCACAGATGGAATACCGCTTTCGAAATTGATCAGCTTATCGCTGGTTTTTCTTTTAGGGCCCAGCAGGTGAGATACCACCATCATAATGATTACAAATCCTACCGCAATAACTAATTGTAACGCCAAAGGGAAGTAGTTAAAGGGCGTATTGTGCTCGGCGGCCAACAGTAAACAATTCATAAATGGTTTCGCTGATTTGAAACTTTGTTAATAGAATTGCAAAACTACACCTATACTATGAAAAATCAAGGTGTTTGGGCGATTTTAATTAGTTGCAGATTTGCAGAAAAACCAGTGTTTCCGGATGCATATCAAAACGGTAAATGTAAATAGTCAATAGCAATAAATTATCAATGGCACTAACCAACAAACTCAATAACTCCCAAAATAAATTTTGCGCAATCAAATGGTTGCATGTATATTTGCAATCAGATAGTTGCAAATATACAAAATGGACACAAGGAGAGACGTATTTCAGGCAATAGCAGACCCAACCCGCAGGGCGATACTGGCACTCATAGCCATGCAGGCAATGACCCCAAATGCAATTGCCGGGCATTTTAATACCAGCAGGCAGGCGGTATCAAAACATATACAGATACTTGCCGAATGCCAACTGTTGACCTACGAGCAAACGGGCAGGGAGATCGTGTATCATTTTAACCCCGTAAAAATGAAGGAGATAGATATTTGGGTGGAACAGTTCAGGAAGATGTGGGAAGTAAAATTTGAACAACTGGATGATGTATTAAATAAAAATAATGATATAAAACAATGAACAACAACAGTTTTACAATTACGAGAGCCGATAATGGCAAAGCGCTACAGATAACACGCTACTTCGCTGCACCAGCGAACAGGGTGTGGGATGCCTGGACGAAAAGCGAAATAATAGACCTTTGGTGGGCACCGAAACCGTGGAGGACTGAAACTAAAATAATGGATTTCAGAGAGGGAGGGTTGTGGCTGTACTGCATGTGCGGACCAGGTGGTGAAAAACACTGGTCGAGAACGGATATTGTGAGCATACAACCAATTAATTGTTATATTACTGACCATGCATTTTGCGACGAAAACGGGAACATAACACCCGTCTTGCCCAAAATGCGTTGGGAGGTTACCTTCAACGCGGAAGGCGAAACTACCAAAGTGGGCGTGCAGATAAGCTTTGAAAAACCCGAAGACCTGCGAACCATGGTGGAAATGGGTATGGAAGTAGGATTTGAAATGGCTTTGGGGAATCTGGAAGGGTTGCTATGAATAAAGATATAAGATCACATACAGCAATCACCGGGTATATATGCCGGACAACACTGTTTCCGGCATATTGAGATCTATATCAGGGCGTTCTGTACATGAAAACGTTGTAAATCGGAGGAGGATGGCCCGGACCTGAGTAGTTTATATATGTAGGAATGTTGTAGCTATAGTTTATAGTGTCCCGGACGTGATCAAACATTACCCGGTCATAGCTTGCACCGCTGGAATAGTTTTTGGAATCAAATGCGAGCACGTTGCCGGCAGAAATAGTAGGTGAATAGCCAAAAGTATCGTGGCCAATAGCAATTGTAACAGGATCAATGTACTTGACACCAAAAGACGTATCAAAGCTATTAGTAGAATCGGGCGTACCGGCATAAAAACTATATCTGTGGAATACAAACTTCCAATGTTTCGTGCCACTGATCATGCTTGTATACACGGGATCATTATAAATAGTTATATAACCCGGGAAAATCTGAGTTGAATCACCATCGATGGTCACCTTAATAATATAGTTTCCCGAATGCGTATATGAGTGGGTCGGCGCAATATCAGTGGACGTTTTGCCATCGCCAAAATCCCAAAAATAGTTTTTTGCCGGCTTTACCGTGTACCTGAAGTAAAAATGAATGTTACTGTCTACCACCTTCGCGCCCGTACTGTTGAATGAATAGTTATCATTTATAACAAATGTTTTCTGGACTTTATGTGCTGCATCGTTATTTATAGTCACAGATACAAGGTAGGAACCAGTAGCGGCATACTTATGCGAGTACACGCTTGACTTAGTATTTACAACTGGAGACCCATCCCCAAAATCCCAGGAAAAGTCGTTGTTGTCGGGAACAGCGACCTGGAAATTGATACTGGAGTATGCCACTAATTTGTCTTGGGTAACAATGTCGAGGTCTGGGTATTCAACACTTTTGCTTTTACTGCACCCCCAAGCAGTCAGGACAGAAAAAACGATAATTAATAGTGCTGAATTTAAATAAGGCTTCATCAGGGTATTTTAATGTATGAGCAGCAAAAATTACGCCAAATTAACAACTTCAAATCCACTCCCCCAATCTTGTTCTGCCATATTACCATTTTCACCTAACTTTGCCCACCACTCAAAGTACATGGAATTACCACCGGGTAAAAAAGTTTATTTCGCTTCTGATTTTCATTTAGGGATACCCGACCGTACCAGCAGTCTGGAGCGCGAAAAACGCATTGTAGCCTGGCTGGACGAAATAAAAACCAATGCCGCCCGCATATATCTGGTAGGCGACCTTTTCGATACATGGTTTGAATACCGCAATGTGGTACCTAAGGGGTTTACCCGTTTTATGGGCAAGCTCGCTGAGCTCAGTGATGCAGGCATACCGATAGAGGTATTCACCGGTAACCACGATCTGTGGATGCTCGACTACTTTGAAGACGAGCTGAGTATACCCGTTCATCACAAACCCATATACCGCGAAATAAACGGCAAGAAGTTTCTGATAGCCCATGGTGATGGTCTTGGTCCGGGTGACCATGGGTATAAATTTTTGAAGAAGGTACTACGCAGTCCGTTATCGCAATGGCTGTACCGCCGTTTGCACCCCGATACCGGCGTAGGAGTGGCATCATGGTTCAGCCAGCTGGGCCCCAAACATGCCGATACTCCGATAAAAGAATTTCAGGGACCGGAGAAAGAATGGCTGGTGCAGTTTTGTATGGATACATTGAACAACGAGCACTTCGACTATTTCATATTCGGGCACAGGCATATAGCTATTGAATATCCACTGCCGCAAAACAGCCTGTATGTGAATCTGGGTGACTGGATACGCTACGACAGTTATGGTGAATTTGACGGTAAGGATCTGAAATTGAAATACTATCCACGTGCGCCAAAGAGTGTTAAATGATATGGTGTAAGGGTATCATAAACAAGAATTGAACTACACGATTAAATATAAAACAAGGAAAGTCCCACAGGGATGTAGGATATGAACAGAACATTAATAATGATCAGGCACGCAAAAAGCAGTTGGGCGAATCCGCTGCAGAGCGACTTTGAGCGGCCACTGAATGAAAGAGGCAAAACTGAAGCACCGGAAATGGGTGCCAGGCTGAAGAAGCTGGGTATTAAACCGGATCTGATCATATCCAGTACGGCTAAAAGAACCAAACAGACAGCGAAGAAAATTGCGCATGAGCTGGACTACAAAACGGATGACATCAAATGGGAAGAAAAATTGTATCATTGTATTCCGCAGGTTATTGAAGAGGTTATTTACGAAGTAGATGACAAAGCAAAAACAATAATTATTGTAGCACACAATCCCGGTATCACAGATTTTGTGAACCAGTTGGCGCCGGGCTTCTTAATAGATACAATGCCCACCTGCGGAGTGGTAGGAGCGAAATTGCAAACAGCAGAATGGAATAACTTCTCGATCAGCAAACGGGAAGTATTTATGTACGAATATCCAGGTAAAAATGATAGCACCAAATAAAACAGTAGTACAGATAACAGGGATTTTAGAGAAGTTATTTGAAGAGCATTTTGAGAAAAAAGCCGACAGCATTGAAGCACTTGCAGTATCGGGATCTGACCGACGGTATTACCGGATAAAGAGCGGCAAGACCATTGCTATAGGTACGTACAACACCAATATCGCAGAAAACAATACCTTTTTCTACTTTACAGAGTTGTTTCGGAAGCACGAGATCAATGTGCCTGAAGTATATAAGATAAGCAAAGACCGCCGCTCGTACCTGCAGCAGGATCTGGGAAATGTTTCCCTGTTCGACATGGTGCTGAAAGAAGGATACACTGAACCGGTGCGCAAACTGTATCATAAAGCACTGGCACAACTTGCCAGGGTGCAATGGGTAGCTGGCAGAGAAGCAGACTATAAGCAGTGTTTTGCATCGAAGCAGTTTGATGAAAAAGCGATCATGTCTGATCTGCTGTATTTTAAATACTATTTCGCAGATCTGCAGGAGATAGCGTATGACCGCTCGGGCCTCATCAGTGAGATGGAGCTGCTGAGCAAGGAACTGGGCAGGGTGCAGCCACAAACACTGATGTACCGCGATTTTCAGAGCAGGAATATAATGGTATATGAAGGGAAGATCTTTTTCATAGACTATCAGGGCTGTATGCAGGGGCCGCCGCAGTACGATATTGCATCGCTGCTCTGGCAGGCAAGGGCACAGTTGCCCAGTGCCTGGAAAGAAGATCTGCTGAATGGTTACATCAGCAGCCTGAATGAGTTGCATGTACCAAGAATGGATGAGATCTACTTCAGGCGTGGGTATGTGCAGTTTGTACTGGTGCGCCTGCTGCAGGTATTGGGATCGTACGGATTCAGGGGATTGCTGCAGCACAAGGCACATTTTATCACCAGCATCGGTCCGGCGTTGAAGAACCTGGAGATGTTCCTGTCAGACCACCCGCAAACACCTGCTTATCCCGAACTGAGATCATTATTGGAGAAACTTTCTTCGCCCGATATGCAGGAGAGATATACTAATACAGCAGTTGATGAGCATCCTAAACTAACCGTGCAGGTGAGCAGTTTCTCTTACAAAGTGGGCATACCTAAACCTACTGGCAGCCACGGAGGTGGATTTGTCTTTGACTGCCGGGGAATACTTAATCCGGGCAGGTATGCAGCATACAAGCACCTTACAGGTAACGACGATATGGTGCGCCAGTTTCTGGAACGCGAATCGAGGATGCCTGATTTTATGAACTATGTATAT
Organism: uncultured Bacteroidota bacterium; assembly: GCA_903829015.1. Classification (GTDB taxonomy): domain Bacteria; phylum Bacteroidota; class Bacteroidia; order Chitinophagales; family Chitinophagaceae; genus Nemorincola. The sequence goes on from CAIKOJ010000051.1 coordinate 49,832, forward strand.
TCATTGGTTTCGATAAACGTCGAAGATTATCTGGCAAGGGGGTTTGAGCAGCTTAGTGTTTCATTTGGGTGTACAGGCGGACAGCACAGGTCGGTATATGCAGCCAATCAGCTTGCGGCTTATCTAAAAACCCGGTTTAATCTGGCAGTAACGGTTACGCACTGCAACGAAGACAGATGGGTGTTGCATAAGGAAGAAGCAGAATAAAGAAGAGATTCGATTTTATAAAGCCTCTGATACCCGCCGCCGGCGGGTATCTTTTTATGGGCAAGTTCTATCCCACAAAAAAAATCACGTATGCCAATCACCCGTGAAACTGGAAAATGTGGCTTTATGAATTCAAAATCAGCTTACCGTAACTGATTCTTAATATAAAATGGAGCAGTTATAATTGTTACATTTGTTAGGAGTAAATAAACGGAGTAATAATTCAGCGTTATGAAAAGAAGCATCAGGAAAGTAGCAGTAATAGGTAGTGGTGTAATGGGGTCGCGTATTGCCTGTCATTTTGCAGGTATAGGTGTGCAGGTGTTGTTGTTGGATATTGTGCCGCCGGGTTTAACCGATCCTGAAAAAGCAAAACAGAAAAAGGAACGCAATAAAATTGTGAACGATGCACTACAGGCTACACTGAAAAGCAAACCATCGGCAGTGTATACCAAATCGGTGGCTGCAAATATTACAACCGGGAACATTACTGATGACCTCAACAGGATATCTGACTGCGACTGGATCATTGAAGTAGTAATTGAGCGGCTCGATATTAAACAGCAGATATTTACTGAAGTTGAAAAATACCGCAAGCCGGGTACATTGATCTCTTCCAACACTTCGGGCATTCCCATACATCTGATGAGCGAAGGCAGGAGCGAAGATTTTCAGCAGCACTTTTGTGGAACCCACTTTTTTAATCCGCCCAGGTACCTGAGACTGCTGGAGATAATTCCGGCACCCAATACCAAACCTGAAGTCACAGACTTCCTGATGGATTATGGTGAGCGCTTTCTGGGTAAGACCACGGTGCTGTGTAAGGATACTCCGGCATTCATAGCCAACAGGGTTGGTGTGTTTGGGTTCATGGCTGTGTTTAAAGCTATGCAGGAGCTGGGTATGAATGTAGATGAAGTGGATCTGCTTACAGGGCCGATATTGGGAAGACCAAAATCTGCCACTTTCCGTACGGGTGACGTAGTGGGGTTAGATACGTTGGTACATGTGGCAAAAGACCTGCCTAAAAATGCGCCTGACGATGAAGCCAAAGACATTTTCAAAATGCCGGCTTTTCTCGATAAGATGATCGAGAATAAATGGCTGGGCGATAAAACGGGACAGGGTTTTTATAAAAAGGTAAAGGGTGAAAAAGGTAAATCGGAGATACTGACCCTGAACCTGGAGACCATGGAATACGGCCCCAAGGTAAAAACAAAGTATGCCACCATAGATGCGGCGAAGCCGGTTGACGATCTCCCGCAGCGAATCAAAGTGTTGTACAATGGTACAGATAAGGCTGGTGATTTTTACAGACTGTTTCACAATCTGTTGTTTACGTATGTTACCAATCGTATACCTGAGATCACTGACGAACTCTACAAAATAGATGATGCACTTAAGGCTGGCTTTGGCTGGGAGATAGGTGCGTTTGAAAGCTGGGATGCGCTGGGTGTGAAGAAGACGTTGGAGAAAATGAAAAAGGCCGGTTACCAACCCGCACCCTGGGTGGGCGAGATGCTGGAAAAAGGATGCACATCGTTTTATAAGACTGAAGGCGGAGTGCGTAAATATTATGATATAGGCACGGGAGGCTATCAGCCCATACCGGGCATGAGCAGTTTCATACTGCTGGAGCATATGAATGAGCGTGTGGTATGGAACAACTCCGTTTGCAAACTGTATGATATTGGTGATGATGTAGTGGCACTGAGATGGAACACAAAGATGAACAGTATAGGTGGCGAGGTGCTGGAGGGCGTGCGGAAAAGTATAGACATTGCCGAAGAAAAATATAAAGGGCTGGTAATAGCCAACGGCGGTGCCAACTTTAGTGCCGGTGCCAATATAGGCCTCATATTTATGTTTGCCGCAGAGCAGGAGTACGATGAACTTGATATTGCGATCAGACAATTTCAGAGTACCACCATGCGCCTGCGATACAGCAGTATACCAGTAGTAGTTGCGCCCCACGGACTCACTCTGGGTGGTGGCTGCGAAATGTGCCTGCATGCCGATGCTGTACACGCTGCTGCCGAAACCTATATAGGACTTGTAGAAGTCGGCATAGGTGTAATACCTGGAGGTGGTGGCACCAAGGAGATGATAGTACGCGCATCTGACCGAAACATTAAAGAAGACATAGAGCTCAATTATCTGCAGCAGTTGTTCATCAATATAGGCACTGCCAAAGTATCAACATCGGCACATGAGGCATTTGAGAACTTTGTGTTCAGGCCGGGTACTGATCATATATCTATCAATCCCGACAGGCGTATAGCAGATGCCAAACGCAGCGTGCTGGCCATGTGGGAGCGTGGTTATACACAGCCTGCACCACGAACCGATATTAAAGTACAGGGTCGTACCGGTCTTGGGCCGATGATGGCGGGCATACATGGCATGTGGCGAGGCAACTACATATCGGATCACGACAGGCTGATAGCTGAAAAGCTGGCATGGGTGATGTGCGGCGGCGACCTTTCGGCACCTACGCTGGTGAATGAGCAGTACCTGCTGGATCTGGAACGGGAAGCATTCCTAAGCCTTTGCGGGCAGAGGAAAACCCTGGAGCGTATACAAAGTATATTGACGACGGGGAAGCCGCTGAGGAACTAAACAATTTTAAGATATAGAAATGGTATTTGCTATCAGATCATTTTACCCCACAGCAAACTGCCATCCCCGTAACTCAGAAAACGGAAATCGTGGCTCATTGCGTAATCATACACTTTGCGCCAGTCATCGCCGATCAATGCTGCTACCAGCAGTAGCAACGTAGACTGCGGCTGATGAAAATTGGTTACCAGACCGGAGGCGATCTTAAACTGATACCCCGGTGCAATTAGTATTTGTGTTCTGGTAATGAGCCTGGCGAGTTGGTTGGTTTCCATATAGTCGGCAACGGCCTGCAGTGATTCTGCAGGTGTGCAGTTATTGCCGGCTTGGTATGGCTGCCATTGGGTTACAGCAATTCCATCCAGATCGGGTGAATTGCCATTAAAGATGTTGTTGCCTATCCAGTACAAACTCTCCAATGTGCGCATGGAGGTAGTACCAACGGCAACAATCTTTTTATCTACTGCATTGCGCAGTTTTTGTATCATTGGCAGGCTGACTTCTATCCACTCGGCATGCATATCATGCTCTACCATGGTATCACTTTTCACCGGCCTGAAGGTACCCGCACCAACATGAAGTGTTACAAAACCTGTGTCTATATTCCTGTCTGCAAGAGCACTCATTACGTGCTCTGTAAAATGGAGTCCGGCTGTGGGAGCGGCAACACTGCCTTCTTCTTTGGCGTATAGTGTCTGGTAGCGGTCTTCATCTGCAGCATCGGCATCCCTGTTCAGATAGGGAGGTAATGGTACCTTGCCCGCATGATGCAGCACATCGGCAAACGTGAGCGAATCATTGTTCCATTCCAGCTTCAGTAAAAATGAACCCTGTTTTCTTTCAGCAATACTTGCCGACAACTCAAAGTCAGGTGCCACATTTACAACCTGCAGTGCCATATCAGGTTTCCATTTTGCAGCACCGCCCACCATGCACTCCCAGATCACATGCCCTTTGCTCAGCATGGCGGTCTGTATGTCGGGATACTGTGAAGAAGGTGCCAGGCAGAATACTTCTATCACTCCGCCGGTAGGCTTTCTGAACAACAGCCGGGCATGCACCACTTTGGTCTGATTGAATACCATAAGTGTATCCGCAGGTATGTGGCCTGCAATGTTGGTGTAAACGTCTTCGGTTATATCACCTTCTTTATACACCAGCAGTTTTGATGCATCTCTTTCTGCGAGCGGATACTTTGCTATCCTATCATCGGGGAGAGCGTAAGTGAAGTTATCTATGCGCAGATATTTTGGATGCATGGGTAGTATTAAAAATGAAAACAGCGGGTGAAGTACTGATCATTACCTGATCTCCGGGATGGTTATCCCGGTTATTTTTCTGTAAATGTCTATGGCGTATAGGTCGGTCATACCGCTGATAAAATCTACTACAGATTGTATATCGCCGTAAATGTTCGTTCCATCGGCACTTACCGGAAACTGTGCGGGTATCAGCTTGATCAGTTTGCCTGACTTAGGTAACTTAGGCTGCAGCACTGCATTCACCAGTTCATTGAGCAGACCACCTATTACATTGAAACCGGCAATCTCTATTTCTACAACAGCCTTATAATTGTATATGTGTTTTACTGAAAACTTATTGATCTGGTCTATCAGCCGGTGGTCGTCTTCGGGCAAACATTTCAGCAGGTCTTTTTCGAGTGTGCCGTTAAGCAGTTCCTGCTCGTGATCCATAAACACCTTCGACATTTTATCGATCATCAGCCCTATCCACCGTGCTCTGATGTATTGTACCTTTTGGTTCTCATCAACAATATTCGCCAGCTTCTTTTCGATATACGCTCGTGAGTTGTAAGTTTCTTCTTTTTCAAAAAAAGGCAGGAACATTTCCATAAAGGTTTCGAGCGAAATGATGTGCAGCCGGTGTGCGTCTTCCATATCTATCACCCGGTAGCAGATATCATCTGCGGCCTCAGTGAGATACACAAACGGGTGGCGTGCATAGACATGATCATACCCAGCAATTTTTGGTATATGCAATGCCTGAGCTATAGCGGCATAGGTGTCCAGTTCGGAATCAAAGAAACCTGATTTCTTAGTAGCTATCAGCCCGGTCTTATTGAACCCTGCCGACGACGAACATGGATATTTAACCAGCGACGCGATTGTTGTATAGGTAAGACGGTATCCGCCTTTTTCGTGTTCGTTAAAGTGGTGAGTCAGTACCCTGAGTGCGTTTGAGTTACCTTCGAAATGCTCGAGGTCTTTGCGCTGATTGGGGGTCATAGACTCTTCCAGCACCTTTCGCACATCACCTTCTGCTGCCTTGAAAAAAGCACGTATAGCATCTTCGCCCGAGTGGCCGAAAGGCGGGTTGCCTATATCATGAGCCAGGCAGGCAGATGCAATGACTGATGCCAGTTCGTATTTATAGAACTCTATGAAACCCTCACTTTCATCTTTATACTTTTGGGCAATCTGCTCTCCAACCGCCTTACCCAGCGACCGGCCAACAGATGCTACTTCGAGACTGTGTGTGAGCCTGTTGTGTACAAATATTGCACCAGGCAGTGGGAAGACCTGTGTCTTGTTCTGCAGCCTTCTGAATGCCGAAGAAAAAATGATACGGTCGTAATCCCGCTGAAAAGAATTACGAACGGAATCGGCTCCGGTTTTTTTCGGAGCCGACTCACCTGTACGTTGTGCTGAATAAAGGGTTCCCCAGTTCATAACCGGCACTAGTCTTTATCTCCTTTTTTGCATTCACTTATAAAATACTCATTCTTTCCTTTACCCCAATGTGGTACGGTAATATCTGTAGTTGTTTCTTTGGCAAACAAACCCTGCGCTTTCTCGAGGTAAGGCATTGCTGCTTTGCTGCCACCGCCAAATGCTTTTGGTGTAAAGAACTTGCTTACCCCCTGCAGGTAGTACATTCTTGGATTGTCGGGATTCAGTTCTTTGGCGCTTTCCAGGTTCTCTTTAAAGATGCCTCCGTATTTCTGCCATCGGTTCATTGGGTCTACGCCCATACGTGCATTTGCTATCATGGCAGACAACACAAATGTTTCATCGTTGTTCTTTTTCAGCAGGGATACTGCATCGTCTTTTTCTTTATCAGCTTCATCCAGATACGCGTCTTTCTTAGCTGGATCTTTCTCCATGTATGCTAAGTTCACTTTACTGTAAGCAGCATAGTAATGTGCTGACCATTCGTTATCCCACTTTTTAGTGATCAGAGCCAGTTTGTTGGCCTGCTCAATTTTTGTGGTCATATCCATAGTAGTATCAAAAGCAAGGAAAGTTTTTTCCAGTACCGTTTTAAAATCCTGAGCCTGTGCTTTAAGTCCTGCGAGGGCAATAGCACTCATTAAAATTATCTTTTTCATTCTGTTTGTTTTTATTTTTTGATTTTAGTTATTGTTTAAAGTTCGTCTTTAGAAAATTGTGTCAATGACATGTTTACACCGAAGAAAATGGAGCGGTATAAAGGTGGTGTAATATCCTTTCTATCATAGGTACCGGCTGCGTTTTTAGTATACCTGTATCCAAATACATTGTGGTTGTCGGTAACGTTGTCGAAGCTTACATAAAACACGGTGAACCACTTGCCAAATGTGTGCAGGTAGGCAAGAGCGATGGCGAGATTATGGTAATCGGGTGTTCTGCCGCTCAGGAAGTTTGACTCTGTAGCTGGGCTATTATTTGGGTCATAGTAAGGGCGGCCACTGGCATAGCTGTAAGTAACACTGATGTTGGTTTTCCACTTTTCCACGAAGTATTTTCCGACAAGGTTCAGATTGTGGTCGGAAACAAAAGTAGGTGTGGCTTCAAAAAGGTAATTGCTGTTCTTACGTTTGGTATCAATATAGCTGTATGTGATCCAGTAATCTACATTTTTAAATGATTTTTTATCGCGCCAGAACAGCTCTATACCATGAGCGTAGCCAAAACCATTATTGGTTGGATAGGAGAAATAAGTACGGTATTGGTTTGCATTAAAACCCGTTGCACTGTTTTCCAGGATGAGGTTTTCGTATTTCTTAGAGTACGCTTCCAACCTCAGCAGCCTGTCGTTTTTGCTGTACTGCCAGTTGGCTATGTAGTGAATGGCACGCTGCATATCAGGTTTGTAGCCGTACAGCAAGTAGTTGTTGTCGGCATTTTGATAAAATATGCCGCCAGCCAGGGATACCTGACTATGATTGCCGGTTTTTACTGCCAGAGAAAGACGAGGTACTACATAACTTTTGTTCAGTATTGTGCTGTGTTCATAGCGAACACCGGGGCGGATAGCCAGCATATTGATGGGGGTCCACTCCAGTTCGGTGTAACCTGATATGAGCGTTTCTGTGAATTCACTTTTACGGAAAGTATCGAATGTTTTACCAATGCCGTAGCTCTGTACATCTGTGCCAAGCAGAATATTGAACCTGCTAGTTATATAATCTTTTCCCTCCAGCCTGCATTGCAGCCTATGGTCTTCCTGTTTGATAGGTAATGTGCCAAATTTGTTATCAGTTTTGTCGAGGCTATATGAGGCTGCTGTATACAGCATATACTTAGCTTTAAAAAACTGACGGTAGGAGATGTTGCTGTAATAGTACTGGTCGTTGGTCTCGTATTTTACCATTGCTGGCATTCCTTTGAAAATATTGGACGAAGAAGTGTCGCCTGCGGCGGGGTTGGGTATTTCAATACCGCTGCTGCTAAAACTTGTATTAAGGCTTACTTTCAGAATACCGTTTTTGTTTGGCTTCCAGGTATAGCGAAGATTTCCCGAACCACCTTGTGGCGGCTTGTAAAAATTAACATTGGGATTAGCCAAGCCGAAGAATGGAGTTGTATTAGTATAATTGCCACCAATATCGAGGCTGCTGTTTTTCCAACGTTTTACGCCAGATGCGTATAATCCGGCCATGTTCACACCAAGGTTTATGGTGCTTTTGTCGGCGAGGTCGGTGGTGTTGAGTTCTAACACACTGGAGAGCGCCTGTCCATAACGTGCACTGTACCCACCACTGCTAAACGATACACCCTGGTAATTGAACGCACCAAAGCGACTGCGTGTAGATACACCGGGAGGGCCGCTTAGGAATGCATTCTGAATCACCATCTCATCTACAACGATTGCTGCTTCACTGGCATCACCACCTCTAACAAACATACCATTGTCGGCGCCGGTCTTTTGCGTACCTGGCAGCATTTCCATTGCCTTTACCACATCAGCGCCTGCACCGGCAGTAGTTACGATATCAATTGGTTTCAACACTGTTTTGTTTTTATCGTTCGATGCATCGAATGAACCGGCGGTGATGACTACGGCATCGAGATCATGAGCCTTGTTGGCTTTCAGGGTAATAACTATACCACTCATATCTCCGTTTATTACGATCGGTGTGCCGCCTGCTTCATGGCTCACCTCTGATGCTACCAGTGTTTGGTTGCCTTTCTCTGTGGTTGTAAACCTGAATACTCCTGTGCTGTCGGTGGTGCCGCCATCTATGGTATTTTCGAGGTAAACATTGGCTCCTTTTACCGGTTTGTTCTTGTTATTTATTACTGTGCCGCTGATTTTGAATTGCGCATTTGCTACATATGTGCATAAGAGCATTATGGTAAGCAGCAAAACAGGTGTTAACAGCCTCGATGATAAACGTGGTTTCATGTGTATTTCAGCATTTTGCCGCAAAGCTAGGTCGTTGGCAAATTATTTAAAACTTTATTCGGTTAAATATTGCGTTTGGTCGGTCAATACCTATGTTAAAGTATGGGAGGAGGCCGGGCCATTATCCGTTTTTTGGGTTGATATATTGTTTCAGGTGTTCTACGTAGCTTTCGAAAGCACCGATACCCTTTTTGGTTATTTTACAAACGGTAAGCGGGTAGTTGTTCCTGAAAGATTTATTTACCTCAATATACCCCTCGGTTTTCAGTTTGTCCAGCTGCACGCTCAGGTTGCCGGATGTGGCCCCGGTCTTCTCCTTCAGGAAGTTGAATTCCGCTTCCTCAACCGTTATGAGCAGAGAAACTATGGCCAACCTGAGCTGTGAGTGCAGTATGGGATCCAGATCCTTAAACATTTTTGCTGTTGTGTATTTTTAGTAAGTGACCTGGAATGATGTAGGCAACTACCAGCGATAAAGATAAGAGCAATAGCTGGTACTCAAATGAAACATGGAATGCTGCCAGAGCAATCGCCCAGCATAAAGCCGCACCGATCATCATAGGTTTGAATTTCATGATACCGCCCGAGATGAAAGTACCTATCGCATATAACAGCATAAGTACAGGGTAGGTGCTGATCTGTAATACATTAGATGAAAACAATATGCCACCTATGCAGAGGCCGACTGCCATCCATACATAACCAAACACCCTGTCCAGGTGCGACTTAACCTTTTCTTTTTTCTTACTGCGATACATGATGACTATCTGCGCTATGATTGCCAGCGGAATGGCAATGGCCCAGACAATAGCGTGATATTGATTGTTCATTTTAATTAATACGAATTCACCTAGTGCTGCCAGGCTTACTGCCCATCCCCAGAGGAGGTAAATCATGCTGTCGTCTGTAAATTCCTGCCGTGCTGAGTGGATCATATCAAGTATCAGATCCAGTTGTTGTTGGTTGTTGTTTTCCATTTTTCTGTTTTTGAAGTGATAAATGCAATAAACTAGACACAAAAGTAAAGTAGTTTATAAAATAAACCAAATAATTTTGGAAATATTTTTTTGGTGGGAGGGTGGATAGAGGTAACAAGGTGAATTATAGCAATGACGGCACACTATTACAGCATATTCCCTTCTTTATTTCATAACACAAATAAATATTTAACAAAAATGTTTCATCAAAAATGTTCATTTTTGGATGGTGATAGATAAACTGCAAATAGCCAAAGGTGCGCACCCCGGTGTGATACTTGAAAGAGAGCTTAAAAAAAGAGGGCTTTCAAAAGGGCAGTTTGCGTTATCCATACATGAATACCCACAAACGCTCAGTGCGATAATTGCGGGCAAAAGAAGTATGAACACGCCTCTATCAATAAGAATTGAAAATGAGCTGGGAATTGAAGAAGGTTTTTTTATGACCCTACAGGTTTTTTACGACATAAAAACGGAGAAGAATAAGCAACAGAAAGACTATCACCCACAGTTTTCAAAATTCAGGCCTGCACTTTTCTGGGACACAAGAATGGATAATATTGATTGGGAACGACACAAAAAAGCCGTTATAAAAAGAGTATTCGAAAGAGGGAATCTGACAGAAAAAAAAGAGGTGTTGAACTTTTATGGGCGTGAAGTCGTAAAAGATTGTCTGGTCGAGCAAAAGCTATCAGAGGCCAATAAGCTGACCTGATCGTTTTCGACAGTTCACTGATGCTTTGTTGCTCAGTATAATGGCAACAAAGCATCAGTATGTTCAATCTTTATAAATTCGGGTCACTATTTACAATTCGTGTGTAGAGATTTTTCAGTTCTACAGGCAAACGCTCCTGAAAATATTTACCATCATCAATTGACGCTTGTGGATATTCATTTTTTTCAAGAGCAAGACGGATACATTCTACAATGACATACCACGCGTTATCCTGCACCTTAAAGTCGGTAACAGGTTTCAAGGTGTACGGCAGAGCTGTAAACTGAGCTAAATTGTTATTAATGGTTGACCACTGACAACGGTATAGTAAAATTGGAATGATCAGAAAATCTTTTTTCTCTTTCTGCCTTGTGAACGCATTTGCAATTTCATTTTGCCGGATATAATCTGTTTTTAAAAAGCTGGCACTGATCATAAAGCATACCGCATCAGCAGAATTGAAGTGCTCTTGTATCTCAGAATTCCAAACCGAACCGGCTTCGAGCGCTGAACAATACCAAGGGGCTATTTTTCCATCCTCACGAAGGGCAGATAAATGTTCCAGAAATTTTGTGACTAGGCCGTGATCTGATTTAGAATAAGAAATGAACAGTTTTTTCATCCCTCCGCGTTTAGCCTGAGGCATATAATTGTTGAATTCAAATACTGAGAAAATTTTTGTGATTCCGTTACTATTTTTGCCTGTGATAAAATAGATACCGCTTTCTCGGTTAGATATTAATTCATTCCAGCTTACAAAATATGCGCCATCATTGCTGATTTGGATTTCAAACAAAGTGCTTTCCCATGGTTCAATTTGCCGTTCCATTTTCGCACCAAATACACTGCTGAACTCGGATGACCAAGGGCTTTCTGGGTTTTCAGATTTATCCTGATTATTAGGCAGTCCCGTTACAAACCTCACAATTTCTTCCTGTAGTTCCAAGTCTTTGTCGCGAGGGTCGGTAAATAGATCGATGCACTGATTTTCGCGGTCAAACCTTACCAGCAGCGTAAAGCCACTTTTTTCAATCATCAGGCCGTCTTTCCAGAATAGAGGTAAGCTTGTAGTTTTATCCGTCTGTGTGTATTGCGCATATTCTGTAAATATTTGCAGCAGCGCATTGTGCATCAGGTAGCTATCTGATGTGATTCTTGTGTATGCCTTATTAAATTGGTAACGTTCAAAAACGCTCAGCCATGCTGGTGCTTCCGGCAGGTACTGAGGTATATAATAGGTATCTTTTTCTGAAGGAATAGTAAATACCAGATGGAAATGCAGCAATAGTTTTTCCATTTCATCAAACGAAAGACCAAGTAAATTCCCTTTTAGGTTCGCGGTCAATTCACTTTTGGTCGCTTTATGTCTTTCTACTTTGTCATTTACCAGAATTTTCTCATACAAAAGATTAAGCAGCTGCTGAGGCTCCGTAATTACTTTTTCAGGAATAATATCGCCGAAATAAAGCAAGCACCCCATATTATGCAGAACAGGCATAGCTTCTTTAATGTATTTTACATTTAATTTTTGGGCACTTTTATGCAATTCAGCTATGGAAATAACCGGGACGTTTTTCGACCTGATAATATCAAGCAATTGCTTATAGTCCTTAGGATGTTTCTGTATTTCAAGTAACTTGCCTAAGCGCTCCTTTATCATTTCCTTTAGCCCCTCCATTCTCATTCCTTGCTGCAGGCTCACTCGGCAGGTATGCATGTTCAGTGCTTTGAATTCTTTGCCGGGCTCGTCATGATACAGAAGGTGGTAGGTTCTTTTTCTTTTTTCCTCCTCCGATTCCTCAGGCTCCAGATCTATTTTGTTCTCTATAGCTATTGTTTCTACATTCTTGCCCTTACCCAGACTGAGCTGCTCAATACACCGCATCCAGTAGTCCGGTTCAAAAAAACTCTCCTGCTCATTTTCAATGCGTTTCACATCTCTGAAACTCCATAGCAATAAATGCAAAGCCCCCTCACTGAAAAATAACTGATGGGTGGCATGATAAAACTCCTGCCCTCCAAAATCCCAACAGTGCACTGTGGTATCCGGCAGAATGGTTTGCAGCGCTTTGTACACAATGCCATGTGTGCTATCGTGCGTTGCGGGCAGTGATTCATTTTCCAGCAAACTGAGCAGATCAGATTTACCCACATTTGAGTTGCCTAAAAAAAGCATCTTGGCCTCGCGAATCAAAACCAAGGCATTTTTTTCCTGGTTCAGCAGCCATGTGCGTACTTGCGGCCAGCCTGCGTCCAGTGTTTCAGGAGGAATTGTGTTTGTTACTGGGTTACCTTCAATTTCTACTTGTGCCAAAAAACTGAGCGAGATAATCGGTTGAATGTCCTGTATTTGGTTGCCGGCAAGGGAGAGCTTTTCTAGATTACTTAGCGAACTGATAGGTTTTATATCCTGTATTTGGTTGTGGTGTAGGTATAGCTCACTAAGGTTACTGAGCGAACTAATGGGTTCGATGTCTTGTATTTGATTGTTATATAGGTATAGATTTTTGAGGTTACTGAGAGAACTGACGGGATTAATGTTTTGTATTTGGTTATTGTGAAGGTATAGTGATCTGAGAGTTGTGAGCGATTTGATAGGATTAATGTCAATTATAAAGTTATTGCCAAGGAAGAGTGTAGTTAGGTTATTGAGCGAGCTGATTGGGTCGATGTTTATTAGTTGGTTATTGTAAATATAAAGTTGCTTGAGGTTACGGAGTTTGCTGAGCGGATTTATGTCTTTTATCTTGTTCTGGCCAAGGTCTAATAAAGTAAGGTTATTAAGTGAACCGATAGCCTCGATATCCTGTATTTGGTTATCGAATAATTCTAATACAGTGAGACCACTAAGTGAGCTGATTGGCCAGATATCTCGTATTTGGTTATCGACAAGGTATAGTTCTTTTAGGTTACTGAGTGAACTAATTGTATGGATGTCTCGTAAATGATTGTTACTTAACGTTAATTTATTAAGGTCTTTCAGCTGGCCAATTAACGATAGGTCACTGAGAAAGGCATCTGTCACCTCCAGTTCTGTAACTGTCCCGTTTTCACCTGTTTCGAACAGTATTTTGTCTGTAGGTATACCAGCCTTTACCAGCGGTATCAGCTCTTCGGGGAATTGTTTTTTTGCCATGGCAGTGAGTTAGGGTTATAAATATAAGATGATTTTTTGTAGTGTCGGTGCAACCAGTATTACCATCAGGTAAAACTTTATGGTGGAAAGTTGATAGATACTTGCACCGTGGAAAAGACTTGCTATTGAAAATATGTCTTTACTAAAAACGAATGATCAGAATGTCATTCCTCCCCGCTTAGGCTTTATATTGTGCGGCACTATTTTTAATTCAGGGATGTACTTGTAGTCCTTAATATTCATCGTAATAAACGCAATGTCGTAAGTAATGGCGGAGGCGGCATTAAGCATATCCGGGATACTGCATTTATGGCTCAAGAAAAACCGCTCAAATAACTGCCCGAAATAATGGCTTACAGTTTCATCTAAATGTAGTGTTGGAAATTTATTTAGTTCACGGTTTAATTTGGTCAAATGCGTCTTACTTCTTGCGCCCTGCTGGATTTCAGCCCGTGTAACAGATGTGATTATAAGGTTCTCAATTCCGATACTTTCTAAAAACTTAATCATTTCAATATTATTATTGAAGTACTCAATGATAATATCGGTATCGCACAGAACTATTTCCTTTTCCATGCTTTTTCCCTCAGGGTCTTGAGCGAGATATCCATTCCTTCAAATAGGCCAGCTCCTTTTTCAAAATCGGCAACGTTCTTAAAACCGGTAGGACCAACTTTTTCCCGGAGTGCCGCTTGTAATTTTGGAGTGGTTTTTTTAGTCGTTGTTTTCATCAATCAAATATACAAAAGATTTCACTCCAATTCTGCCGTTCCCCTGTACCCTTTACAGGGTTACTAATGAATACAGTATTTTCTATACCTTCACAGCCTTAAATAATTTGATACATGAAATACCTGCCAATATCTTCAAAACTATATGAGCTCAACAGGGCGCGGTTCATTAAAAAAATGAAACCTAATTCTGTGGCTATTTTTCCATGTAGTCCGGTTTTCCCTAAAAGCGGCGACGGGCTGTATGGCTACAAACCTGATGCCGATGTGCTCTGGCTATCAGGTGTAACACAGGAAAAGACCATTGTGGTACTCTACCCCGATAACCCGGACAAGAACATGCGCGAAGTGCTGGTGCTGCTGAAACCAAACGAACTGCTGGAAAAATGGGTGGGCCACAAACTGCGTAAAGACGAGGCTACAGCACTGTCTGGCATAAAGAATGTGCAGTGGCTGGATGGCTTTGATGCCATGATACAGGTAATGATGAATACTGCAGATACGGTGTACCTCAATACCAATGAGCACAACCGCCTGGATACTGAGCTGCTGCGCACTGATCTGGAGTTTGTTCATGATTTTATGAAGAAGTATCCTATCCATCATTACGAGCGTGCTGCACGTATTATTAAAGAACTGCGCAGTGTAAAGACAAAGGAAGAGATAGAGATCACGAAGGTAGCCGTGGACATTACTCACAAGGCGCTGAGCCGTGTGCTCAAGTTCTTAAAGCCTGGTGTGATGGAGTATGAAATTGAGGCAGAGATTACGCATGAGTTTCTGCGGAACCGCGCTACGGGCCATGCCTATGGCTGCATATTGGCCAGTGGCGACCGTGCCCGCACACTGCACTACGAAGAGAACAATCAGGAGTGCAAAAGCGGTGAGCTGATACTGATGGACTTTGGCGCAGAGTACGGCAACTACAATGCCGATCTTACCCGCACTGTGCCGGTGAATGGTAAATTCACGAAGCGGCAGAAGGAGGTGTACAACGCCTGTCTGGCGGTGCATAACCACGGCAAGAAGATACTTAAGCCCGGCATCCATTTTCAGGACTATGTAAAAAGCATTAATGCAGAGATGGAGAAACAACTCCTGAACATTGGCCTGATCACAAAGAACGATATCAAGAATCAGGATCCCGAAAATCCTGCTTTCAGGAAATACTTCTACCATGGTGTTACCCACTTTCTGGGCATAGTAGTGCACGATGTAGGCTCTTATATGGATACCGTAAAAGAGGGTCAGCTCTATACCATAGAGCCGGGTATCTATAT
This sequence comes from uncultured Bacteroidota bacterium, assembly GCA_903829015.1. GTDB lineage: Bacteria > Bacteroidota > Bacteroidia > Chitinophagales > Chitinophagaceae > Nemorincola. Next base: position 65,125 of record CAIKOJ010000051.1, read on the forward strand.
TGAAGAAGAGCAAATGGGTATCCGTATTGAAAACAATATATGGACCACCAAATCCGGCAACATAGACCTGTTCAAAAACATACCGATAACAGTGGAAGAGATTGAAGCAGCGATGAAGAAATAGTTTACAAAGTTTGTTTAGCAAAGGGAAAGTGCGAAAGTGCTTTCCCTTCTTGTTTTTATAAGTATTTGCAATCGGCGGACCAATCATTTTAAACTAATCCTATATTTGCGTATCAAACAGCCTCTATGAAAAAGATATCATTGTTAGTGTTTTGCTGCGCCTTTGCAACCATGACCATGGCGCAGGGTGTTTTTTTTAATGCTGGCCTGGGTTATGCATTTCCGGTAGCGGGTCAGTCGCTCGATGGGGCCGGTACTCCATACAATGGCTCCCTCAACAATACATCGCAGACATACAGCATTAAAAGCGCTTCTTTCTCATCTGGCATGCAGGCAAAAGTGGGTTTCGGATACATGGCCAACAAGAACGTAGGTATACTGCTCGATGCGAGCATAGGCCTGCTCACAAAGAAATACAAAGCGAACATAGATGGCGTTACTTTCGGGTCGGGCAGCAGTACTTATCCCGGCAGTATTACTTTAGAACAGCAGGCTATTCTACCCATGATCATTATGCCATCACTGGTGATGCAGTCTGAAGGGAAAAAATGGGGCGTTTACTCCCGTTTTGGTCTGGCACTGCCACTCAATACACATATCTTGCTCGACCAGATTCAGACCAATGCCCCCGGTACCGGCGCTATATCGGTAGATGATTTTACGATGACCATTAAGAGTAGCTTTTCACTGGGCTTTACCGGGGCCGCAGGTGTTAAATACAAGATCAGCGACAGGCTTAGTTTGTGGGGAGAGTTGAGTGGCTTATCACTTTCGGTGTATATCAAAAAGAGCGAGCTAACAGGAATCACTCACAACGGGAAAAGCTACCCCACATCTGCTGTATCGGGAAACAAAGTAGTGAACTACAGCAAAAGTGTAACTGTAGATAGCACCGGTGCCAACCTGCCAGCCTATTCTATACCGTTCAGTAATATGGGTATCAATTTCGGTATCTCATTGTCATTGGGCAGGCATTCACACCGCGGCAATGCAGAAGCTACAAAACCAGGAAAAGCTGGTAAGTCTGAAAGACCAAAACCATCCAGATTCAAATAGGGGTACTATCTGAGTCTGTCGGTAGACTTTACCAATTTGTCATCTTTGCGAATGCCAAGAATAGCCATGAACAAAAATACTATTGCTACAACAGGCAGTACCGAACCGATCCAGTAACTATCGCTGGCTGGTACTGAATTGAGATTCTTTGTTCTCTGCAGTGCCATGGTTATGAAGCCGGCAATTGAAATAATAGCAAACACAGACATAGTTATCTGGCGCTTCCGGTTACGAAACATAAAGATGGTTACCAATGGCAGCATGGTCATTACCAGGGCAATCAGTAATGTTGGGAAATGATCGCTCACTCTGATCTGTGCTGGTGTATCAATACCGTTTACAATTGCATGGTATCTGTACAGGTCAAAATAAAATACACCGGCATTGAGCAGGGCGGCAATAAAAAGCCAGATCGATTGTTTACGCTGTATCATGATTTAATTAACTGATTGTTTTCTTTCCAAAATAGGGAACCAATGCGTCGGGGATATTTATGCCATCAGGTGTCTGGTGATTTTCCAACAGACAGGCAATGATACGTGGCAGAGCCAGTGAACTACCATTGAGGGAGTGTACCAATTGGGTTTTGCCGCTGCCGTCTTTAAACCTTGCTTTCATACGGTTGGTCTGGAATGTCTCGAAGTTAGATACGGAGCTAACTTCCAGCCAGCGTTCCTGTGCAGCACTGTATACCTCAAAATCGTAGGTAAGCGCAGAAGAGAAACTCATGTCTCCGCCACAGAGCCGCAGTATGCGGTATTGCAATCCGAGTGACTGCAGCAGGCGCTCAACGTGGTTGACCATTTCCTCCAGCACTTCATAGCTGTTTGCGGGGTTTACGAGCTGTACCACTTCAACTTTATCAAACTGGTGTACCCTGTTCAGCCCGCGCACGTCCTTGCCATATGAGCCAGCCTCCCTGCGGAAACATGGTGAGTAGGCAGTCAATTTTACCGGCATTTCAGATTCAGGTATGATCACGTCGCGGTACATATTTGTAACCGGTACCTCTGCAGTGGGTATCAGGTAAAAACCATCTTCCGATGCATAGTACATCTGCCCTTCTTTGTCGGGCAGCTGCGTAGTGCCGTATGCCGAAGCTTCATTAACCATAAAAGGGGGACATACTTCTTTATAACCTGCCTCTGTATTATAATTCAGGAAGTAGTTAATGAGTGCACGCTGCAATCTGGCTCCCTGGCCAGTAAACACCGGGAAACCTGCGCCGGTGATCTTTGTGCCCAGTTCAAAATCTATGAGGCTGTATTTGGCGGCTAGCTCCCAGTGGGGTAGCTTTTGTGCGCTCAGATCGGGAGTGCTGCCACCGGAGCGCACTACTTCATTCTCTTCGGGGGTTTTACCAAATGGCACGCTGCTGTGAGGCATGTTGGGCAGCTGCACCAATGTATCATGTTGTTCTTTTTCGAGAGCAGCAAGAACCTCAGCAACTTCGCGGGCGCGTTCTTTGTTTTGAGCCACTACCAGCTTCATCTCTTCCGCTTTTTCTTTCTCCCCCTTAGCCATTAACTGGCCTATATTTTTTGATGCGCTGTTTACAGATGCCGCGAGGTTATCGTTCTCCACCTGCAGCGCACGGCGGCGCTCATCGATGTCTATGATCTTATCAACAAGGTCCAGGTCTTTGAAATTCTTTTTCTTCAGCCCTTCCAGTATTAATTCCTTATTCGTTCTGAATAATTGTATAGGTAACATAAATGATTAAATATAATTATTGGCAAAGATAAACTTAATGGGCTAAATGAAGGGTAATCTGATAATCCAACGATGTGGCTGACTGCTCAGGCTTGCGAGATTCCTTCTTTCGTCGGAATGACGAATATCTATTGAGCTTATCCTAACACCCTTTTTACCCTCTTGACCGTCTCTTCCATACCTATCACTTCAGCAATTGCAAATACTCCGGGGCCGTACTTGCCACCTACCAGCATGATGCGCAACGGTAGCAGCACGTCTCCTTTTTTCAGATTGTGTTTAGGCATGAGTTCGTTGAAGCTGTTTTCAAGGGTGTCGTGTGTCCATGTTGGGAGAGTGCCAAGTGCGGCAACCCAGTCTGTAAAGAACTGCTGTTTCTGGTCGTTCCAGCCTTTGCGCATGGTTTCTTCTTCCTTGATCTCAGGTGTGGCGAAGAAGAAATGCCCCTGTGCCCAAAAATCAGGCAGGAGGGTGCAGCGATCTTTGATAAGGCTTACAATTAGTCGTAAGTCATAAGTCGTAAGTCGTGAGTCAACGGTTTTTAATCCTTCTTCGATGTATGGTTTTACCAGTTCTGCAAGTGTAGCATCATCTGTCCGCTGTATGTATTGTTGGTTGAACCACTTGGCTTTTTCGAAATCAAATTTTGCACCGCCTTTGTGTACTCTTTCTATAGAGAATTTATGCACCAGTTCATCAAGCGAAAAGAGCTCCTGTTCGCTGCCGCTGTTCCAGCCAAGCATGGCCAGCATATTTACAAATGCTTCAGGCAGGAAGCCCATTTCTTTAAAACCTTTTGTGGTCTCGCCAGTCTTTGGGTCCAGCCAGTTCATGGCAAATACCGGGAAGCCGAGGCGGTCGCCATCGCGCTTACTCAGTTTGCCGTTGCCATCGGGTTTGAGTATCAGCGGCAGGTGTGCCCATAGCGGCATATGGTCTTTCCAGCCCAGGTATTCCCAAAGCAATACATGTACGGGTGCGCTGGGCAGCCATTCTTCACCTCTGAATGCGTGTGTGATCTTCATCAGGTAATCGTCTACTACCATAGCCAGGTGGTAGGTAGGCATACCGTCCGCTTTCAGCAGCACCTTGTCATCAGACTGTGAGCTATCGAACGACACCTCGCCTCTGATCATGTCATGGAGCGTAATGGTCTGATGCTCGGGCATTTTTATCCTTACCACATATGGTGTTCCGGCGGCTATTTTTGCATTTACCTGCTCGGGAGTGAGTGTTAGTGAATTCACCATTAAACCACGGGTACGGCTGTCGTATTGTGCGTGGCTGTGCTCATCAATGCGGTGATCCTTCCGCATTTTCTCAATTTCTTCGGCGGTATCAAATGCTATATATGCGTTGCCTGATGCCAGTAGTTTCTCGGCATACTCACGGTAGAGGCTTTTGCGCTCGCTTTGGCGGTAGGGTGCATAAGGCCCGCCTTTCTCCGGACTCTCATCAGGGATCAGTCCGCACCATTTGAGACAGTCCATAATATATTGCTCAGCACCTTCCACATAGCGGGTCTGGTCGGTATCTTCAATACGCAGCACAAAGTCACCGCCATTGGCTTTGGCAAAAAGGTAATTATATAAAACAGTGCGGACACCACCCAGATGCAGGCCACCTGTTGGGCTTGGAGCAAAACGTACACGGACTTTCATGGGGCGAAATTACTGATTAGTGTTTATTATTTGGAGGTAAGAAAAGGGATCAGAAAGGATTATCGGGACGAATTGGAAATAAAAGATACCGGCCGGGTGCCGTGGGAGCCTGGTACAAAAGCATGTGCAACGGTTTTATTATATTGCGTCGAAATTCAGGAAAATGGAGAAACGGCTGGTTTTTGATATTGGTATGCATATAGGGCAGGATTCAAGGTATTATCTTGAGGAGGGGTTTAGAGTAATTGCAGTAGAAGCCAATCCGTTTTTAGCAGAAGCTAATGCCATCAAATTTAAAAAGTATATTGATGACGGTTCGCTTACTATCCTGAATGTGGGCATATCTGAGAAAGAAGGTGTTCTGCCATTCTATATCAACAAAAAGACCTCTGAATGGAGTTCATTTGATCTGGAGCTGGGCAGAAGGAACAACACTCCGTATGAAGTAAAAAACATCAGTTGTGTGACCACCGCTAGCCTGTTTGAAAAGTATGGTACACCGTACTATCTTAAAGTAGATATTGAAGGGCTGGATTATTTATGTATCAATGATCTGCCACCAACTAACAGCCCCAAAAACGTAAAATACGCATCGTGCGAAGCCACGGATATTTCACTGCTGGATACGCTTTACAGGAAAGGTTATACCAAATTCAAGCTGATCCATCAGGGGTTCAATTTTACGCCGATCAATCTGAGCCTGGAGAAAAATCCGTTGTTTCCGGTGTTCCTTAACGTTTACACAGGGTTAAGGCTGAAGCTGAGAAGTATACTTCCTCAGAGGTTTCAATACAGCTCATCGGGGCCGATACCTGAGCATACGAAAGGCGACTGGATGACCTATGAACAAACGAAAGAATTGTATAACGCTTTCTACCATGGTCCAACAGGGCAAGCACTCAACGCTAAAAGCTGGTTCGATTTTCAGGCTACTTTTTGATGCCTGTCTTGCTTTCAATTAAATGATTTACCGTAAAATAGCCGCCCAAAATGAGCGGCTATATATTTTATGTTTCCCTTAAACTTCCCCGGTTAACGGAGTTGAAAATTAATGGTGGTGGTGATGAGTAGCGTGAGCATCAGCCAGCTTAAAGAATTCTTCTTCACCTATCTCCTTGTCTTCGACATGGAACTGAGTTTCCAGGAAGCTGAACAACTTACCAAACAGCAGACGGCGGTAAGTTTCATCCATCATTTTCTGGTCTTTCTGGATCTTGGCCATATAGCTATCCATCCATGGGGTATCGCCTTCATCATCCGGTCCGAGGCCAAAGTATGCCAGTACCCTTGTTTTGATATCGCCGTTTACTTCTTCTGCAGTTACATTGATGTTGTTTTCGATCATCAACTTGTCGGAAATAAGCTGCCAGCGAAGCTGATGCTCAAAGGAACCATATTCTTTTTCTACATCATCTGCCGACCTTGGCTGCTCGCCGCCTTCGCGCATCCAGCGTTTCAGGAACGGAACCGGGAGGTGAATGTTGGTAGAATGTACCAGTAATTCATAGATCTCATTCTGCAGGCGCTCGTTGGTGATCCGGTTAAATTCTTTGCTCAGTTCTGCACTGATCTTTTCTTTGAAATCGGTGTCGTTGGTTACCTCTATGTTAGGGAATACCTGTGCGAATAATTCCGGTCCTAGTTCCTGAGGAATGAGCAAACCCACTTTTGTAATAGTGAGTTTGTAATGCTGACCGGCGGCTGAAACATCAGTTTTCAGCGGATCTTTCATGAAACCAGCAAGTTCTTCTTCCGTGCAAATGTCTTTAGGGACAAACACGATAGTATCTTCCGGTTTTTTACCCATCAACATTTCTTTCAGTTTGGCGGGCATTTTTTCGAGCACTTCGGTATCATCGAGCTTCTCGGTGCCTTCTGCAACATTGCCATCGGCATCACAAACCTCGAAAGATGAATAGATCAGATCTTCTTTGTTGGTAACAGTATCCTGAGACTCTACTTTGCCGTAGCGACGCTTGATGCGCTCCAGCTCGTCTTCCATCATCTTATCCGAAACCGTGATTTTGTAGCGGGTGAGGTGCGCTTTGTTCTTTACAGCATCTACTTCAAAATCAGGCTTTAGTCCCACTTCGAAAGAGAAGTCAACATCGGCTGGTGCGTTCATGTCCAGTTGAATTCTGCTGCTGTCGGGCATGATCATAGGCTGGGCAAAAATGGCCAGCTTGTGCTCCTTCATATAGTCTTCGAGCTGTTTGCCGGCGGCACGAACCACCTCTTCATTAAATATTGACGGGCCATGCATTTTGCGCAGCATACCTGCCGGTACCATGCCTTTACGGAAACCAGGTACGTTGGCAGTTTTAGCGTATTGTTTCAAGGTCTTGTCGAACGACGGCATATAGTCGTCTTTCGATAATTTGACTGTTAATTTATCATGAAGTGTTCCAATATTCTCACGGGTTACCGTAGCCATAATTATATTATTTTTAATTTTAAAGGGGTGCAAAGATACGAAATGCCATTTGAGAATGAGAGAACCGGGAAGAATAAATTACGATCAGGATTTTCGGGATTCGGGGATTTTCAGGATGTATTTTTGAAACTTTACTTCCGTATCCGCTTCCGGAATTGCGGGAAAACTTCCGGTTTCTTCCTGCACCGGAAGCGATCGGAAATTTGTAATTATATGATAATCAATTTATTGTAAACAGAATTGCGGGTCAGACCTCTCCCGAGCTGCGCTCTTTTACTTGGTTTCCCTCCGAAAGGCGGGAGAGATCGAGTCAGTCCCTTAGGGCGCATTTTTTTACCACAAGGGAAGCAAAGGCAATTCACAAACTACACAAAGCACCGACTATGTATATTGCGCATGAAATTTTCCAACTTTTCTTAAAAAATGCCTGTTTTTGATAAGTGGTTGATAATCAAAGAATAACCGCAAGATTGTGGATAAGAATTTCCCATTTCTTTCCCATTTTCTTCCCATGTAACTTTAGTGTTTTTTTAATGTATTGTTGCCTCCTATGGAAATTGGATGAAAATTTTTGATAAAAGTCCTGCTACCGATTGACTAAATTTTGGCAGACCTACCTAAAAATACAGAGACAATGCGAAGTGGCAAAATTGAAAATCTGTGACGGGACTTATACGGCCTATGACAGGACATAGCGGGCCTGTGATAGAAAAAACTTGTCTTAGTGACATTCTAAGACGCGCGGAGTAGCAGTTAAGTAAATAGTAACAAAACTTTAATTTTTATTTACTGTATTCTAAATTGGTTAGAGTACTTTTGCGCGAACTGATATATAATATTATATGTTAGATCGCCAGGTGGCGATTTTATTTAAGAAGAATTGTAAAATAGATATGAAAAAAATTATTGGATACAGGAAATTATTGGGCGTAACCGGGAATGCTGATCTACAGGAATTGAAAACTGTATACCGTAATCTGATGAAAAACTGGCACCCTGATAAGTTTCAGGAGAGCGATGAACAGAAAGAGGAAGCAGAAAAGAAGAGCAAACACATAATTGAAGCATACCATTTTCTGGTGAGCATAGCACCTGAAACCCGGAATCTGACTTTAGCTGAGTACACACTAACCACTACCACCAGTGGTATTGTAGACTTCGATTATAAAGACGAGACTTTGTTTATGAAGTTTGTTGATGGCACCAGCTATGAATATTTTGGTGTACCGAAACCCATTTATATAAAACTGGTTAACGCACCTGCTCCGGCAAGGTTTGCACGCAGGCATATTTTTAACTCTTACCCATACAGGGTGTCGGCTAAAGTGCTGGAGCCAGCATAAACGATAAGTTTGCGCTAGAAACATTTAAATCGCCTTATGGGCGATTTTTTGTTTATTTGGAGGGTTAAGCTGTTGCTTCTTCCGGGTTAAAGTGTAGGAGAAAACAAAACTCACCCAAAAATGAGAATTTCGCTTATACTACATAAATCAACAGAAAACATTAATTTCGCCGACTTGCCGGAGGGTGTGTAATATTTTAAATTCCGGCATGTAAGAAAGCAGGGCAGGGCATGAAGATACTGACGTACAAATGGCTCATTCTGGGACTTGGTATCTTGTTTGAGGTGCTGGGAACTGTTTGTATGAAGTATGCCGAAGGGTTTACCAGGTTGGTGCCTTCGATATTAGTGTTTCTTTTTTACGGACTGGCACTTGCAGCGCTGGTTTTTGTGCTGGAGAAAATGGAAGTAAGTATCGCCTATGCTATCTGGGCAGGCTCAGGTACGGCACTAATTGCAATGTTGGGTATCATTTGGTTTAAAGAACCGATAAGTGTGGCAAAAGTGGTTTCGATAGGCCTGATAATATTGGGTATACTGGGTCTGGAACTTTTTGATTAAAATTTTAAGAGGATACGTAAGAGATGAATATATTTTTAACCGGAGCTACCGGTCTTGTAGGGGGAGAATTGTTGGTCAGGCTTTCGAAACGAACGGATGTCGATAAGATATATTGCCTCATAAGGGCGAAGTCGGCGGAGGATGCTGATGCGCGTATCCAGAAGGTTTTTAATATTCATGAAGACCAATATCAGCAGGGAAAAGTAATACCTGTGATAGGTAATCTGTTTGACGAACAACTCACCCAGCAGTTGATAGATAATCAGCAACTGCTGGATGTTAATACGGTTATTCATTCGGCTGCAAATACTTCTTTCTCAAGAGTAAATGACAAGCTGGTAGAAGAAGCGAACATAGGCGGACTTGAAAAAGTACTGATGTGGGCTAAAACACTGCCTGCGTTGAACACCTTCCTTTATATAGGCACTGCGACGATCTGCGGCAAGGATAATAAGCACCGTATAGTGCTGGAAAGTGAATCGCCTGATACCAATGTGAACCACATTGTAAAGTATACCTATACCAAGATGAAGGGCGAGATGCTGATACATGAGCATCTGCCTGATGAGAAAATATTCATTGCACGCCCATCGATTATAATGGGTGACAGCAGGGCGATCATCCCACGGTCTCCGGTTATATTGTGGGCAATGGCCACGATTAACCATCTGAGACTGATGCCGGTCAATGAGTTTTCGAAACTGGATATTGTGCCGATGGATTATACAGCAAAGGCGATCATAGGACTGTTGTTTGCAAAGCGTAAATACCATACTTACCATATATCAGCGGGCGTAAAGGCTGCAACCACGGCCAATCAACTCGCAAAAACGCTGGCTGATCATTTTGAAGATCTGCCTCCGTTTAAGTTCATAGACAAGTCGATGCTGAAGCAGATAAAGCTGTGGACAAAAGGCAAACTGCACGACGACAGTGATCTTTATCAGTACCAGACCTACCTGGATTATTGGGAAGAGGTTTTTGAAGGAAAGGGCAATCTGAGGATGCTGTTTACTGGTCTTGACCCTTACCTTGAATTCATGGAGCTGGGTCAGATATTTGACAACAGCAGACTGCTGGAGGACCTGCCGGAAATAGGCAATTCGGAACCGGCGCATGAGTACATTGCCAAGTCGATGCATTTTGTGGCAAAGCTGGACATACTGGAAGGTGCTATAGATCCGTAACTCCTTCCTTCTTTTTCCGAGGGTACATTTTATTGCAGTATACACAAGAATAAAGAGCGTTTATGAAACCGGAATTTGATAACACGGAAATTGCGTTTAGATACCGAACAAACAAAGAACTCAAAAAAGCACATTTTCTTTTTTCGTTTATGGCATCGCCTTTGCTTACTAAGCTGGGAATAGGTGCGGCGCAGTTATCAATGAAGTGGCATTTGCCGGTGAAGGGGTTGCTTAAAAGCACCATATTCAGTCAGTTTTGCGGCGGGGAGACCCTTGAAGAAACGGCGGCAACAGCAGACAATATCAGCAAGTATAATGTAGATACCATACTTGATTATGGAGTGGAAGGTAAGGAGGGTGATGCAGAGTTTGACAAAGCTGTGCCTGAGTTTGTAAAAGCAGTGAAGTATGCTGCGTCTCAAAAACACATTCCCTTTATCAGTCTGAAAGTAACCGGTTTTGCAAGATTTGGTTTGCTTGAGAAAATGAATGCCAATCAAACTCTGAGCAGCGAAGAAACGGCGGAGTGGAGCAGAGTGACAAAACGTATAGATGAGATTTGCGGCGTCGCAGCCGAAAGAAATGTAATGGTGCTGATAGATGCCGAAGAAACCTGGATCATAGAGCCCTGCAATCAGCTGGCGGAGGCAATGATGGAAAAGTATAACAAGAAACAGGTTGTAGTATTTAATACTTATCAGTTTTATTGCCACGGCACTTTGCCCTACCTGAAAAATTCTATTGAAGAGGCTGCGAAGAAAGGGTACCTGCTTGGTGCGAAACTGGTGCGTGGTGCCTATATGGAAAAAGAACGAGCCCGGGCTGCTGCCATGAATTATCAGGATCCTATACAACCAGATAAAGGCAGCACCGACAGGGATTATGACGCAGGGGTTATGCTTTGCTTGAAAAACCTGGATAAGCTGGCAGTATTTATTGGTACGCACAACGAAAAAAGTTGTGCGGCAGCGGTTGAATACATGGAGCAAAACGGCATAGAACCCAAGAATCCGAGGGTGTTCTTTTCTCAGCTTTATGGTATGAGCGACAACATATCTTTTAATATTGCGAATGCCGGATACCACGTATCGAAGTACCTGCCCTATGGACCCGTGAAGGATGTGATACCCTACCTGATGCGCCGTGCACAGGAGAATACATCGGTTGCAGGGCAAACTAGCCGTGAGCTGCTACTGATACAAAAAGAAATGAAGCGTAGGCAGTTGTTGAAGGGCTAACCAACTCAAATACACTCTTAATTTACTCAATGACGCGGTTGGTACAACCGCTGTTTTATCGTTTGCGCACTGCTTGTCGGTTTGCTTTGTATGTTTGAAAAATACGTGTTTCACGGTATTTTGCTGCGATACGCTTGCTGTAGTTTTGTTCACTAATTCATCAAAACCAAAAGAATGATTATGAACAAGAGATCGGTAGGCAGAACTTTAGCTGTACTGTTGCTAAGTTGTGTGGTATACACGGCCAATTGCCAGGAGCAGATACTGGAGAAAGACTATGAAATAAGCCGAAAGGCGAAAAAGGGATATCTGGGCAATGTGGAGAAAAAGGAAGATGGGAAGTTTGATATGATCTATATCCTCCCTAGTGGTGCCCGTAAAATAAAAACGGAAACATATCATTACGACAAAGACGCGAATCAGCTTGGCGTAGAAAGGGATGAAATGGAAATAGAGCGGGCCCACAGAAAATGGAAGTGGTTTACTTACCGTGGTGATTTTTTCCTAACAAATACGCTGACTGCATCTGTAAATCTTACCGGACAATTGGTGTTCAGAAAGAAGCTGGTAACAGCCAACTGGAACTGGTGGAGTGGTCGCTACGACAGGAATGTGAAAATGACCGATAAGGTAAAACCCAAAAGCGAAAGCGGAAGGTATTATCGGTTTGTGGGCGGAGCGTATGAGGTGGAGCGCGACAGCAGTGTGCTGGTGCTGGCATTGCCTGCTACCGACGAAGCCAAATTTGGTGATCCTACGAAATATGAACTGCTGAAGTGTGACAATATGGTAAACATTACAGTGGCAGCGCACCTGAACTTTCCATACGCTGTGCAGCCAGTGTTTAGCCAGCCAGTAGCTGACGACCAGATAAGTGAGTTGGCTAATGATGACGCACCACGTGACTGGGTAGTGATAATGGCACCGACAAGAATGAACAGCTCTAAAGACAACCGTGCTGAGGATCCGGCGGCATTCTATTATTTGCGTATATCGCCCGAAGGAACAGTAAAAGAAAATTTTGCGTTCAAAGCTCCAGCACCCGGCTTGCGTATACTACAGGCTTATGAGAAAGACGGAGCGGTGTTGCTTTATGGTATGAGTACCGGCAAGGAAGGCAGGTTTATAGATCAGGCGCTGGGCAACGTGCTGGTACCTACAACCAGCGCAGACGAGAGTGAAAAACAAGCTGGTAATACAGATGAGAAGAAGGCATTTGGCGGTTTCTCGAAAATGGTAAATACTATGAGTGGTAAGGAGGATGTGGGTATTACGCAGGAGAAAGTAGATGATATGCTGGATGAAAAGAAGTACACGCACTTTGCTTTTATGCGTATTGAAGGCGGAAAACTTGCGTGGGGCAACCTTACCGATATGGATGAAGTAAACGATAAAGCAGTTGCAGCAGAAGGAATGAAAAGACCACTTAAGTTTGATGGTAATAAATTCACTGTAAACAACCTGCAGTTTGTAAAAGACGGCAGCATGGTGCTTAGTATACAAGACTTTAAAAAAATAAAATCTAAGAAAACTGTAGCCAGCGATAAGATTTACAAGGGTATGTATTTGATGCACTTTACTACCACCGGGCAGTTGATTCACAACTATACTGTGAACGTGGAGCAGCGCAGCAAACGTGGCTTCTTTAACAAAAGCCCAATGACCGCTGATATGTTCCCTGCAACCAGTTTTGTATATGAGTCGGAAGCGGGAAAATTAAAATGGATCATGCATATTGTGAAAGCTATTGACCAAAGCTCAAGTACTTCTTACGATTATTTTGGAGGTACAAGCACTACTACCACTACTTATGATCCGCTATACTCAATTGAGTACGGAGGTATAGACCTGAAAGCCGGAACAGCATCGGATTTCAAGACACTGGGAGAAGATGAGAAGAGGAAGTATTATTTGTACGAGAATCATAACACACTTCAAAATGGCAATATGCTGTACTTTTTCAGTGAGACATTGAGAGGAGACAAAATGCTCATTTCGAGAATAGATCTGTAATAACTGAGATTGATAAAAATAAAAACAGGCGTCGGGAAATCCGAACGCCTGTTTTTAATTAAATCGAGTAATTGAAAGGACTTAAAAAGTGCTGTAATTACATTAATGGGGATGCAAAATGGTAGAAAGCCTTTTTGAGTTCACTCAATGTTCTTTCTTCGGCCAAGTAACGTTTGCCCAGCTCTTCGTGCTGCTCAAATAATACTCCGTCAATATACCCGGCTCCGGAGTTCAGAAATTCTCTACCAGCAAGTTTTACGTTTGCCTGAATGTCGTGCGACAGTTTATGAATATTTTCAGTTTGGATGTCGAACTGACTTTCAAAATGACCGATTTCCTTTTGGACATCTTTGCCATTGTTTTTGCCGGCAATTTCTGTTAGCCTGGTTTTAAGTATATTAACTTCTTCTCTATAAAAGTCTAATCCGCGCAACCAGTCGGTATGTGCGTTACTCATATGCGTGATGCTTACTTTGTTCATGCTTTTTAGTTTTAATTACTGCGAAGATGGAAAAGCATAGACGGAAAAACGATGATCAGTGTCATGAAAAAATATGATACAACCTGTTAATAAGCACAAAATTTATTGCATATAAAAATATTATTTTATATTGTATGCCGTGCAAACGAATTTGATTTTTATTTAAGATAAAATAAGAGAGGGTTGTTTTGGGGAAAAGGTGTGGGTACTGAAGATTATTAACCCAAAGTTGAAAAATAAATAATATATATGTTGCTGAATATTGTTTTGCAGAAAATTTAACGTAACTTTCGGTTGCTAACGCATTTTTTAGTATGTTTACCATCCATTTGGTGAAATTGATTCTTTATTTAAGGTAAGGCTCATGAAAAAAATTTATTTACAGTCAATAACGGGTTTTATAACGTTTGCTAAAGACGGTATAAGATCTTTTAAGTTATTCCTTATAGCTTTAACTCTATCATGTTTTTGCTCCTCAACTCAAGCACAGGTTGTTATAACGCCTGCCAATGATACTTTGGTTTGTTCGCGCACGGCTGTTACCGGCACGGCGCCGGTGTGCACGAATTTGGGTTCGATGATCATAACTGAAACACTGAACGGTGACTTTGCTTTAGGTGCAGATCAGATCATTTTGAACACACCTGCCAACTGGCAATTTTGTGTGGGCGCCCCAGTGGTGATGACGGCTTCAGGCGGTGGAGATATTTCTGGCCCGATTACTTTTTCATACACAGGATCGACTTCATTGACAATCAATTTTTCGACTAGTGGCGGTGCTTTGCCAGATCAGATAACGATTACGGGTTTGCAGGTGCAGCCTACTCTTACTACTGCTGCTCCGGGAAATATTTTTTGTTCAGGTTTAACGGGTGTTATAGGGATAGCTCCTGGTGTTATAGGTACTAGTTTTGGAAGACTGGCGTGTATTCCATTGCCTATAACCGGTACAACAAGTATATGTGTAGGGGATTGTAAAATCTGGACATCAAGCCCAGGTGTAACATGGACTACAGCTAATGCGGGAATTGCTTCAGTAAATTCTAGTGGTACAGTGTGTGGTGTAAGTGCGGGATCAACGACTATAACAGCAACACTATCGGGATGTATAGTAACGCAGAATGTATCTGTGATTGCAGGCCCCGCACCTATTACAGGTGCGCATACCATGTGTGCATGGTTTGATACGATGACAGTGCGTGATGCCACACTGGGTGGCTTGTTTAGTGCCTGGGGCTTAACAGTTGCAAACGTAGGACCAGGTACTGGTTTTGTACATTCACAGGCACCGGGCGTTGATACAATTTTTTACACCAGCCCATCGGGTTGTGTTGCGAAAGTGATAGTGACAGTTAATCCATTGCCCGGACCATTTGGTGTAGCGCCATTTCAGGTATGCGTAGGGTCTTCACGTGTTTTTCACTGCCCTCCCGGCCCCAATTCATTTACCGTAGTGCCTATTACCGGTGCCGCTTCTGTAACGTCGCTCGGTGGTGACTCTGTAAATTTTACCGGCAGCGGAGTTGGAACAGTAAAAGTTGTTGCGACGTCCACCATCACGGGTTGTAAAACAGATACTACATTTACCATCAATCCTATTCCGGCACCTGTTACCGGTACACTGGAAATATGTGAATTGCAGTCGACTACATTGATCGATTCTCCGGCAGGTGGCACATGGACGATCAGTGGCGGAGCTGCTACAATTGCTTCTACATCCATTATCGGAACAAGGACGTTCTGCACAATAGCTGGCAATGCGCCGGCACCTTATACAACAGTAGTTACTTACACACTACCTACAGGCTGTGCTACAATTGCTACGCTGACTGTGGATGCGTTGCCTGCACCAATATCGGGTTTGCACGCGCTTTGTGTAGGCGATTCGATAACTCTTACTGATGCTTCGCCGGGAGGTACATGGGTATCGACCAATACTTCGGTTGCGGTAATTGGTTCGAGTTCGGGAGTGCTTACGGGAGTGGGAACAGGTGGCATTGACACCATAATATACACGATCAATCCGGGAGGATGTACTGCGATGTTTATTGTAACAGTCAATCCTTTGCCGTCACCAATTTTCGGAACTGACCATGTATGTGTTGGATCATCTGCTCCTGAGAGTGCCTCTCCATCGGGGGGTGTATGGTCTGCTACTCCAAGTACTATTGGTATAATAGATGTAGTGGGAACCATCACAGGCGTATCTCCGGGAGTGGTAACAATATGCTATACTTTAGGAACCGGATGCGCAACGTGCAAAGATGTAACCGTTGATCCGTTGCCGGCGCCGATAGTAGGACCTGATACTTTATGTGTTACCAATACAATACATCTTACAGATGCCACACCGGGTGGTTTCTGGACCAGCCTTGACACAACATATTTGACTATTGATTCGCTGGGGAATGCAACAGGTATGGCAGCCACCTCAACAGGTGTTACGGTTTTGTACACTGTAGGCAACTGTTCGGTGTCGATGATAGTAACAGTAAATCCATACCCCTATCCAATACACGGACCCGTAGGTGTATGTATGTCTGATACGATATACTTAACAGATTCGTTGCCGGGAGGTATTTGGGTTTCAAATAACCCATCGGTAGCGAGCATTGATTCTTTCTCAGGAATGGTGATAGGCCTGTCGGCAGGATCTGTAATAATCAGTTACTTCTCCAATCATGGATGTGGAGTCGCCTATCCGCTGGATGTATATACAAAGGCGCCAATCACCGGCCCTGATAATGTATGCGTGGGTCAGACGATTACTTTGTGTGATACTGCTGCTGGTGGAGGATGGACCCATACCAATCCGTCTGTTGATGCGCTTACTACTTTGACAGGTTGTGTTGATGTACTGGGTATAGGTCCAGGCCCTGCCATCGATACGATTGTATACACAATGGGTACTGGTTGCCGATCGACGAAAGTAATAACTATCAATCCTATATCGCCGATATTTGGTGTTTCGTCATCTGTATGTGTGGGATTCACAGATAGTGTATGGGATGCGACACCGGGCGGTACCTGGATCAGTAGTGATACTACGAAGGCAACGATCAGCTCGACCGGATTTATTACTACATTGGATACCGGTGTTGTTGTTATTACCTACTTGATGCCTACGGGATGTCAGGCGACGTTTGTATTATTTATCAATCCAAATCCGGGGCCGATCAATGTAGGGCCGGGCAGATTGTGTGCAGGTGATTCGTTATTGCTTTCTAATGTAGATACGCCCGGAGTATGGATCGCCGTGCCACCAGCAGTAGCCACTATTGGTGCATCTACCGGATTGCTGCATGGAGTAAGTGGCGGCGTTGCTATTGTATCTTACTTCTTAAGTACGGGCTGTTATGCGGTAGCGCAGGTAACAGTTGATCCGATAGGACCCATTACCGGACCTAACCAGGTTTGTGTAAATGACTCAATTATTTTGGTAGACACGTTTGGTGCAAGTCTGGGTACGTTTACGAGCAGTAATAATTCTATTGCCACCGTACATGCCACTACCGGAAAGGTACATGGTATATCGGCAGGTGTTGATACTATATATTATACGTTGCCAACGGGTTGTTCTGCTTATTATGTTATTACAGTTAATCCGCTGCCAGGCTTTATAGCAGGACCGGATAGTGTGTGCCAGCTTGACTCGATCACATTGACGAATGTAGTACCAGGTGGAGTATGGACGAGCAGTAATGGAGCTGTTGCTACCATAGGGTCTACATCGGGTGTGCTTTACGGAAACACTCCGGGTGTTGTAACAATAACCTATATGTTGGCTACGGGTTGTTATATGACCAAATTAGTCACGGTGAATCTTACACCAGGACCAATTGCGGGCATAACTCATGTGTGCCTTGGCCGACAAATAACTTTGACCGACCCAACACCGGGTGGTATATGGACCAGCAGCAATCCTGGAATACCTATAACATCTGGCGGTGTAGTTTCGGGTGATTCGCTGGACACAACTATTATTACCTATACGCTGCCAATAGGTGGATGTACGGCAAAAACAATTGTGACGGTGAATCCGATACCTACAATATCCATTATTGAAGCACCGTTGGCCATCAAGTGTAAATATGCTACGCAGACACTTACAGCAACCGGAGCTGGTGCGGGAGGTATATATCGCTGGTCGCCGGCAACCGGGCTTACCAGTACGGTAGGTGCATTAGTGATATGTAGTGCTACGGTAACCACTACTTACACCGTAACTGGAACCACGATCTGGGGTTGCGATACCTCAACCACTATAACTGTGGTGGTAGATGACTCGCTTGACCACTTGATGATAGTGGGTAAGGATAATATTTGTGAGGGTGAATGTGATACGCTGATGGCATCGGGACGGGCACATACTTTCTTTAACTGGCATCCGGCATCCGGGCTTTCATGTACTATTTGTGATACGGTTTCGGCCTGCCCAACCAGGACGACTCAGTACTGGGCTGTAGCCATAGATGATATTGGCTGTAAAGACTCAGTATCGTTTACCGTAAATGTGAGGCCACTTCCGTTGCTGCACGTAAACCCTAGTCCGACGATAGTGTGCCGTGGCAGACCGCTGCAGTTGAAGGTGGGCAGTAATACTACAGATTCGACTACCGATGTTTATTCATGGGCACCTAATCTGTTTATATCTTGTGATACCTGTGACAACCCGATACTTATAGATACTGCTAACATAGTTTATCGTGTGATAGGCACATCGGAATATGGTTGTTTTGACTCATTGAACATAAAAGTGTCTGTGCTGGATACTAACAGAAATACCATCAGTAATGATACGGATATCTGTTATGGTACGAGCGCAATGCTGGTGGCAACGAGCCATAGTGTGTTTAGTAATCTGGACATACCTACATTTAAGTGGTTCCCTGTTTGGGGACTAAGTTCGCCAGATAGTGCTGCGACATTTGCGAACCCAAGCTCTACTGTGACTTACTCTGTAGCAATACATGAAAACGCCTGCTGGGATGATACATTGTCTGTAACAGTGAGGGTACAGCCATACCCGTCGGTATTTGTAACGGCTAATGCAACAACCAATATTGTGGCAGGAACACCTGTGCAGCTAACGGCATCGGCTACCAATACGCCAATACAGTTGTACTTGTGGACACCCGGAGGAACATTGACGTGCGACAGCTGTTTCAATCCGGTGGCAACGCCTACTGTAAACACAACGTATACAGTGACGGTGACCTCAATTTACGGGTGTATATCAACCGATACTATTTCGCTTAGCTTGTACTGCGACAACAGTCAGGTGTTTATACCGAATACGTTTACACCAAACGGAGACGGGGCGAATGACCTGTTCTATGTAAGTGGTAAAGGTATTAAGGTCATCACGCTGATGCAGGTATTTAACCGCTGGGGCCAAATGGTGTTTGAAGCACACAACATACCACCGAATGCTCCGGGAGCAGGGTGGGACGGTACTTTTAAAGGACTGGTGCTGGCGCCTGACGTATATGTGTATATAGTGAAGGCGCAATGTGATCTGGGTACGACAACGTATTCGTATACGGGAGACGTATCAATAGTGAAGTAAAGAATTAGTTAAGTGTTAAAACATTTAAGATGAAAAGACTTTTAAATATACTTTCTGCGGGACTGATGCTTGGATTGAGCATCAATGCCAGTGCGCAGGATATACATTTTTCTCAGTTTTGGGAGAATGAGATTTTTCATAATCCAGCGCTAACGGGTGTATTCAGCGGCGAATATAAAGTAGGTCTTGATTACAGAAGCCAGTGGGGTTCTATTGCTACTCCGTTCAATACAGTGATGCTATCGGGACAAACGAGGATACTGGTGGCACGCGAAGTAGGCGACTACATCAGTATAGGGCTGGCATATACGCATGATAAGGCTGGTACGATCAATTTCACCAGTAACCAAATCTATCCGGCAATAGCTTATAACAAAGCACTTGAAGACCAGCACAACACTTATTTATCGGTAGGGTTTACGGCAGGATACATCAGCCGGTCTGTAGACATGAGCCTGATGACTTTCAGCAGTCAATATCTGAATAGCAGCTACAGTGCAAATAATCCGTCGGGCGAAACATATGTGTACAAAGGGCTGCATAACTACGATGTAGGAGCAGGGGTGAGCCTGAACAGCTCGCTGGACTTGCAGAGCAGATCAAATTATTATCTGGGTGTGGCTGCATACCATATTAACAGCCCTACTGAAATTTTTAACGGTGGAACTGTATTAGTGAAACTACCTATTAAATGGGAACTGAACGGTGGTATCCACTTGCCGCTCAACGACCAATTCAGTTTTACGGCGCATGCCAATTATTGTGTGCAAAAGCCTTACTCTGAATTTATTTTTGGCGGGCTGATAACCTGGAAAGCACTACAGGTAGCACTGCCAAGTATTTTCTCTTTCCATTTTGGTGTGCTTTGCCGTTATGAGGATGCTATTATACCTACATTCAAGTTTGATTACAAGAATACATCGCTTGGATTCTCTTATGATATCAACAACTCACAGCTTTCTTCTTCAGCCGGTTCTGCTGCAAGTGCATCGGAAATCACGCTGTATGTAAAAGGCTTGTATAATCACCGTAAGAACCCAAGGGACCCAATGATGTGTCCAAGGTTTGATGATGATCCCAATCCGGGGAATACTTTCCGCTAAAACTGAAACTATCAGATATTATAAAAGCGCCCATGTGGCGCTTTTATAATTATCCAACTTTGCAACAGAAATTTGTATTGTATCCACAGTTATTGTTGATAAACTCTGCCCCAAAAGGGAGGTGTTATTACATTTTGCGAGGAGTTACTTACTTGTAACCCATGAGCAAGTAGTTTGGTATATTGAATTACTTAAGCACTCTGCCTGTAAACAGGTGCAGCTAGCTGTACCAGTGTATTTTGAATATGGTTTTTAACTATGCGGTTTCGTGATAATGCGAATGTTGCGCTTAGGAATGTCTGCAGATCTGTCTGCATTGGGTTTTCAAGGATTTTAAGAGCCTTGTTTTTGCTGAAGTAAATTACTGCTCTGTTTTTCATAACGTTAGTTTCTTATGGTAATACAAAAGCTGTGCCAAAGATTTTTTGCCGGTTATAGAACGCTGTTAATATTTGCTGCTTTAACAAATAATTGCGGGTTTTGAATTACTGAAATGTGGTTGGCGGCGATGGAATAAATCAGGGAAGGGGTGGTTTTTTCATTTTTTATTGTAATGTGCAAAAAACCCTACCTAGCGGTAGGCAGGCCGATTCTCCAAAAATGGGATAAAGTGGAGGAATTGAGAGGAAAACTGGCAGTAAAGGGAGGTGTTATTTGATTTGCGATTAACAAGTGTTGGGCTATGAAAACCGACGCTTAGGGGGAGTTTGCAACCTGCTGGGGTAACCGTTTAAAAGGAATAAACAACGGCTAAAGAGCCAGGACTCAGTTAGTAGTCATCAAATTGGATAATATCTGATTTCAGCATCCATTTGGTTTTATTTGGGCAGGGTCGTTATTTCATATTTTGTTTTGATGCATAATGCGCTGTGCGCTTTGTTTTTCAGAGATTATTCTGTATTTTTCCAGTGAATTTAACATAACTAAAATGAGTATTGGAAATATTTCCTTACATCAGATGGGTTTGAGTAAAATGTTTAAGTCATTCAGTATGTTTTCCGCAGTGATTGCGTGTGGCATATTGTTGCCGTCTTATTCTTCAATGGCTCATCCTACTGCAGGTACTGCACCTAATTTCGTGAATGGCGCTACACAGAGTTTAAGTGTGTGCATGAGCAGCACATTTAATTCGCTGAATACAAAGCTGACCGTAAATGATCCGGATCTGGGAGACGTGGAAACATGGGCTATAGTGGCTGCCCCTTTGCATGGTACATTAAATGGCTTTAGTATCACTGCCGCTTCGACAGGAGGTACCGTTACACCAACAGGCTTATCATACACACCTACAGCAGGATATACCGGAGCAGATAGTTTTTCTGTGCAGGTGAATGATGGTGCAAGCAGTGCTTTTACGACTATTGTTGTGAATGTAAAACCAATACCATCGTTGAGCAGCGATCTGAGGCCTGCCGGTATTTGCGGCAACAGTGTTTTTCATTACACACCTACAAGCATTTCATCGGGAGCAACGTTTTCGTGGAGCCGCGCTTTTGTGCCGGGCATAACTAATGCGGCAGCAAGCGGAACAGGTGACCCAGCTGAAACACTGGTAAATGCTACCTACTACACGCTAGCAGTAACTTATGTATACACCACCTATGCAGGTGGCTGTAGCAGAAGCCAGAATGTAGTGGTGGATGTGACGCCAGCACCATCGTTGTCTTCTGCACTTGCAGATACGGCGTGCAATGGATCGGCATATACTTATGCACCCACCAGCTCTACCGGCGGTGTTACCTATTCGTGGAAGAGGGCACCAGTAGCGGGCGTAACACCAGACAGTTCTAACGGAACAGGCGGTATCAATGAAGTACTTACATCGAGCCTTACCACACCAGCTAATGTTGTGTATTCGTATTCGCTGAATGCTAATGGTTGTACGTCAGTGCAGAATTTAACTGTTACGATCGTTAATCAGGCTCCGCTTGCAACGATCAGTACTAATGCGCCGTCTACGGTTTGTAACGGGACACAGTTTCAGAATTTTGGAGCGAGTATAGCACCGCCAGCGGGAGTATCGTATACCTGGAGTGCTATTAATGCTGATATTTATTCGGTGGGCAGCAGCCAGCAGTTCTGTCTGGTAAACTTTAATCATTCGGGAGATGCCTATGTGACACTTTCAATAAGGGGTGCAGGCAATCAGTGCAAGGGTGGCAATACATACAAGGTAACTGTGGGTACCGGGTCGAACAGCTCGGCAAACATTCTTTACTACAACGACCAGTTTATTTACCTGGATAATACGCAGGAGAAATACCAATGGGGATATGATGATGCTGCAACACTGGACTCAAATATAATTGAAGGAGCAACCTTCCAGAGCTATCCAACATCTACTCCGGATCTGATACATCATTACTACTGGGTAATGACCACAAAGCAGGGTTGTACGCAGAAGACGTACTTTAACGGACCACTGCATGTAATTAATGCTCCGGTGCAAACAGCTGACGGAATTGTAGTTTACCCTAATCCGGCAACGGGAGTGCTGAACGCTGACCTAAGCGTGATGCAGGGTGCAACTGCACAACTGACTATAATGGATATGATGGGCAGGAAGTTAATGACCAAGGAGTCGAACGAAAAAACCGTGCGGTTTGATATTACAGAGTTGCCAAACGGTTGTTACATGTTCAACTGCTACCGCAACGGACAAAGAGTAAGCACTACCAGATTTATTAAGAACTAAGAAAGGAATTGTAAAATATTATTGATGAAAAAAGTATTGTTATTATTGATCATCGCAGGTGCAGCATTGCAGGCGCAGGCACAGAACATAGCACCAGAGCATGACTATGTGCCGGGCAAAAAGCCTAAGAAGGTATGTGGCGCAGATGCCAACTTTACCGGCTGGGTAATAGACCTGAACGCTACCGGTGGAGCTTTGATGCAGGATATTGCAACCGGCAATCAGGTAGCGAAATATAAGAATGCTGTGAACTCAAAAGTGAGCGAACCAAAATTCGAAACAGGAATGTCTCGCGGACTGGATCTGCAGGTGGGATATTTTTTCAGTAAATGCCGTCATTTTGGTGTAGGTACGGGAGTGTATGGTATGTACCAACAGGCTGATCTGTTAATGGACAGATTTCATGTGGAATACAAGTCGACCGATAATTTCGGAAACACATTCAGGCAGTTGACCACCAGCAACGGAAAGGTGAAGGAGTCGGTTAAAACATACAGCGTTAATATTCCACTGCTTTTGAAATACCGTACCAGATTCTGTGAAAAAATGGGCTTTACAGTTGATGCGGGATTGCTGATCAATGTGATGGAGAAAAACGACTACGAAGTTGATGCTAATTTTAATTATGAAGCCGTCTATAAATATACGGGTACGCAGGGTAATGTGACTCCGGTATATGATAATGCAACAGTGCCTGATGCCAGTGACCTGATCATCACCAAAAGCAATTATGCAGCTGACCATGGAACCGGCAACATTCAGAACTACTTCAACACACTGCATGCTGACGGATATAATGTGGGACTTGGTGTAAGACCAGGTGTAAATAAAGGAAGTGTTTCTTATGATCCTTCTATAGGTTTTTTACTTCGTCCGGCAGCTAGTTTTTATCTGAGAGAAAATGTATCCCTTAATCTGGGTCTTGTGTACAGTTACCAGGAATTCAGAAATAAGGATAACGCAGGCTATATGCTTACGAACAAAACAGGATCGTATAACTCGATGCTGAATAACGTGACCAAAAACCAAAGCCATGTGCTGGGAGTAAGTATAGGATTCAGGTATAACTTTAATAAATGCGGTCATTCTTGCTGTGAAAAAGCACCAATGCCAGAAGAGGAAGAAGACGATGTTGCATCGCCGGTTGTAGTAGTTGAAGAACCAGCTGAGCCACCAGTAAGTATTACTGCGCCGATCTTATTTGATGTAAACAAGGCAGATATAAAATCTCAGGCGTACCCAATACTTGAAGAAGCGGTAAAGGAAATGACCGCTGATGAAAAAGCTCTGCTGACCATCAATGGCTATACTGATAATACTGGTTCTAATTGGTACAACAAATTGCTTTCAAAAAGGCGTGCTGTAGCGGTTAAAAACTACCTTACTAAAAAAGGTGTGAAACAGCACTCAATGAAGACAGTAGGACACGGCAAGAAAGACCCTGCTGCTACCAACAGCACACCTGAGGGTCGTGCAGAAAACCGCAGGGTGATATTGCAGAAGTCGGGGAAGTAGGGCGTAAGTGAGGAGTCCTGACTGAGTGACCCCTAAAGCAAAGGTTTACTTTGTCGTTATGACTTATGGAACGGAACCTATTGAAGCATCGCGGAGTATTACCTGTAATTGTAACTTCTCAGTTTTTTTGTACCAGCCTTTGGTTTGCGGGCAATGCTGTAGTGCCTGATTTAATCAAGGTATTTGGGTTGCCTCCTCATTTTTTGGGTTATCTCACTAGTTGCGTACAACTTGGTTTTATTTCGGGTACGCTGGTATTTGCAATACTATCGGTTGCCGACAGGTTTTCACCATCGAAGGTGTTTTTTGTAAGTGCGATTATCGCAGCTTCCTGTAATTCAGGTGTAGTGGTTTGCGATATTTCTGTTCCTGCAATTTTACTGTTGCGTTTCCTGACCGGATTTTTTCTGGCTGGGATCTATCCAGTTGGTATGAAGATCGTTGCCGACCATTATGAGCAGCCAGGCAGATCGCTGGGTTTTTTGGTGGGGGCGCTGGTATTAGGGACGGCCTTACCACACCTGCTGAAAAATATCGGTACTCACTTTTCTTATGAATATGTATTTGCGGTTACTTCGGTGCTCGCTTTGGCAGGCGGTATGGCGGTGTTTTTTATGGTGCCAGATGGACCATTCAGAAAAAAAGGGCAGCGACTTAGCTTTTCGGCATTTAGGGGTTCATTTAGAAACACGGAGTTGAAGGCTGCGGCCTTTGGGTACTTTGGGCATATGTGGGAGTTGTATACCTTCTGGGCATTTGTACCGGTAATGTTTGCGACTTATAACGTCCGATATCCGGATGGACACATCAATACACCATTGTACTCTTTTCTCATTATTGCATCGGGTGCATTGTCTTGCGCAGGTGGCGGTATTCTGTCAAGAAAGTTTGGTGTGAAAAGGACAGCTGTAGTGTGCCTTTCGCTATCTGGTATCTGCTGCATGGTGTCCCCGTTGTTTTTGTTTGTTCCTAATGCATCTCATCTACTCGCATTCTTATTCATTTGGGGTATGGCAGTGGTTGCAGATTCGCCTATGTTTTCGACATTAGTGGCTCAACATGCGCCGATAGCATCAAGAGGCACTACACTGACGCTGGTAAACTGTATAGGGTTTTCAATCACCATCGTTAGTATTCAGTTGCTCAACACATATACAGCAACCATTGACCCACGATATATTTATATGCTGCTGGGTGTGGGACCTGTGCTTGGATTACTGGCGTTGTATAGATACAGATCAGGCAAAGTGGGTTCAAGCCCAATTTCGCAATAGGGTAGGTTGCCAAATACTGCCGGTTGTTCTAAAATACCGGACTACCAAAGATGCACCCGCGAGCTGTCTGCCAGGTACATTTTGTCGCCGGGCTTAATGCCGAAAGCCTCATAAAATTCGGGGACATTCGGGAATGGACCGTTCACACGGTATTTTGCGGGCGAGTGTACATCAGTGAGTAGCTGTGTGGCAATGCGCTCCTGACGGATTGACATCATCCAGCCAAGTGAGTAGCCCAGGAAGAAACGCTGCACCGGTGTAAGGCCGCCTATCTTGTCGCCCTTTTTGTAAGCCTCTGTAAGTTTGAAAGCATCGAGGCCAATGAGTATGCCGCCCAGGTCAGCAAGGTTTTCGCCAAGGGTAGCTTTGCCATTAATATGCATGTTATCCAACGGCACCATTTTATTGAACTGCTGTACCAGCACATCGGCACGCTTCATAAACTGCACGGTATCATTTACAGACCACCACTGGCAAAGGTTGCCATTTTCATCGTACTTGCGGCCTTCATCGTCAAAGCCGTGAGTGATCTCGTGACCAACGGTTGAAGCCGCTGTGTAGCCATAAACCAATGCGTCATCCAGTTCGGCATCGCGGAAGCCCGGAACGGTCATCATAGCTGCAGGCAGTACGATTTCGTTGTTGCTTTGGTTGTAGTAAGCGTTGTACGTTTGAGGTGTCATATCCCACTCTGTACGATCGACCGGTTTGCCCAGCTTTTCTACATTGTGGTTGTTCCACCATTGGTTAGCGCGCATCATATTCAGTACAAGCGGACCACGGTCTATCTTTAGTGCAGAGAAGTCTTTCCAATGCTCGGGATAGCCAACCTTCTTGCTAATTGCCATGAGCTTGTGGATGGCTTTTTGCTTAGTGCTATCGCACATCCAGGTAAGTTTTTCGATACGGGCTTTGTAGGCATTGCGAACGTTTTCGACCAAGTGGTTGTACCTAGATTTTGCTACGGTATCAAAGTACTCCGTTACGAAAAGTTTGCCTAATTCTTCGCCAATGGCGCCTTCTTCGGCATCAAGCGCCCGACGCCAGCGAGGGTGTTGCTCCTGCGCACCACGGATGGTTTTTGAGTAGAAATCGAACCGAGCTTCGGCAAACGGTTTGCTGAGGTATTCGGCAAATGTGACTACAAGGTGAAACACCATGTAGTCTTTGATAGTCTGGATATCGGTGGATGCAATCAGCTGATCGAGTGTTTTGTAGAATTCGGGTTGGCCTACAATCACGCTATCTACATGTTGCACGCCCATTTGGGCCAGATATTTGGGCCACTCTATGCCGGGAGATAATGAGCGAAGATTGCTGATCGCAAATTTGTTGTAGTTGGTATACGGATCGCGCAGGTCTTCGAGTTTGCGGGAAGATTTGGCGAGCTTTGTTTCAAGCGCAAGTATACCCTCTGCTTTTTTGGCAGCTTGAAGGCTGTCGGTGCCTATAAGGCGGAACACCCTGGCAATATATGCCGGGTACAGACTGCGGATCTTCGCTGTACGAGCATCTGTATTAAAGTAATAATCGCGATTAGGCATACCCAGTCCTCCCTGAGAGAGGAAGAACGCCTGAACATCGCTGTGCTTGGGGTCTTGTGATACGCCTTCATCGAACAAAATGTTAGCGCCGTAGGTATGCATGTGAGCGGCCTGAGCCATCACATCTTCCTTTGTTTTCATTGCGGCAATGGCATCGAGTTCGGGTTGTAAAGGTTTGATGCCGTTTTGCTCTATGGATGCAGTATCCATAGCACTGAACCAGAAATCGCCGATGCGCTGGCCAGGGCCGGTTTTTTCGGCCTTTGTCAGGGCGTCTTCGTTTATTTTGCGCAGCTTCACATACAGTTCTTTCTGAACCAGCTCGCCAATACCCCAGTTAGTTTCATCGGCAGGTATAGGATTCTTTTTCAGCCAGCCACCGTTTGCGTACTCAAAAAAGTCGTCATTAGGTCTGACGGTAGTATCGAGATTGCTCTGCAACAGATCTGCCTTGGTATTTTCTTTAGTTGAAGGTTGGCTGCAAGCGGTAATGAGGCTCAATGCAACGAAGGTGGAGACGAATCTTTTGGCCATAAAAACAAATTAGAAGCCAAAAGTACCACGTTTTGCGGTGATTCTATACCCTTGTAGGGGGTATAAAAAAACAGTCCATTATTCAGAAAGAATAATGGACTGCAATAACCGGAAAAAATCAATTAATTGTTGTTGATGAACTTAAGCCCCAGGGCTGTGCTGCCGGTACCCACAGAGATACCGGTAAGCATAATGGTGTATATCTTACCTGCGGCGAATGTCTGGTTGACTAATGTGGCCAGTTTTGTAGGATTGGCGGGATCCTGAAACAATACAGTAGCGCCTGTTTGTGCGGCTACCGGATAAAAGGAAGTGATCATTCCGTAGCCAACATTGGTAGCAACACTGGTAGCGCCGATGTAACAATTTTCATTCAGCGTATCTCCGCTAAGGTTCACAAAGCGCACCTTAGCAAAACCTGCAGCAGGAGCAGTCATATCGTCGGTAGCAAAAATAAAAGCCGGTTTTGTGAAAATACCGCCCGCATACACCGAGTAATAGGAAGACGCTGTGAGGCTCACAGTCTGGCTAACCAAGGGAGTGATCAAACCGGAAGTATTGATAGACCATGCCATGGATACAGCACCTTCGTTAATTGACTGGTATGGACTATAGTTAAGAAAGCCAAGAGCTGAAGCTCCGGGGATGCTTGCACCATTTGCAGTGACCTGCGTTAATCCGGCACCGGTACAGCCGTTCACAAACATCACATTA
Source organism: uncultured Bacteroidota bacterium (assembly GCA_903829015.1). Taxonomy (GTDB): domain Bacteria; phylum Bacteroidota; class Bacteroidia; order Chitinophagales; family Chitinophagaceae; genus Nemorincola. Next base: position 93,882 of record CAIKOJ010000051.1, read on the forward strand.
GCTGTAATAGAAGGAGATGACGAGCTTTTATGACAAGCACCGAAAAACAATGAAGCAGAAACTGCTGACAATAAAAAGAGAACTTTTTTCATATGCAATATTAATTTATAGAAATTATGAGTTTAAATCAATTTCAGTATAGCAATAACAACAATCGTGCCTTGATATCGTTGGCAATGTTAAAAGAATGAAAGTTACAAAATGAATTCAGGATCATCAAGCTTTAGATTTCACGGAAAAATAAAAAGTTGCACCTTTTCCTTTTTCGCTTTCAACCCAGATATCACCACCATTCTGAACTGCAAATTCTTTACAAAGCATCAAACCTATTCCATGCCCTTTTTCGTTGTCAGTACCTTTCTGACTCTTAAGTGAATAGAAAAGCTTTGAGATGTTCTCTCTGTCGATACCGATACCTGAGTCTTTGACAGAAAATACAGTGAAGCCCTTTAAAGCAGAGGTATCTGCGTAAATATCTATTGTGCCATTCTGGAAAGTATATTTCAGCGCATTGGCAAGTAAGTTTCTGATAATAAAATCGAAGAGTGAAGGATCGGAGTAAACATGCAGTTCGGCAGGAGTGTGGTCGGTGATCGTAATATTCTTTTCGGCCGCTTTGATCTTACGAAGGTCTATGCCCTCTTTGATATACCCTTTTGGCTTCATGTCTATCTGGTGCAGACTGATACCTTTGACCAATGTTTGACCCCAGTACAGCAATTTATCAAAGGTTTCAAGTGATGCCTTGGTTTGTTCCTTCAGGTTTTCAAGGATAAATTGTTTTTCGTCGGGCGTGGTATTTGGATCCTCGTAGATATCAATAATCGCCGGGATGCGCGCTATGGGACCCCTTAAGTCGTGCCCAATCACCGAAAGAAGTTTATCCTTCATGTTGTTAAGCTCTTCCAGATGACTCTGATGCAGCAACATAATTTTATTCAGGTGTATAGTTTTTCTGTAGAAGTAAATAACGACCAACAATACCAGCAATAAACCAACTGCAGCAGTGACAAAAATATTTCGCTCTAATCTAATTTCGTTGAGGCTATTTTCCTGCCCTTCTGAACGTAGGTTATCATTTAACAACGCCGTATTTGTTTGGGCACTGCTGTTGTCGCTTGCGCCTTCTGAAATAACAATCGAATTGTTTGTAGAATGCTGACCTAGGGCGGATGAGTTATCGTACCAGGATGGCAGGGCGAGCAACATTTGATCTATTGCAAAAATGCTACGCTGAAATGTTGTAAAAATTTCTGTATTACCTCCTTCAACAACATAGTGTTCTCTGGCCGTTACAGCCTGAGAAAAAAAGAGGAGTAAAATGAAAAAATTTAGTGTTTTCATTGAAAGTAACTATACTGCTAAATATAGTAGCCGGAATTACCCGTTAAATATAGGAAATAAACATAAAATAGCGGTGTCAAATTTCGGTAACTGGTTGATTAATAGACACATGGAATATTATATACATTCAACGAAAAGCGTTTGACAGCCGAAAAATATAAACAATGAAGTTGTAGTTTCGCATTTTGAAACCAATAAAAATATGAGCGTAATACGCAATAACTGGAGTCGGGAGGAAATTAAGGGAATCTACGAAACGCCTTTGCTGGAGCTGATCTTATCTGCGGCTGATGTACATAGAGCTCACCATAAATTTGGCGAAGTACAAATAAGCAGCCTGCTTTCCATAAAAACAGGAGGATGTTCGGAAGACTGCGGATACTGCCCTCAGGCAGCAAGGTATAATACAGGAGTAGGTGTGCAGGCACTGATGAAAGTAGATGAAGTTGTAAAGGCTGCCAAAAATGCCAAGGCGGGCGGAGCTTCGAGGTTTTGTATGGGGGCTGCCTGGAGGGAAGTACGTGATAACTCTGATTTTGACAGAGTACTGGATATGGTAAAAGAGGTGAATAAACTGAATATGGAAGTTTGCTGTACGCTGGGTATGGTAAATGAATATCAGGCTAAAAGACTTGCTGAAGCAGGATTGTACGCATACAATCATAACGTTGATACATCTGAGGAACATTATGGTGATGTGATCACTACCCGCACATACGATGACCGGCTTAACACTCTTGAAAATGTGAGAAAGGCTGGAATTTCGGTTTGCAGCGGCGGAATAATAGGAATGGGTGAAACAGGTTCTGACAGAATAGCCATGCTACAAACGCTCGCTAATTTGCCGGAACACCCCGGATCTGTGCCTATTAATGCGTTAGTGCCGGTAACAGGTACGCCAATGGGAGAGAGGGGTAGGGTATCTTTTGATGAACTCGTGAGAATGATCGCCACTGCGCGCATATTGATGCCTAATTCGGCAGTGAGGTTGTCGGCAGGACGGCTGGAACTTTCTATTGCCGAGCAGGCATTGTGTTTCATGGCAGGAGCCAACTCGATCTTTGCCGGAGACAAATTGCTGACAACACCTAACCCTGCATACAATGCAGATATGGAGATGTTCGGTATTTTGGGACTTACTCCGAAAGAAGCATTTGCAGACGGGATTCCCGTCCAAAAGCAACTATTGCAGCATGAACAGGGTTGAGCAACTGCTGCAGCATAAATTAGCAGAACGAGCTAATGCCGGCAATCTCAGGCAACTGAGTTTGAATAAGGCATCGGTAGATTTTTACTCGAATGACTATCTGGGTTTAGCCACTTTGGGATATCAGACAGATGCTTCTAGCCACTCCAGTAGATATTTGATGTCGGGATCAACCGGATCGCGGCTGTTGTCGGGGAACAGCCCGGAGGCAGAAGCATTGGAAAAAACAATAGCAGACTTCCACAGAGCTCAATCAGCACTGTTGTTTAACTCAGGTTATGACGCAAATACGGGATTGATTCCATGTATTACAGACAGGCACACAACGATACTATGCGATGAACTATGCCATGCCAGTATTTTAGATGGGATAAGGCTTAGCCAGAGCAGCAAGCGATACAAATTCAGGCATAATAATATTGAGGACCTGGCGAAGAAACTAAAGAAATTTCAAGACGGAACAGTGGTTGTAATTGTGGAGTCAGTTTATTCGATGGATGGGGATACTGCACCACTGGGTGAAATAACAACATTATGCAATGACCACAATGCACAGCTTATAGTTGATGAAGCGCATGCAACCGGAGTGTTTGGAGAAAAAGGAGAAGGGTTAGTCTGTGCCATGGGTCTGGAAGACCGGGTATTTGCAAGGGTGCATACCTTTGGCAAGGCATTAGGTTGCCATGGAGCGGCGGTAGTGGGGAGCGATCTGCTAAAGCAATACCTGATCAATTTTGCAAGACCATTTATATATACGACGGCATTGCCGATGCACTCAGTCTGTGCAATAGACAATGCATACAGGTACCTTTCGTCAGCTGAGTTTAACAACCAATCATTGCGTGAATTGATCACGTATTTCAGGACAAAGATATTAAAGGCTGGAGGCAGCGGATGGCTGGACAGCGAGAGCGCCATACAGGCAATGATAATTGGTGATAATTTGCGGTGCCGGTCAATTGCCGGGAAAATACAGCACGCAGGTTTTCAAGTAAACCCAATATTATATCCTACGGTATCAAAAGGGTCGGAACGACTAAGAATATGCCTGCACACATTCAATACCACCGAACAAATAGACGGGCTATTTGAAGTAATTGCTCAGGCGTAGGCGTCACTAAGAGACATAGTACATATCTATGCTTCCTTTGTTCTTCGCTTCTACTTTACCCCTGTAAATACATGGGTATTTATCTTTGATGAGCTCGTAAGTGGACGCAGAGATATTAATTTTTCCTTCTTCGCTATTTTGTTCCATGCGTGCAGCAATGTTCACGGTATCGCCCCAAATGTCGTAAGAAAATTTTCTCACCCCTACTATGCCTGCAACCACCTCACCGCTATTGATACCAATACGCATGCTGAAAGTGCCTTTTCCAAGTTCTTTCTTCCTTTTCAGCATAAATTCATTAATTTCCTTAGCCGCGGAAACAACATCCGCTGCATGATTGGGGTTGGCAATTGGCAGTCCGGAAACCGCCATATATGCGTCACCTACAGTTTTTATTTTTTCGATGTGGTACTTGCCAAGAATTCCGTCAAATGCCTTGAAACATACATGCAACTCACCTACCAGTTGTTGCGGTGTCATAGATTCGGCGACCGAAGTAAAGCTTACAAAGTCGGTGAACAAGACAGTAACATTGTGAAAATGTTTTGCGTCGGCGAATCCTTTTTCCATGAGTTCTTCAGCCACTTCCTGAGGGAGGATATTCAACAAAAGCTCTTCAGACCTTTTCTTCTCTTTTGTAAGGGCGAGATTGGACTTCTTCTGCATATGGAAGCTCCTGAAAATAAGAACGGAAATGACCACCATCGCTATTATTCCAAAGATGTAGAATATGCGTTCTTTTTTTCTTTGCTCCAGCAACTCGTTCGTCATTTTCAGTTCGTTTTCCTTCAAAGCCAGATTTGCAGCTTGCAAAGCTTTTTCTTCCTCAGCCACGTTCAATTGCTTTTCTTTTTCCTCGGCATAGGATTTTTCCATTGTAAGGTCGGTTTGCGTCTTCTGCAGTGCTTTATTTACATTGGCTTTTTCTTTTTCTGATTTAGAGAGGTTTTGATTGGTAGCATCGAGTTGCTGCTGATTTTGTGACAGTTTTTGATTTGACTCGTTCAGCTGCTGCTGGTATAGTTCCTGCTGCTTTTTAATAGAATCCAATCTCCTGGCATTTTCATACTCTATATTTTTCTTATCGAGATCATTGTTCTTTTTGGACGCAAAAATGCCATTATTCAGTTCAAGAATTTTCTTTTTTGTAACAACAACATCGCCATACTTTCCGGCTTTAGATTGTGCGTTCTGCATAGTTTTGTAGGCCGCAATCATCTGGTCTTTATCGCCGGCATCCCTGGCTGCCTCAACAGACTTATTTGCGTAGTCGATCGCTTTGTTAAGGTTTTCTTTTTTTTCTGCGGAGATATTGCTATTTGGTTGAATTTCGTCGCGTGAGAACCTGGCTATATTGAGGTATAGTCCGGCAATTGTGCCATAAGTATGCCCTAAAGTTTTCCTATCGCGCTGGCTACCTGCAGCCCTCAATTCATTGTCTAGTTTCTTTGAAAGTTCTGAAAAACTAACACCTTCATCCTGCGCCAGGAGGAACTGAGGAAGCAAAAGCAGAAAGGCTAAAAACAATGATTTGTTCACGACAATAGTTGTTTTGAAAGTGATTATATATTTTGAGTAAATGCGAAGAAAATACAAAATTCTTATCTCGTTGTTATTAACAGCAATTATAATAAAAGTTAAGCAATATACCGTAAATATTAAATGATTTCAAATCAATATCCTATAGAATTCCAAATGCATAGATAAATATTAGTTATAACGTAAGTTGTGTGTCTTTTTGACTCGAATTTGATAAGCTGATTGCACATACATTTGCAATGATTTTAGAAAGATTAAAACGGTCTGTTGGTAACAGGAACCAAAGGAAGTAAATTCAGGTGCACAACTCCATTGCAATAGCGGGTATTCATACGGGAATTGGGAAAACGATTGTTTCTGCAGTAATAGCAGAGGCTTTGGGGGCGGAATATTGGAAACCTGTACAAGCCGGGATCAAAGAAAGAGATGCTGATCTTTTGCGCGTATTGCTAACAAATGGCGAGCAACGGGTACACGAAGAGGCTGTACTGTTATCCCAACCGTTATCGCCGCATACTGCAGCTGCCGCTGACAAAGTAGTGATCGACTACAAGCAATTCATGTGGCCGAATACACAAAACAAACTGATCGTTGAAACTGCCGGTGGGATATTATCGCCGATGTACAATGATTGCACGATGGCTGATTTCATAACGCATTACAAACTGCCGACTCTGCTGGTTTCGTTAAACTATCTAGGCAGCATCAACCATACTTTGATGACCATTGAAGTAATGAAAAGCCGGGGCATACAATTACTTGGTATTATTATGAACGGGCTGGAGAATGAATCTTCGGAATCGTTTATAACTGAATCCAGCCGGGTGCCTATTTTGGCGCGAATACCATTTATCAAAGAGTTGAATAATGAAGCAGTGAAGAGAACAGCCTTACAATTGAAACCAATATTATCTAAATTACTTTGAACAGATGCCAACAATAAGGGAACGAGATAGTAAAGTAGTGTGGCATCCGTATACACCCATGAAGACCTGGCCTGAGGCTATAGCGATCGTAAAAGGGGAAGGATTATACCTGATAGATGAAGACGGGAAGAAATACATGGATGCTATTTCATCGTGGTGGGTGAATCTGCATGGGCATGCAAACCAATATATAGCTCAAAAAGTGAGTGAGCAGGCAGCTGCACTGGAGCATTGCATATTTGCGGGATTCACACATGAACCCGCTGTGCGTCTTGCAGAACGATTGCTTCATATTTTGCCAGAGGGAATGGAGAAAATATTTTATTCTGACAACGGATCTACTGCGGTGGAAGTAGCCATAAAAATGTCGTTGCAGTATTGGAGTAACAAAGGAGTTAATAAAAAGAAACTCGTGGCACTGCAGCATGCCTATCATGGCGATACGTTCGGAGCCATGTCGGTAAGTGAAAGAAGTATTTTTACGGAGGCATTTAAGGAACAGTTATTTGACGTGGCGTTTATACCCTTCCCGGTTATAGGAAATGAAAGGAATAGTTTGGATGAGTTAGAGCGACAGTTGCTGACTGGTGATGTGGCGGCCCTTATTGTTGAGCCGCTGGTGCAGGGCGCATCGGGCATGAATATGTACAGCCCTGAAATATTGGAAGGATTATTTGAGCTATGCAGGAAATATAATGCGCTTATTATAGCTGACGAAGTAATGACCGGATTTGGAAGAACAGGACCACTGTTTGCGTGTGGGCATATTTCTGTGTCACCAGATATCGTTTGTTTATCGAAAGGACTTACAGGTGGTGCTATGCCACTGGGGGTTACTGCCTGCACAAAAGATGTTTTTAATGCGTTTTATGACGACGACCGCATGAAAATGCTTTACCACGGTCATTCGTTTACTGCAAACCCTACAATTTGTGCCGCAGCACTTGCAAGTCTCGACCTTCTATTGACAGATGACTGTGCCGCGAGCAGGTTGCGAATTGCTGCATCGCATGCAGCGTTTGCCTCGGAAATAGATGGTCACAGGATGGTGGCTGCGGTAAGGCAAACAGGCACTATCATTGCACTGGAACTGATGACGCATGAAAGTTCTTATCACCACTCACTGAGAGATACGCTGTATAAGTTCTTTCTGGACAAAGGGATTATCATGAGGCCATTGGGTAATATTATTTACGTTCTTCCTCCGTATTGTATTACAAATGAAGAGCTGCAATACATTTATAGTTGCATAAGAGAATTGCTGGAAACGTTGTAGTGCGTATGCAGGAAATAAAATAATAAACATCAATGACCGAAATAAGATTCAGAAAAATAATTGAGGAGATCGTTTCATCGGGTGAAGCGCATGCCAAGTGGCTGAACAGCTTATCAATGATGGAAAATACGGGAGCCAGAAAGATATCGAAATATGAACACCCGATATATACAGGCATTATAGTACTGAAGCATGCCGCTGAGGAAGCGCGCCATGCCTATTATCTTAAGAAGCAAATAAGTAAGCTATCAAAAGAGGCTTGCCCGGATTTTTCACATCCTTATCTGCTGGCACCGGTTGAAAGCCATCATTACCTGAATATGCTTGACGTGGAAGCGTGCCGTTTCCTGAAGCGAAAACTAAATCTGGAAGGGAGGGCATTGAAACATGGTGCGTATCTGCTGGTGACATATTCAATTGAGGTGAGGGCTGATATGCTTTATGGGATCTATCAGGAAGTGCTGACGAGCAAAGGATCGAAAGTAAATGTGAAATCTATTATTGCGGAAGAAGAAGGGCATCTGGAAGAAATGCAAAAGATGTTGGAAGTTTTCCATCCGGAATGGAGACAACTGGCCGATGAAATGTGTGCCAATGAACAAAGACTTTTTGAGCATTGGGTAAGTGCAATTGGTAAAGAGTTGGGGATACAGTAGTTTATTTTCCTTCCAGTCTGTTAATGCCTGCTTTGGCCTGCTGGTCAATTGAATTTTGAAAATCGTGGTAGGGCATCTGCAGGCACTCTTTGTAGCGTTGCATTGCAGGTGTAGGTTTATTGCTGCGCTCGTACATTTTCCCCATTTGCAACGCGGCTCTGGCAGCGAATTGTTCGTGTCGTTCTTTTCCGGTGTTGATTGTGTACTGATAATACTCTATAGCTTTCGAAAAGTTATCTGTTTCTTCGTAGATGCGGCCCATCCTGAAGTAGTATTCGGCTTTGTCGGTGGGATTGCTGAGCACATTATTGTCAATTGTTGCAAGCGTTGAAAATGCTTTATTATAGTAACCAGCCTCGATGAGCAATCTTGACCTTAATAGTATCTTGTTAGGCCATATGCCAGTCTCCACGAACTTTTGGGCCTGTTTGTCGGCATCTATCCTGGCCGTACCATTTTTGCTGATCTGACTACGGCAATATGAAGCCTTGCTGAGATCACCAGCCAGGTACCAGATCAACGACATTCTCTGCCAGCAATCTTTTATGTATAGGTCGCTTTTATTTTTTTTCAGGTAGCTGTTGAAATAATAAGCGGACGCCGTATCGCATTGGTTATAAAGCGCACAGCCCATTTGGTAGTCGAAGACGGGATACAATCCGAACGAGGCGTCGACTGAAGCAACTTTGAGTATTTGAATGGCCTCGTCTGACTTTCTGAGATCAAGTGCGAGGTTGGCTTTCACATAGGTATTGAGTAGGTTGTTGTTTGTGGAGAAGCTTTTGCTGTTGAGGAAATCCCATACTTCTTTTTGCTCCGGTAACAGGTAGAAGCGGGTATAAAGAGCATACAACACGGTTTCGGCATAAAAAGGGTCGTTGTTGTTGTGTGATCCAATAAACGCATTCAGTTTGCCGGTGCCATTTCTTACATTGCCTTTCATGCCAAAAATGGAAGCCAACCATTTGTAGTTGCCGGGAAGTGAGCCTACGACCGCCTCTTCAAGACCGAAGAAGGTGTTGTTGTATTCGAATTGAGGAAATAATTTCTGGTTTTCCTTTAGCAGAGCAAAGGACTTACGGAAATAGTTGGCGGTATTATACTGCTCGCCAAACCGCATATTGATGATAGCCCAGTGCAGGTAAACGCCTGCTTTACAGAACCGGTACCAGGGAGAAGACTGATCGCCTTTATCGAGGAGGTCGATATGCTCGCTGAGGTGGTCTGCCCGTTGTTTTAAATCAGACTTGCTGCAGTTGAGCAAGAGGAGGATACAATCTTCGTAATCTGAGATATATACTGCCAACAGATTGTATGGGTCGGCTTTTATCTCATTGAGCAGGCAGGAGCGCGCATCTGCAATGTGCAGAGATAGGTAGTGCTGATATGCCTTTCTGCAATTTTCGGTATAGGTGTAGTGATAATCAGGTGCTGAAGCGCTACACCTGATGACGCAGAATACAAACAAAATTGCCAGCAGGTATCGCTTCATGGCCTAAAGTTAAGCATGTGATCAGAACTAAGCGCTGCACTTATTTATTTCATCACCACCTGAAGGGTCTTACGAGTTTCCTGACGAAGCAAGATCTGTTTGTTTTTTGTGAGTTCCTGAACAGATGCAGTATTGAAATGACGGATGGTAAGGATATGTACATTTTCATTAAGCGCAACCTTGTAGTCTTTGCTGAGTGCTTTTTTCAGTGCCGCTATTTTATCTTCTCTGTTATCGATACAGGCAACGAAGCTAATGGCCGCATTCTGTATGAGGTTGATCTTCACTTTCAGGTCGTGAAAAATACTGTATATTTTGCTCAGGTTATCTTCGGTAATGAATGAGAAATCTTTGGTAGTGACCTGAATCAATACCTGTTTGTCTTTAAGTACAATGAGGGGCGGGTAGTTAGTGGCATCTGCATCGGCTTTAATTACAGAGCCGGGCAGTGATCTGTCGAAGAAGCATTTTACGTAAAGAGGGATGTTGGCATTCTGTAACGGCTTAATGGTTTTAGGGTGAATGATCTGTGCACCGTAAAAGGCCATTTCAATTACTTCGTTATAGGATATAGCGTCGATCTTTACTGTGTTAGGGAATAGTTTTGGATCTGCGTTCTGGAGGCCTGCCACATCTTTCCAAATGGTTACTGACTCCATCCCTAGCATAGCAGCAAGAATGGCTGCGGTATAATCGGAGCCCTCGCGGCCCAATGTTACAGATTTTCCACCCTGTGTTGAGCCTATGAATCCCTGAGTAACTACTACTTTTCCGCGTTTTAATTCACGACCGATAATAGTCTGGGCATCCAATTTGGTGTGGTTCCAGTCGACTACCGCATCGCGGTATGTATCATCGGTTAGTACTACTTTCCTGATATCGACCCAAAGATTCGAAACTTTATTTTGGTCGAGGAAAACGGAGAACATGCGCGATGAGAGCAATTCGCCCATACATACAATCTGGTCGTATGAGTAATCATAACGGTTGGGATCAACGTTGTTCACAGCCCGTTCAAGTTCCGTAAAATGGGTATTCAATGCCTGCTCTGCAACTACGTAGTGTGTATCGTCTAACAGAGCTTTGGCAAATTCCAGATGCTGCTGTTCAAGGGTTTTGGTGGCAACAAGTGCATCTTCGTTCTTACCCCTGCAGGCCAGATTCACAATATTCTCGAGTGCATTGGTTGTTTTACCCAACGCAGACAATACAAGCAGTAGTGGTTTGGCTTCATCATTAATTATTGGCAATAAGGCAGCCATTCTACCTGCATCGGCTATAGATGCACCCCCGAATTTAAAAACACGCATAAAATCTTAAAACAAAAATTTAAATTAAAAACAGAGGGTAAAGATAATTTGTAAATCTGCAATCAGGTGACAAACAGTAAGAAAAAGAGATGCAAAAAAGTGCTTCTTCACTATTTCTCTTTGAAGTTACTGCGTTCATTAAATCACCTTCTTACCCCTCATAGCATCCTTCAATGCTGCATCCATTACCCGCTCAGCGAAAGGCCTGGACATATCGTTCAACACTTCAGTTGCATTATGTATCCGGTCTTTGTCTTTGGCATTGATGGCATCGCGCAGTAACTGAATATAGCTTTTGGTTGAAGATATCTCTTCTTCTGTGAGGGCCTCCTTGTGCTTAGTAATGAATTTCTCGGTCGTATCTATCATTTGTTGCGCCTCGGTGGCGGCCTCTACCAATGCACGTGTTTTAATATCGTCTTTGGCGTGGGTGAGTGAATCCATGAGCATGTTCTCCACTTCTTCATCAGTAAGTCCGTATTGAGGTTTCACATCTATGCTCTGCGCTACGCCACTGCGTAACTCGGTAGCGCTTACTTTCAGGATACCGTCGGCATCGATTAGGAAGGTAACTTCTACTTTTGGTAAGCCTGCAGGCATGCCGGGAATACCAGAGAGGTTGAATTCTGATAGCTTACGGTTGTCTTTTACCAGATCACGCTCGCCCTGATAAACGGAAATGCGCATACTGCTTTGTCCGTCTTTTTGTGTGGTGTACTGCCGGCCTACTTTAGAAGGTATCTTAGAGTTTCGGGGAAGGAGCACGTCCATCAGCCCACCCATTGTTTCAATGCCCAAGGAAAGTGGCGTTACATCCAGCAAGAGCATTTCAGTGTTGTTGCCAGCAAGTATATCAGCTTGCACGGCAGCACCTAGTGCTACTACTTCATCAGGATTTAAATTATCGTACACATCACGTCCAAAAAACTTCTTTACGCTTTCTTTTACGAGTGGCACCCTGGTTGAGCCACCCACCATAATCACTGCATCGATTTGCTCAGATTTTAGTCCGGCATCGCGCAATGAGTTTCCGCAGGCAGTGATAGTGCGGTCGATGAGCGGTTGTATCAATTCGTTGAATTGCTCTCTGGTAAGGGCAACAGGGTGGTCGCCAATGGTGCCTTCAAAGGTTTCGTTATCAGAAAGATGGACTTTTGCAGATTCTGCTGTGATCCTGAATTGCTGGGCAAGTGATTTGAAAGTACTTAGTTCGTTGTCGGTAATTCCAAGTTGTCGCTGCCAGTGTTTTACAATGGCATTGTCCATGTCGTCGCCACCCAGGTAGGTATCTCCGTTTGTAGACAACACTTCAAAAATGCCGTTGTGGAGGGTAAGTATAGAGATATCGAATGTTCCGCCACCGAGGTCATAAACCGCTATGGTTTTCTCTTCGTTGCTCTTTACACCAAGTCCGTACGCCAGACTTGCCGCAGTGGGCTCGTTGATGATACGCAATACATCGAGACCAGCGAGCCTGCCGGCATCGCGTGTAGCCTGCCGCTGCGCATCGTTGAAATAGGCAGGAACAGTAATTACTGCCTTGCTGATTCCTGTTTTTAATATATGCTCTGCCCTCTTCTTTAACTCTTTTAGTATATAAGATGATAGCTCGATAGGTGAGTAAAAGGTGTCGCCCACTTTAATTTTTACCAGCGCATCGGTGTTATCGTCGATGATATTGTATGCGAAAAAGCCTGTGTCGTTGCGCACGTCGTTGTACGACTTGCCCATGAGGCGTTTTACAGAATATATGGTGCGTTCAGGCTGTGCTATCAACAATTCTTTTGCAGGGTTGCCTACAGTGGCGTTGCCAAATTCATCGAAATGAACAATAGACGGAACAAGGGCCAGCCCGTCAACATCTTTCAATGCAATGGGTAAGTGGGTATCTCCCCGCACAATGGCGATAAGACTATTGGTGGTACCCAAATCTATACCTACTATAATTTCCTCCTGTTGTATACTGCCAGTAACTAAATTAATGGCCACCTTACCCATATAATGATTTTATAATTGAGGTGCAAAGGTATGTGATAAAGGCATTATCAAAGTTTGCCGACGTAAATAGCTCTATAGTGTTTACTGATAATATACATTAGATGAATTTCTACCTGTTAAGATGATATTGAACTGTTTTTATGTGCAATAGAAAATGTGTATTATTGTATGCGGCAAACATCTTTTATGTATAGAGTTTTGATACCGGGATTGATCCTGACCAGTGTTTTATTTAGTTCCTGCGGTTTTTATGAACACCGGGAAAGGCAGGTACTATTTAATGAAGTTGCTGCTACGAATGACACTTTGGATAAGTTGGTGCGTGGATGGCATCAGACTTTGGAAAAAGCGGTGATCACAAAGAATTTTTCAACGCTGGGCAGTGAGCGTATTAAAATTGGACAATTTATCAGCAGGAGGAGATCGCTGATTGCCAATTTGGAGTTGCCACCCGATGCACACACGCTCAGAGAAAGTGAGGATGTTTTTCTTACCGCACAATCTGTTATGGTTACCGATATCTACCCTCGCTTTGAATCTTTTAATGACCTCACCCCAAGAGATACGATACAAGCAAGACGTAAACTTGTAGCAGCCGATCAGGATACAGAACTTGCCTGGAAGCTAACGATCAAAAAATCGCTGGAAGCTTTTGCAATAAAAAACAAACTTAAGAGTTCTAAGAAATAGCGCACCGGCACTTGTGATCCCTTTTTGCTCCGGAGACTGAAAATTTGAAATACCAAGACATCTTGTATGAAAAAATATTTTTCAGTACTTATAGCACTTTTATTGCCGCTTGTATTGCAGGCAAGCAAGCGCACCATGAATATGACCGACGCGATTAAGGGTCATTTTGTAAAAATGACAGCTGTCAACTTTAAAGGAGGATTTACCGGTACATCCGTAAGGCTATCAGTTGCCAACCTCAAAAAAGACTCCCTTGACCTTACGGTAGATCTAGGTATTATATTAAAACCGGAGGATTCAAGCTATCAGCCAATGGTACTTGCCGGAGAAGAGAATCTTGTGCTGGAACCTAATCAGAAAGGATCGGTGGATGTGGAGGTGTTTTGCGGGAACAGTCCGCTGCACTGCCCTAAAAAGGATTTGCGGTACACCTACTGGAAGAAAGGCAGCAATGAACTGATCAGTGTGCTCACCTATATCCATAATCACAGACTGTATGACTATCTTGGGCAGTCGGCAGTATGGACGATAACCAATATGCACAATGCTGGAGCGGTGTATGACCAGAGCAGGGATTCATTGTCGAAGAAACTGATAGATACCATTTGTGCGGTAACACATAGGGCAAAACCTGATTATTATACAATAACGGCGCAGAACGAGGTGCCGGGTCAGACAGCTTATACTGCAAAGACGATGAAAATCGTAGCGCAGTTCGATGTATTACTGAAGGGTTCAGCGATACTTACTTTAGGTGTATTTGATGAGAGAGAACATATGATAGAAGCTATTTTTGAGCGAAAGCGTTTCGAAAAAGGTATGCACCAAGTCGAAGCGAATTTTAACGCAGAGGCCTATGGAGCCGGAAAGTTTAAAATAAGACTTATGGACTCTGAACGAGTACTACAGGAGAAAAAAGTGGTAGCTGAAGAATAGTGGTCAATATCTGAAATGCCCTCTGTATGGATGCGGCCGCATGCCGTACTTGTGCCGGCCCCAGTACATTCGTTTCACATTCATGTGGCGCTCACGCCCCCAGTGGCGGCTAAAACGACCAGATGGATGCCATGATTTATAAGTAGTACCCGAGGCATAGCGCATCTGGCAACCGCTGCCAAACACCAGCAATATCAGCACAGCCAATGAAAAGAATACCTTGTTGAACATAAAGGGACTAAGATAATCCGTGTGATAAAAAGGCCGAAGTAAATCGGGCAAATAATATCAGCGAATTACAACGCCGCTACCTATCTGCCCGATGACTACTAACTTTATTCTTCAGTTTTTTTCTTACGTGCAGTTTTTTTGGCTGGCTTTTCAGCTTCACCATCAGCGGCAGGTTCTTCAGTCGTTTCTGCCTTTTTCTTTTTAGCTGCTTTTTTAGGTTTTTCTTCTGTAGCGGTATTCTCTTCCGCAACAGGAGCTTCTGCGGCAACTGTTTCAGTTTCTGCAGGAGTTTCCTCTACAGGCTCTTCAAAGCGAAGCAGGTCGTTTGCTTTAAGCAGTTCAAACCACTTCAGCATCTTTTTCATGTCGCTCACATAAACGCGGTCGTCATCAAATTCGGGGAAGATGCTCTTAAAATATGATTTTATTCCTTTGTCGTCTGTAGTTTTTGGATCAGCCGGTGTAACTGTAGCTGCGCTATCCAACATCTTTTTAAATACCTCCTGCAAACGAACGTTTTCGCCTGTAGTATACACTTCAATACTTTCAAGAGGGGTTACATTGTGCTGGCGAGCCGAGATAAACTTGGTAGTTTTATCAGCAACGTTGCGCACGATGGCGCCATCACTTTTAGTGGTTAACAACTGGTAGAGTCCGCCAAGACCTGTAACTGCAACTATTTCTCTGTATTCCATAATCTTATTTAGAAGGGGAGCAAAAATATACTTTTTAGGGTAATTAACTGTCATTTTTTGACTGAATATTAATTGCGTTTATTTTTATTTGAATATATTTTATGTTAAAAAGGGGATAAAGAGGATGTTTAGATGTATTTGGGGGGATTAAGTTTATTATATATTTGCTCCATGATTCTTTCTGATTCGCGCATACTTGAAGAAATAGAAAAAGGTACGATCGTTATTGAACCGTTTGACAGGGCCAACCTGGGTTCTAATTCTTATGATGTAAGGTTGGGCAAATACCTTGCTGTCTATAACGATGAAATGCTGGATGCCCGCAAACATAATCTGATCAGCCACTTTGAAATACCTGAAGAGGGTTATGTATTGCTGCCAGGTACCTTGTATCTGGGTGTGACGGAGGAATATACCGAGACACATGCGCATATCCCTTTTCTTGAGGGTAAGTCATCGACCGGAAGACTGGGCATTAATATACATGCTACGGCAGGTAAAGGAGATGTAGGGTTCTGCAATGCTTGGACGCTGGAGATATCTTGCATACAGAAAGTACGCGTTTATGCCGGTATGCCGATAGGACAGCTTATTTACTTTGCCGCAGAAGGTGATGTGATCAATAAGTACAACAAAAAAGATGGTGCCAAGTACAACGGCAGAACCAACAAGCCTGTTGAGAGCATGATGTGGAAGAATAAGTTCTAATCAGCTACCATTTTATTCCGGAAAGAATATCCTGATTGCATTCGTAATTGACCGGTACGGTTAAGTATGTGCCTCTGCGGCCGGCCTTTACTGTGCCTGTGAGTTTTATTTTCATATCGCTGCCCAGCAGTAATCCCAGAGCATTACTCAACACGTTTTTCAGATCCACGTCCATTAAGACAGGAAGTGAGCAGGTATCGAGTTTATTAATTGTCTGTTTACCATCTACTTTCATTTTACCAAGCGGTTTTCCGTTCAGGGTAACAGCAATATCTGCTTGTTTTAGTTTCACGGCATAGCGGTTGGGGTTATACAACCTGATGTCCATAGAGAGCGTAGTTTGCTTCACACCCACCTGTTGAAGTTTCAGGTGCTCGACGTTTTTGTATTCGAGCATGCGAGGTGCTTTGCAAGCGGAAAAACAGGCAAGCAAGACCAGCAGAAATATTGTTGTCTTATTCATAATGCAAACGTAAAATGACTAAGCAAAAAAACAATCCATGTTTTCGGGCGAAAACACAAACGTTTCAGCACCCTGATAATTTTTTATGAACGCACGAGGGAACCAGACTATTATGTCCCAACGTCGAAATCACATAATAATTTTCCGTTTCAATGTCTTTTTATTATGTTTTTTTGCCGTTTTGAGATGTTTTAAGCCAAACGACGGCACTATGTAGCTACAGATAATAAGGTTAACCCTTTTTCCTTGCTAGTGCTTTTTCTGCGGCTTCTACAATGTGTTCTTTGGTAAGGCCATATTTATCAAGCAATTGTTTTGGTGTACCACTTTCGCCGAAAGTATCCATTACTGCTACATACTCGTGTGGTGCAGGACACTCGCGGGAAGCAACATTAGCGATACTGTCGCCAAGACCGCCGTTGATCTGGTGCTCTTCGGCAGTGACGATACAGCCTGTTTTTTTGATGGATGCGATTACCGCAGCTTCATCGAGTGGCTTGATGGTGTGAATATTGATCAGATCTACCGAAATACCTTTTTCAGCCAGTATTTTGGCCGCTTCTACCGCCAGCCAAACCATGTGGCCACATGCGAATATTGAAACGTCGGTACCCTCGGCTAATACCTGAGCTTTGCCGATTTCGAAATTCTGGTCTTCTGCTGTAAAATTCGCCCATTTGGGTCTGCCGAAACGCAGGTACACAGGACCTTCGTGGTCGGCGATGGCAATGGTTGCCGCTTTGGTCTGATTATAATCGCAAGGAACGATTACAGTCATGCCCGGGAGCATTTTCATCATACCTATATCTTCGAGTACCTGGTGAGTAGCACCGTCTTCGCCGAGCGTAAGTCCGGCATGAGAAGCACATATTTTCACATTTTTGCCGCTGTAGGCCACACTCTGGCGAATCTGGTCGTATACGCGGGACGTGGAAAAGTTGGCAAAAGTAGTGGTATAAGGAACCTTGCCGCCAATAGTAAGACCGGCGGCTACACCGATCATATTGGCTTCTGCGATACCGCACTGAATGAAGCGATCCGGAAATTCTTTCATAAATCCGTTGAGTTTCAAAGAGCCTGCAAGGTCGGCGGTGAGCGCTACCACATTAGGGTTGCGGCGACCAGCTTCCAGGATTCCATCTCCGAAACCACCACGGGTTTCCTTTTCGTTGAGTGCTACGATATCGTTGAGTGTTGGCATAAGTTGAAAATGAACGGCGGGCTAAAAATTGCTATTCGCCGGCAAAAATACATTTATAGTGTTGTGAAAAATATTTTTGTGTAGAAATTTGTATACAGGTAATCAACATCCCCTTATTAATTTCATACTTACCTCAGCAGTATATGACTTAGATGTTCCATTCAAATGGTTTTCCCTTATCCGATAAAACTTATCCAATGTTGCTTCATGGTATTTCTCACTACCAGTTTCAGGAATTTTATCTTTCACCAAAACATAAATAGCATTAAGGTGCTTTTCATCTGCCACATTGATGTATTCATGCAACCGCTCCCTTAATAGTTCTAGTTCCATAACCCGAATTTGATAACAAATTTAAACAATTTAGGATAGATAGCGGTAATTGTAACAACAATGTTCACTTTGTCAATACATACCCCCAATCTTTCAGCCAGGCTACGATTTTGTCTTTGTAGTCGCCCTGAATAATGATATAGCCGTCTTTAACACTGCCGCCGGTGCCGCATTTAGTCTTCAACTGCTTGGCAAGGACTTCCATATCATCTATAGTGCCTACGAAACAATCTACTAGTGTAACTACTTTGCCTGCACGTTGTTTTGTATCCAGTTTCACCCTAAGTTTTTGCTTTTCTTTAGGTAGGGTCTCAGCGTTTTCATCAGCCGGAAAATCATTGAAGAAATCCTTGTTGGTGGAATAGGCGAGGCCATCGGGGCGGGATGAGTTTTTTTTGGACATGGCAGTATGTTAGTAATAATATGTCAAAAGTAAAAAGGAACGGGCATATATCTAATCGACGCCGAAATCTTTCACAAATGATTTTTCCGGCGAAATTTCAGTTGCATCAATGCCGAGCTTTTCTATCAGAATATTATTGATCACCATTTCCATTTCCCTCCTGTAACCACCCACATTATTTATATATACATAATTCAATTGCAAGACTCTAAGCGTTAGGTCGCGCATAGTGTAACAAGGAATGGCAATTCGAAGCCAACTGAACAAAGGAGAGCTTAACCTGATCAGCAATAGGGCGGCAATTACAGCAAAAAAATACATAAGTAGGCCAATTC
The DNA here is from genome assembly GCA_903829015.1 of uncultured Bacteroidota bacterium. GTDB lineage: Bacteria > Bacteroidota > Bacteroidia > Chitinophagales > Chitinophagaceae > Nemorincola. Next base: position 112,736 of record CAIKOJ010000051.1, read on the forward strand.
CGAATTGATTGACATAAAACGAAGCCAACCAAATCATTAAACTAATCACCATTGATGATATCACTAACAAAACAATGGTAACCGATCGTGGAAACACCAATGGCGGCAATTTCAGCGACAATCGTCCTTCAAGCAATTTCCAAACTTTTCTTCTATTTTGCTTCGGTACAATGTCTTCTGTTAGTGAGACAGGCGAGATTACTTCTTCGAACAGGAATTCATTCTTCAAACAGGCCCGGAGTTTGTAAAACAGAGTTTGCGTGCGACACCTAGGGGTATTGTCCTGCTTTATAAGGTCCCATACGACATCATACATTTGACCTACAGTGCTGGTTTGTTCCGCAATTTTGGACGGAATATTAATACCGAAAGTATTCTCTATCTCTACGAGTAATTCTACGCTATCGAGACCCATATGATTCTATCTGAAATAACTTATCCCCTAAACCAAATATCAAATTATCAACTTATCCACTAATTTAGCACTCAAATTCCAATCAATGAAGAAAGTTTTTGCAGGGGCTGATGAGGCCATACATGATATACCATCGGGTGCCACGTTGATGCTTGGTGGTTTTGGGCTATGCGGCATCCCTGAAAATTGTATAGCGGCTATTGTAAAAAAGGGTATCAATAATCTAACGTGTATCTCTAATAATGCAGGGGTCGATGATTTTGGTATCGGGCTGATGCTGCAGCAGAGGCAGGTGAAGAAAATGATCTCGTCGTATGTGGGAGAGAATGCAGAGTTTGAACGCCAGATGCTTTCGGGTGAACTGGAAGTAGAAATGGTACCACAGGGTACGCTTGCTACACGCTGCATGGCTGCGGGATATGGCATGCCTGCTGTTTTCCTGCTGGCAGGTATTGGTACGGAAGTAGCCGAAGGAAAAGAAGTTCGCAATTTCAACGGGAAGGATTATCTGATGGAATATGCCTTCGACTCTGATTTTGCGATTGTCAAAGCCTGGAAAGGGGATACGCAGGGCAATTTGATATTTAATGGTACTGCCCGCAATTTCAGTCCGTTGATGGCAATGGCCGGAAAGATAACTATTGCTGAAGTAGAGCATCTGGTTCCGGTAGGCGAACTGGATCCGAACAGCATACACGTACCAGGTATTTATGTGCACAGGATATTTGAAGGTAAAAATTACGAGAAGCGGATCGAGCAACGAACGGTGAGAAAAAAGGGCTAAGTAGCACAATTAACTTTCGCAACTAAATTTCAGGAGATTTCTCCTATCGTCGAAATGACGGAACAGTCTTCAACTTTTTTAAAATGGGTTTAAATAAAGAACAAATAGCAAGGCGCATAGCGCAGGAACTGAAGGACGGGTTTTATGTGAACTTGGGCATTGGTATACCTACACTTGTGGCGAATTATATACCTGAAGGTGTGGACGTGGTGCTGCAAAGTGAAAACGGGCTGCTGGGCATGGGGCCTTTCCCGTTTGAAGGGGAGGAAGACGCGGACCTGATCAATGCGGGCAAGCAGACAATTACCACTATACCCGGTTCGGCGTTTTTTGATAGTGCCATGAGCTTTGGTATGATACGTGCCGGCAAAGTAGACCTTACGGTGCTGGGCGCCATGGAGGTAGCCGACAACGGTGATATTGCCAACTGGAAAATACCGGGTAAAATGGTGAAAGGCATGGGCGGTGCTATGGATCTGGTGGCGGCTGCAAAAAACATTATTGTAGCTATGCAGCATACTAATCCAAAGGGTGAAAGTAAGTTGCTGCCTAAGTGCACATTGCCTATTACGGGAATAAAGTGTGTGAGGAAGGTGGTGACCGATCTGGGTGTGTTTGATATTACCGATGAAGGCTTTAAACTGCTGGAATATGCACCGGGTGTAACTGTAGACGAAATAAAAGCCAAAACAGCAGGCAGGCTGGTGATAGCTGACGATGTGAAGGAGATAACTGTGTAAACCCTAAACCCCTGCCCGCGCAGATGCTTCGGCAGGCAGGCCTGAAGGGCTTTCTTATAGCGAGTAATGACCGAAGAGACTAATATTACTATATACCATAACGGTGAGTGCAGTAAATGCCGTAGCGCACTGGAAATAATGCAGGAGCAGCATATTCCGCATGAAGTAAGGTGGTATCTGGCAGATCCGTTAAGTGAGGAAGAACTGACTGCGTTGCTTAAAAAACTGGGTTTGGAGCCGTCGGCGCTGGTTCGAAAAAGTGAACCATTATACAAACAACAATTTGAAGGTAAAAATATTGCAGAAACGGAATGGCTGAAGATACTTGCCGCCAATCCGATCCTAATAGAGCGTCCCATCATTGAAAAGGGTAATAAAGCATTGATTGCCCGCCCACCTGAAAGATTATATGATATCGTTGGGAATACCGTTTCGGGGGGTTAGGCTTAAAAAGACTAACTTTATTTTGTCAACGTTACATAACCAACATTAGATGAGGTATTTTCTGGCAGCGCTTTTATTGATAGTGGGGTTTACCTCGCTGGCAGGTAAGCGCCGTTATCGTGGGGAGCCGAGGTCGGAAGTAGGGTTAATGAACAATGTGGTAGGCTGCCTGAGTCACAAAGACTCAACCGGTTATTTTTATCTCTTCCCACCGTTTGACAGTCTTTGGGCACTGGTTATGCACCCGCCCGACAGATCGCCTGAGGCATTGAGGGATTTGAACCATTTAAAGGAACACCCTAAGTCGTTACTGCAGTTCGACCCGATGTATAATCACCAGATAATGGCCAGGTTTTTGAACATTCTGATGAAGGGTGAAGACTCTGGTATTCACTGGGATAATGTAGTTATACAGCGGTATGAACTGAGTAGAATGGTGCCCAACAGGGAGTTGATAGGATACAGCAGGATAGTGCCGGAGCGGTTCAAAGGCTATCTATTTGTGAGGGACATAGTGGGTAGGCTTACGTTTTGTATTACCATTACTGAAATTCAGAAAATTAACGGGTATTTTTTTGGAGGGCAGGTGTTGAATATGCTGGAAGCTTCAACGATCGAGCAGTATCTTAAGAAAGAAGTGGAAGAGCAAAAGTATTTTGACTGGCTGGCAAAAAGCAGGCAGGTGGATAGCGCAAAGAGCGATTCGGTTAAGAACGGATTACTGGATACGAGTTCGGTTACCCTTGATTCAGCTATAATCAAAAGGCAGGCGCTGCTGGGTGTAAGCCTGATAGAGGACGATAGTTTCAAAGGGCGGCGGGAGGTTGTGGACAGACGATACTACGAGGGCAAATTTGATGAAGAAATTCCAGTAAAACTTTTCGTGCGGTACATGAAAGATCTGCGAACAGGCAAGATAAATGCGTATGACGGGCTATACAAGTTTGGCGACCAGGTTAGTTATGTATTGCTGCATATTGTAAGGAGCGACGATGGGAAATGGACTATGGAAGACGACCCACCGATAGGTACTATGGAACTTGAGTTGAAAAACAGAGTGTATACGGGCTCCTGGACAAACAATGACAATCAGACGGGTTATGATGTGGAACTGAAGCAAACGGACATTACAGCAGGTAAGCTGATGCAGCTTGAAAAAATACTGGATCTAGGCCTATCGGGCAGAGTAGATGAAGCCAGTGTGGGGAATAAAAGCAAGAAGGATAAAGCAGATAAGAACACCAAAGGCAATGATGATGATAAGGAAGATGACAAACCTGTAAAGAAAGAAGAAGCCAAACAGGACGATAAACCCAAGAAGCGGGTTAGGTCGACAAATGACGACGAATAAATTGTTATGAATTGAAGAGGTGCGGAATTATAGATAAAAAATAACGAAGTTTAGGCCAGAAAACAGAATTAATGCAGCAAATGAACAAACCGACGATAAGTACTTTTGGAGCACTGAAAAAGTCAGGATATACACCAAAGAAGATTAAAGATGAAGTGCGGGGCAACCTGATACAATTTATCAGTGAAAAGCAAAGTCCGTTTCAGACGATACTTGGGTATGAGGATACCGTAATACCTGATGTGGAGCGGGCGATTCTATCCCGGCACAACATATTGTTTCTGGGACTGCGTGGGCAAGCGAAAACACGTATGGCCCGTGAAATGGTGAATCTACTTGATGAGTGGATACCAGTTATAGCCGGCAGTGAGATCAATGACGATCCGTTTGCACCAATATCGCACTACGCGAGGCGGTTGCTTGAGGTAAATGGTGATGAAACACCAATAGGCTGGATACACAGGAGTGAGCGGTATGGTGAGAAACTAGCTACGCCTGATGTTTCGGTTGCCGACTTGATCGGGGACATTGATCCGATTAAAGCGGCCAATCTCAGGCTTAGTTTCGCTGATGAGCAAGTGCTGCATTATGGTATCATCCCAAGGTCGCACAGAAGTATTTTTGTGATCAATGAATTACCTGATCTGCAGGCCAGAATACAGGTTTCACTGTTCAATATTCTGCAGGAAGGAGATATTCAGATCCGTGGCTTTAAGCTCATGCTCCCGTTAGATATCCTTTTCATATTTACTGCTAATCCGGAAGATTATACCAACAGGGGAAGTATAGTAACGCCATTAAAAGATCGTATCGAAAGCCAGATCATTACACACTATCCAAAAACGATTGAGGTTTCAAGAGCTATTACTGAGCAGGAAGCCAAACTATTACCAGAGCAGGCGCAAAGGGTAGAAGTACCCGAGCTCTGCCGGCAACTGATCGAACAAATTGCCATGGAGGCACGCAAAAGTGAGTATGTGGATCAGAAGAGTGGAGTTTCTGCGAGGCTCACTATCTCGGCATTTGAAAATCTGGTGAGTACTGCCGAACTACGTGCGCTGCAGAACGGTCAAAGTACAACGGTGGTAAGGATCGCTGATTTTGTGGGGGTTGTGCCATCGATTACCGGGAAAATAGAACTGGTATATGAGGGGGAGCAGGAAGGGCCACTCACTGTTGCCCACAGACTGCTTGGGCAGGCTATCAGATCACTGTTTGCCCTGTATTTCCCCGACCCTCAGTCGTTTAAGAAAGGCCGCGATAATTCTGGATCAGGAGCCATTGGTAAGACGAAACACAAGCCAAACCCCTACCAGCCGGTTATAGATTGGTTTGGCAAAGGAAACGACCTCTCGGTGCTGCAGGGTGATACGCCGGAGGTTTATATTGCTAAATTGTATATGGTTGATGGTTTATACGCCGCTGTCAAACAATATTATCCGAATGCAGATGAGTCGCAGGCAGGATTGCTTATGGAGTTTCTGCTGCACGGGTTGTCTGAATTTTCGCTAATCAGCAAAAAGGGAGTTGAAAAGGGGGGATATGCGTTTGCCGACATGTTGGGCAGCATGCTGAATATGAATTTTAGCGAGGAAGACGAAGCCTGATAAGGCAATTTAAAGGGGTTTGCGCCTCAATAGATAGGTATTTTTAGAAAAAATACTTAGATTTGAAACTAATTTTAAAAAAATTGCTCCCAGTATGAAGGCATTATTACTTACAGCCGTCAGTGTTTTGGCATGTGTAAACTCGATGTTTGCACAGAATTTACCTCCGGATTATTTGTGGGAAGTAGGCATAAATGCTGGTTATAGCAACATGGTGCGACCAACCGGACCGGCTGAGTCGTATCAAGGCAATCGTACCAAGGGCGAGCGCGACTATTCTATCCGGTTGAACTATTATGCCAGCGAACATTGGATGTTGAATTTTGATGCGGGTACCAGACATTGGGCAACTTACGGTAGCGTGCAGATCAACGACCAGATGGGGCAGCAGCTGAAAACGAGAGATGTAACTTTTGTGATGGCTGACCATGCTGTTGATGAATCAGTTGGTATCAATTATGTGATTCCATTTTATACCAGGTACAATAATTTTAACCGTGCAAATCTTTACTTCGGTGTGATGGTGGGCCTGATGCAAACGATTAATGATGGGTCGATTGGCTACAGCAAGTACAACCAAGCCCCTGATTCTACGTTGATGTATATGTCGAAGTATAACTATAATGCAGGTAACGGATACAATGTAGGCATACAATTAGGTTACACATGGTACATCATTCCACGGTTAGGGCTCAACATTGATCTGGGTGTAAGGTATGCACACATCAAGACAAATGACAGCCGCTACGGGTCTGAAAACTCTAAGTACTATCTGCTTTATTTTCCTGAAACCATTGGTTTAAGGTGGAGGTTTTAATCCAAACGGGAATTAACAACATACTTTAGGAATATTGTTTTCTGAGCTGTTCAACAATACGTTGCTTAACGGTTCACGAGGAGTATTTTGTTTCCAATCTGTTATTGTCTGGTACCTGCTTTCTTTTTTATTACATTTGCGCAAATGTTTTTTATGTTTTCGAGGTTTTCCACGTTTGTGTTTTCTATTGCTTTGTGCGTAGTATGTTCTCCGGTTGTGGCTCAGAAAAAGGCTGACCAGATGATGATCATGCAACTGAAAAATGATATTGGCTATCTGGCCTCAGATGAGTTAGAAGGCAGGCGAACCGGAACGATGGGGGAGGGTATAGCAGCAGACTACATAGTACGCAGGTATAAGGATCTGGGCGTTGCGCCCTACAAAGGTCAATACATATATCCGTTTCATTTTGTGTACGGGAAAGAGTTATCAATGGCCACGCAGTTGAGGCTGAATGGTATGTTGTTACAGTTAGGTCATGATGCTTTTCCTCTGCCTTTCAGTCCGAATAAATCAATTGCAGGAGACCTTATACCAGAGGCAAATGAGCAGGGCGGAATTTGGTTGGTGCCTTTGTACAAAGATCAGGAAGAGTCGAACAATGCTCATTTTGAGGCAGAAAAATTCATGTATGATCGCACCAGAGAACTGGAAAAAAAAGGTGCATCGGGCGTAATATTTTATGATGGATTTGGGGGTAAATGGCCGCCTTCATTTAATAAGCAATCAACTTTTGAGGCAACCGGCATACCAGCAATTTTTCTGAGTAACGATGCGTATCAAAAACACATTGTTGGTACATCGTCCAAAGGTGGTATACCGGTATCAATGGAGATTGTAATTGGCAAAACTGAGCGCATCGGTCACAACATTGCCGGGTTTATAGATAACGGCGCGAAGTATACAGTGATCGTTGGTGCTCACTACGATCATCTGGGCTATGGCGAAGACGGTAACAGTCTGTTTGCCAATGCCGTTAAAGAACATCAGATACACCATGGTGCCGACGACAATGCCAGCGGAACAGCGGCAGTTTTGCAGGTAGCTGCGTGGGTAAAAAACAACCACAAAAAGGCCAGGAACTTCAACTACCTGTTTTTGAATTTTTCAGGTGAAGAGTTAGGACTGTATGGTTCGAAAGCATTTGTGAAAGAGCATAAAATAGACAGTACGCAGCATGCCTATATGATCAACATGGACATGGTAGGTCGCTTGAATGACAGTACCCATGCACTGGAACTTGGTGGCGTGGGAACATCGCCGGCATGGAGCGATGTGGCTACAATGGCTGGTAAAGAATTTAAACTTGTTATTGATAGTTCGGGCCAGGGGCCATCTGATCATACCAGTTTTTACAATGCCGGATTACCTGTATTGTTTCTATTCACTTTACAGCACCATGATTACCACAAACCTACAGATATAGCTGAGCGGATCAATTATGCAGGAGAGGCGCAGATCATCAAATATGTGGAGCAAATAATTGCCAAAGAAGACAAGGCGAAAGTGAAACCTTTATATACACAGACAAAACAAAAATCACCGGGTGCCACACCGTTTAAAGTAACTCTTGGCATAATGCCTGACTATAGTTATCAGGAAGGAGGTGTGAGAATTGATGGTGTAAGCGAAAACCGTCCCGCTGCAAAAGCAGGACTGAAACAGGGAGACATCATTATCAAGTTGGGACCTATAGATGTGAAAAGTATGCAGAGCTATATGGAAGCTCTGGGTAAATTCAAGCCCGGTGATAAAACAGAAGTGATCTTTATGCGCAACGGCAAACAAATGTCTTTGCCAATAGAACTGATGGGTAAGTAGAAAATACAAATGGGTTGGCCTTCTAAATCAGGCATGCCGTAACGGTCCGCTTGTAACACTGCGCACATCACTGTTCGTTTCTTTTTCAGGTACAGACCTGAAAAATACATCCCATAAAACTGAACTAACGCCGAAGCCTTTGTCGGGGCATTTGTAATGATGCAAATGGTGATTACGCCACAGCGCTTTCAGGAACCTGGGAGGAGCATAAGCATGTATTGCGAAATGCATACTGCCATAAATAAGATAGCCGAAGATAAAGCCCGGGAAAAAACCAAGGGAATTCCAATCCATTATAGCGTAAAAAAAAACAGGAAGAAAATGCTGGCGATAATGATACTTGGTACTGGGGGCATAAATAAACGCTCTTTATCTCTTGGGTATTCATGGTGCACACCATGGATTGCATAAACGATTTTTTTGCCCCGGCTGGTTTCGGCTAAATAGTGAAAAAGAAATCTGTGTATTGAATATTCGAACAGTGTCCATGTAAACAGGCCTGCGAGAAATAAACCTGATTCGGTGAGCACAGGAATGTCTTTGTAAACGTTACCGTAATAAAGTGTGAGAATAATTACGGGGAAGTATAGGGAATAAATGACCACCGGATGAGTTTTTGTCATCATCTCGATATAGTCATTTCGAAAAAGGCGTGCCTGCCCCTTGTTCTTGATCTTATCAAAATTCACGGCAATACAAAAGTAGGGAATTTGGGAAAAACAGAAAATCAGTCTGTTAATTTTATGACATCGTTGTCATCTTCTCCCATGAGGAATGCGGCAGCATTATTTTTCTTTTCAATCACTTTGTCCATCCAAAGCAGCAGTGCCGGCAGTAGTGTAAGGTTGGTGACCATGGCCAGGAATAAGGTAATAGAGGTAAGGTAGCCCAGAGATTTTGTACCATCGAACTGAGAAAGAATAAATACGCTGAAACCGGCAATCAAAATCAGTGAGGTATAAATAATGCTGAGGCCGGTATCGTGTATAGTACGGCGAACGGTGTCCGCAATACTGTCGTCGTGCCTGGCGAGTTCCTGCTTGAAATTGACCAGAAATCTGATAGTTACGTCGATGGTTATACCTAACGCCACAGAGAACACAAGTACGGTTGAGGGTTTTATTCTAATACCCATCCAACCCATTAATCCTGCTGTGATGAGCAACGGCACAATATTTACTACAATTGAAATAAGCAGTATTCTCCATGAGCGGAACAGTGCGATCATACAACCGAAAATGATCAGGAAAGCCAGCAAAAGGCTGTCGCGAAGACTGTTGACAATGAACTTACTACCCTCAAGGAATGTGATACTGGTGCCGGTATAGGTGACTGTGTACTTTGTGCTGTCGAATAACCGGTTTACCTCTGGGCGGATACTATCGAGCAGTGCAGGAAGGCGTCTGGAACCGACATCAGCCATACTTACGCTGATCCTGGCTTTCTGCTTCGTACTGTCAATAAACGAATGCAATAACCTGCTGAACATGGAATTGTTATCGCCTTTGTTTGTTCTGAGGTAAGGCATTACGAAAGCCGCCTGAAGCATATCGCCCGGAACTTCGTAATTTGAAGAATCGCCTCCGAAATAAGCCTGATTAGCAAATTTTATACCTTCAGTAATAGCAAGCGGGCGACCTATCTCGGGAAAAGTCTGGAGGAACTTTGTAACTTTTTCCATCTTGCCCAATACATCGAGCGAGAGAACGCCGTTTTTCTTTCTGGTATCCAGCACAATTTCCAACGGCATCACACCTCTGAAGTTCCTTTCAAAGAATTTGAGATCCTGCGAAACTTTATCAGACTTTGGTAAGTCGTCCACGATATGAGCATCGTTCCTAAGACGCAATAGACCAACTACTGATAAAACGCATATAGCGATTGTGAAGCCGTAAATCCAGCCGCGGTGACTGAAAACCCAGTTGGTGATATTAGTAAGTAATTTGTTGATCCAGCCACTTTCAAGATATTTTGTGTGCCTTACATTGGGTGGAGGCAGGAAGCTAAAGAAAGCAGGGATGAACACCAGCGAAATGAAGAACAGCGCGAGGATGTTGATGCCTGCTACAAGTCCGAATTCTTTGAGCAATACGCTTTTTGTAAAGAAGAATACACCAAAGCCGATGGCGGCAGTAAGGTTGGTAAAGAAAGTTACGATCCCCATCCTGTCCACCATTCTGAGCAGGGACTTCATTTTATTGGGATTGCGGTAGTACTCGTAATGGTATCTGTTGAGCAGGTACACACAGTTGGGTATACCGATCACTACAACCAGTGGTGGGATCAAAGCAGTAAGGATAGTGATCTTGTAGCCCAGTAAGAAAATTGTACCCATAGACCATACTACACCGGTGGCTACCACCAACATTGAAGCCAGCACAGCAGTGAACGAACGGAAGAAAAATACAAGGATAACCGCAGTGAGGATGAAAGAAACGATAAGGAATAATTTCATTTCAGACTGCACCTTCATGGCCATTTCAGTGCGAATGAGGGGCAACCCGGAATAGTGTATTTCAGTAGCGTGTTTTTTGGCAAATGCATCTCCCAGTTCTAGTATCCGGGTGATCACTGCGGCTCTTTTCTCTGAATTGAGTACAGTTTTCTCAATCCGAACTGCCATCAGATAGGCGTTTGATTCAGGGTTGTACAGGAAGTTTTTATAAAAGGGCAGACTTTGAAACTCTAACCTGAAACTATCGATGTTGACAATTGGTCGCTCAGCTGCAAGCGGCAGTACTTTTAGTTTTTGTGTGGCAGTATCTTTTACAAGTGTAATGGCACCGGGTATACTCAGCACATTTTCAACTGCCTCTACTGAGTCGATATCAGCAGTAAGTTTAGCATAGTCGTTAAAGAAATCCTTGTTAAAGAAATCTTTTGTCTGTACACCAATTACCATCAGGTTACCATCCTCTCCAAATTGTTTTCGGAACGCCTGATATTCAATGAATTTTGGGTTATCAACCGGTACTGCGCTGGTGAATTCGTAACTGATCTTCACCTTGGCAGCATAGTATCCCATAATGCCGGTACTCGCCAGCAGGATAATAAGCAGAGCGATCCGGAACTTAATTATGAAAGCGGCGATACTATGCCACATGAATGAAGCAATTTATTTAACTGTTAAACGGGGGCAAAAGTAATAATAAAAAACCCCAAACCCATGGGAGAATGCATATTTTGGCTATTTGCGTTAATTCAAAATGAATATTACTTTTTGCCTTTAGTGTTGTGACGTTTTAACCTCCCAGATCCCGGAGAGGAGTGCATATATCTGTAATCCTTATAACTGTTTCTTATCCACGACTTTAACTCAAGATCTGTAGCCTGCCGGGCAAAGGAGTAATCCATTTTGTATGTGTTCATAAACTGGGCAAGGCTATCATCTTTGAGCATAGTTAGTGACGATACCAACGAGGGAGAATACCTGGAATCGATGTACTTCTGTTCCTGTTCCCTTTTGAAATTTTCTTTGAAGCGCTTACTGTTTTTATAGCTCTTTGTGAAACGCTGTGCGAGAGAACTGATCAAACCATTGAATGAAATGCCACTTTCGAAGCTGATAGACGGTTTAGCCGGTTTTTGAGCAAGTTCGTGGCCATACAGAGCCACCATTTCAATGGAATCCTTCTGGTAGGGGGTTAGGTCCTTAAGCACGTACTCAGGCAGTTTTACGTTGATAGGCAGAAACTCTATGCGCAATGGAGCGTTGCTGCCAATGATTTTTTCGATTGTGTGGTATCCGGGGAAAGTGAATGATAGAATTTCACCGGTTCCTGCACGAATGACGAAATACCCCTGCTCGTCAGTCATAACGCTTCGCTGGGTAGATATGTTGATGACATTTACGGGAAATAAGGGCTTTTGCGATTCTCCATCAATAACTACTCCTTTAATAGTCTGTGCCAGAGCAACAGGACCCAATAGTACCAATATCAATAAAATATGCCGCAAGTTGAGTGAATGTTGCATAAAACTAAAGAATAATTCAGGGTGCGAAATACCGCACAACTGATTTGGCATTTATTTATGAATTCGTCATTCCAAGACGTAAGCTCCATTATTTGCTATGGAATGAATGTTTATGCCAGATGTTTGACCAAATCTGAGTATGTCGCGCTGCTTTTGTCTTGAATAAGTATTCCCAATGACAATCGTTTCGGGCGAGAATATTGTTTGCAGCTCTTGCAGATATGGAGAATTACTGAAGTTCAGAATCAGTTCGTCTACATGGAATTTACCCTGGCTGTGTATGTTCTGACTGAGTATCAGAACACTTTTGCCCCCTATATAAAATATTGTTCCGGAATCACAACCCGTTTTCCAGGCGTGCCGGTAGATGTGGTTTGCATTGGTGGCATAGTTTATCTTTTTCAGATCGCCGGTATCGGGGGTGAGCGTACAATAATTCTTTCCGTTTATCATTTCTATACGGTTCTGGCCGGCAATGTTGTACGCCACCAAACTTTTTTGATGCAGAGCGTGCCATTCATCAGCGTTAAGAAAGATCAGCAAAATCACTACCGAGCTTAAACCAACATACAACGCTGGTTTTTTCTTTTTCAGAAGAAATGAGGCGATACCGGCTATTGCTATCCATGCTGCCAATAGTTCCAGCCCGGTGATCATCAGATAACGAAACGAGGTGGGATTTAGTTGCTGCAACCATACTACCATACGGTCGAATACTGAAACCAGAAATACAGTGATGATACCAAAGATCTTTGCTAAAAAAGGGACGAAACTAAATGCCAATACGGCTATACTCAGCACCAATACCAAACTCATAAATAAATATGCTGCGGCATTAGCAACAATAAAAAGTAGCGGGAAAATATGAAAATAGTAAATGACCAGCGGAGCTACCAGCACCTCTGCCGCAATGCTGGCGGCTATGGTTGCCCACAACAGTCGTATGATTTTATGAGAAGGAGCAAACCACCTATAAACAGGTTTATAGAACAATATCAGCGACAATACGGCAACAAACGACAATTGAAAACCTACTGAGAACAGCCACATAGGCTGTGCACACAGCAACACGAATGCGGTTGCAAATAACTGATTGAGACTGCTGTTGTTTTTCTGAAACATGATGCCAAAGGCGAGCAGCGAAAACATAACTGCCGCCCTCACTGCCGATGGAGACGACCCTGCCATAACTACATACAGCCATACAAGGGGCACAGCCAAAGCGTACTTAACCCATAAGTACCTGTTGTTTCTGAGCCACATGAGCAGGAATGAAATAACAAGGAAAAAAATGGCTACGTTGCCGCCGGATATTGCTATGACGTGAATGATACCCGTTTCGGCATAGGACTGCCGGAGGTCCTCGTCGAGATTCACTTCGTCGCCCAGCAGCATAGCCTGAATAAGACCTTTGGTTTTTTTATCCGGTAGGTAAGTTTCCAACTGATTCATGCACCAGTTGTGAGCGTGCTCAATGATGGGGGTGTGAGTAGGGTCGTTGGTCGAATACAGCCGTATATCCTTAGCAGAGCAGAACTGGTTATAAATAATATTATTTCGGCGACAGTAGGCTGCATAATCAAATTCGTGAGGGTTACCACTGTTCTTTATAGGCTCCCATTTGCCGGGTATCATTATACTGTCGCCTTTCTTCAACAGCATAGGGTATTCATCTTTATACAGGTACAGGAAAGCACTGCCAGTGGCTGGCAATGCAACGCCATTGGGAAAAGTGTTTATGACGCTTACCTGTAGTTTCCAGGTGCGTTCTTTTTCAGCCGGGGCTTCGGTGATCCTTGCGAGGCAGGTGCTTTTTGAGTTGCTGCCAAACCATAATTTGTCATTCCGGATGTCGCACAAATGCGAAATGGAATGCCCGCCAAACAGCAGCATGCCATTCAACGATATGGTGCTTAACGCCGTGAAGAGGACTGTGTTTTTTCTGCCGGAAAGAATAGCTATATATAGCGCTAAAAATATGAGCAGAAGTGCCAAAGAAAAGTACCCATGTCCATCTTTCATCCACCCCTGATCGTAGACAACGATACCAGCCGCAAACGGAAGCAGCAACCTAAAGAACGGTGCTGTTTCCCAGAAATATGCTTTATTTAATGGCCAGCGTTTCATGATTGATCATTGAAACGAATGTACACAAGGATTTTCAACAAATAAAAAGGGCAGCAACTGCCGCCCTTTTCTAAAAAGTAAAATCAAATAATATTATGCACCTACTGCAGAACGCTTGAATGCTGTTACTGTAAGGCCTTTTGATACTGAATTCAGGTAATCAGCAACGCTGATTCCGCTGTCTTTTACGAAAGGCTGAGGCAACAAAGTATTGTCTTTAAAGAATTTGTTCAGTTTGCCTGCAGCGATCTTCTCAGCCATATCAGCTGCTTTACCTTCTGCAATGATCTGCTCAATAGCAATTGCTTTTTCGCGGGCGATCATTTCTTCAGGTACGCTTTCTGCGTTTACTGCCAATGGCTTCATAGCTGCAATTTGCATAGCTACGTCTCTGCCGGCAACAACGTTGTCAACAGTTGCAGCCATGTTCATACCTACCAATACACCTATGCGGTAACCCTGGTGGATATAAGGAACAACTGCTTCTCCGGCTAACTGCTCAAAACGAGAAACCTCGATTTTCTCGCCGATCTTAGCAACCATTTCCATCAGCTTCTCGCCAATAGTAGCGGCACCCATTGATACTGCCAATAATTCTTCAACACTTGTTGACTTTGATGATAATGCAAGGTCTGCAACGTTCTGTGCAAAATCAATAAACTCCTGGTTCTTGGCTACGAAGTCAGTTTCTGAACTGAGTGTAACAACGATACCGTATGTATGGTCTGCATTAGCTTTTGCGATTACTACACCTTCTTTCGCCTCACGGTCGCTGCGGTTAGCAGCAACTTTCTGTCCTTTTTTGCGTAGGTAGTCAATAGCACTTTCAAAATCACCATTGCTTTCTACTAGCGCTTTGCGGCAATCCATCATGCCTGCTCCTGTCTGCTGACGCAGCTTGTTAACTTCAGCTGCTGATACTGTTACTGTGCTCATTTTATTTTTATCTTTTAATAATTTTCAAATAAGGTTACAAAATTCGTTTTTATTTGAGTAGAGACGCATTGTGTTGCGTCTCTACAAGTTATTTTTTCATTAACCCTTCTTATATTACCAGAAGTGGATGTTAGTGTTTTGCAGTACTTGGTCTGCTGCCACCACCACCTGGTCCACGGCCACCGCCGCCACCTGGTCCACGACCGCCACCGCCTGGGCGACTGCCACCACCTGCGCTTCCGCGTCCACCGCCTGGTCCACGACCTGGCTCACTTGCACCAGCTCCTGCACCACGTCCGCGACCACGAGCACCGCGACGACCACCTTCGCCATCTTCTTCGGTTATTTCAAGACCACGCATTCTTTCTGAAGTTTCGTCAGAATTTTCATCATCGTTTTCTTTCACCTGTGCGCGCTCCTGTAATCCTTCCAGTATAGCTGCAGTGAGGTACTGCGTGATGATTGCGATAGATTTAGTAGCATCGTCGTTTGATGGGATAGCAAAGTCTACTTTAGTAGGATCACTGTTAGTGTCTACCATTGCAAAAGTTGCAATACCCAGGCGCTTAGCTTCAGCAAGAGCAATATGCTCGTGGCTGATATCAACCATGAAAAGAGCAGCGGGCACACGACCCATCTGGGCGATACCACCTAATACCTTTTCCATTTTGTTTTTGCTGCGGGTAAGGGTGAGGCGCTCCTTTTTAGTTACGCTGTCCATAGTTCCGTCCTGAAGCATTTTTTCGATGCTCAGCATTTTCTTTACACTCTTACGGATAGTGCTGAAGTTAGTGAGCATACCACCCAGCCAGCGTTCAGTAACATAAGGCATATTCGTTTTCACCGCTGCTTCTACCACGATCTCTTTTGCCTGCTTTTTAGTAGCTACAAACATGATCTTCTTGCCGCTTTTAGCGATAGATTTCAATGCTGCTGCTGCCTCGTCAAGACCATCAATAGTCTTGTTCAGGTCAATGATATGGATACCATTTTTTTCCGCAAAAATGTATGGGAGCATTTTAGGGTTCCATTTTTTCTTCAGGTGACCGAAGTGTACACCAGCTTCGAGGAGCTGTTGGTGTAATGTTTTATTATCTTCCATTTGAATAATTTCTTGTTGGTTAAAAAAAATAATGTACCTGTACCATTAACGTTTAGAGAACTGGAAGCTTCTACGCGCTTTACGTTTACCGAATTTCTTACGTTCAACAGAACGGCTGTCGCGGGTAAGTAATCCGTCTTTCTTCAACAGTGGGCGATATTCAGGATTCACCTCACAAAGCACACGGGATATAGCCATTTTAATAGCTTCAGCCTGTCCTTTAGGACCACCACCCTGTACATTTATTACAATGTCGAAAGAAGTAACTACATCAATTGTTTTTAATGGCAGTTCTACCTGGTTTTGCAGGTACATGATCGGAAAATAAGCCTTATATTCCTTATTATTAACCGTGATATTACCAGTGCCTTTGCTCAGATATACGCGGGCAACTGCTTCTTTCCTGCGGCCAACTGCGTTTTTTTGTTTTTCCATTTTATTTAATGGTTTAATTATTATTTAAATCTTGTTTAAGAATTCTTCCACATCCAATCAAAAAAGCCTGGAGGGAAGCCCTTTCAGGGGTATTATGCGTTCAGAGGTTTTGGATTCTGTGCTTTATGCGGATGCTCTGCACCTTCATAAACAAACAGTTTCTTGTACATCGCACGGCCCAGTCTGTTTTTTGGGAGCATACCTTTTACTGCGCGCTCGATCATCAGATTAGGACGACGGTGATTCATTTCAATCGCAGTTTCGATTTTCTGACCGCCCGGATATCCTGAATATGTCTGGTACTCCTTTTCATCCATCTTGTTGCCTGTAAGAACAACTTTACCAGAATTGATAACGATCACATAATCGCCGCAATCGAAGTGTGGAGTGAAATATGCCTTGTTCTTACCACGCAATACTGATGCGATCTTAGAACTCATGCGGCCTAGTGTTAGGTTAGTTGCGTCTACAACATACCAATCGCGTTTTACGATCTTCTCGTTTGCGGATTGTGTTTTAAAACTTAAGTGTCTCATTTTCTTACAAATATTTTTTGTTCAAAAGCATCTGCCAGAGGCAGGTTAAATAAAATAAAACCAATAATTGATTTTATTTGGGAGCGCAAAGGTAAAGGTGAACAACGAATACACCAAGAAATTCATTAAGAAATTTTATGTGACCGGTGTAAGTGATTGATTATCAATATAAATAAGGCGATATTATTTTTAGAAGCTCAGTTGAGAACTTTGAAAAAATGCCAATTTAAGACAGAGTAATCAGCGAAAAACTATTTTATTTTAAATATCAGAAACAAAATGAAAAAGATAACGAATAGGCCGGCAGTAAATATGCCGATACTAAATGCACTGATAAGCAACCAATCTGAAAATGGCCTTACAATATGTTTACTATGGTCTTGGAAAAACTGACTGAGTGCGCCAACCAAACCAGAAATAATACCAGCAAATAAAATCACTTTTGCCCTCCTTTTATTCATATACAATCAATAAGAAATCATTATCTTTAAAACGCTTCGAATCTATTTTAAATATGAAAATTGCTTCGGAGCATGTGCAAGCTATCATAAAATAGTTTTCGCCCAAAAAATTGTTTTACAGCCGGCAAATGCATAATTGCATTTTTAGATTTGAGGTGTAAAATGAAAAACTAATAAATAATGATTGTTTGGGATTTGAATAGCTCACAAAACAAGGTTAAATTGTTTTGAGCAAATAATCAGGCGAATCCTTTGATTATTCGCAATGTTGTA